>CAZFPT010000171.1:0-6704 GCA_964521005.1 uncultured Planctomycetaceae bacterium | reverse complement strand
CCACCCATCAAGGGTGCCCGGGCTTGTGGCGTTACGACTGAGCTTGCGAAGGAGGAACGCAGCAACCCGGTTGCTCAGCTCGCTCAGGCTCGCTGCACAAACCGGGGCACCCTTGGTTGGGGGTCGGTCCGCCGTAGGGCCCGCAACTTGTTGCGGGCGCAACTCCGAAGGCGAAAACAGAACAGAACATGGGCAGGATGCCCATGCGACGCTCGCCGTCGCACGGCCTTCCAGGCCGTGACTGCCGACAGGCAGATGTGCCGAAGGCGAAACGATATTGCGGAACTGGTTCGGAAAGAACAGGCTCTACGGCTTCCCAATCTGCAACTGCCCCTGTTCAATTTCGCCCATCGGTGTTCTAATGGAAGCATGCTTCGGGGATCGCTCATCCTGATCGTCCTGTCGGTCGGCATCCTTGTCGGCTGCGGGGGGCCGGTAAACGGAGAGGTCGAAACCGCCGACGACGTCAAGCCACGGCGCGTGCGCGACCTGGAAGACCAGGTCAACCGCCTCAAGGCCGAGGCGTCGGTTCGCGAGATGACGCTGAAGTCCCTGCGTCGCCGCGCCGATCTGCTCGCCCAGCAGGTGCACGAACTGCAGCTGGAGAACCGCCGTCAGCTGGACCACATCAAAGCCCTTGGCGGCGCGATCACCGAGCGCGACAAACTCCGCAAGCGGGTCGCGGACCTGTCCGAGCAGATCAAAACCCTCCAGGCCCGGCCCGATTCGTCCTCGCCCGCCGACCCCAACACCCCATAGCTGCCCCACACTCAGCCGGCGGATCGGGCGAACCGACCTACTCCACTGCCGGCCGATCGTAGTATCGCTCGATGAGCTCGCGGTACCGCAGGGGCAGACGCCCGCCGGCCAATGCGTCTGACGCCCGCTGACGGGCACGCTGCCACGCCTTCTCCCACGGCAGCGTCTCGGGGCGCATCGCCCTTTCGCCCTGGTCGGGGTCGGGATCGGCCTGGCGCTCTGTTCCCGGCGTCGCGGAAAACACCCATCGCGCCGGGCCGTCGGCCTGGTTGGCGTCCTGCGAGATCTCGCCGCCGCTGCCATCCTCGCCCCGTCCGCCTGCCTGGTCGCCCCCACCCCCGGCCCGACGGGCGAGTTCTTCCATGACGCCCTGGGGGACGTCCCGACGCACGTCGTATCCGCGTCGCCGGAGTTCCTGGAGCAGCTTGGCCAACCGGTCGCGATCACTCGCGTCGACCATCACGACCGCTGCCTCGCGCAGCAACTCGGCCTTGGTCGCGTCGGCCGACCGGGCCGCCGTTCGCATGGCGCGGGCAATGCGCCGTCGTTGCGTCTCGTCCAGTTCGACAGCGGCGTCGGCCAGGCGAACCGAGAACTCATCGCGCGTGGACACCCCTCCCATCGCCCCAGCCAGCAGACACACACCCACCGCCAGCCCCGCCAGCGCCGCGGTCCTGCGGGTGCGTTTCCAATAGTCGCCCGCAGCCGGCTTCCGCGAAGCCAATATCTTCTGCGCCTGGGCGGCGATCAGCGCCGTTTCCTCGCCGACAGGCTCGCCGGAGCTCAGCGCCTCAGCCGCCGTGGCGATGCGATCGCCCGCACGAAGTTGCCCATCCAACCAGACCGCCGCCTGCCGAACCGACACCCCATGAACCAACGGCGTTACCGGACCGACTATGGCAGCCACCAGAAGCCCCCGCCCTGCCAGCCACCAGCCGGTGGGCTCCTGGCCGAGAAGGATCCCTGCCATGGTCCCCGCATAGAGCGCCGCTGCAGCGATGGCCGTCAGTATCGTCTGCATCGTCGTCGCCGACACCACCGCCCGAACTCTCGGCTGCAGCAGGGCCGCCACCCAGACCACTGACAGCTGCGCCCCTGCCAGCGCCCAGGCCGACTGCCCATGCATCGCCAGGGCGTGCATCCCCGCCAGCCAGGCCGCCAGCGGCCCGACCATCGCGACGGTCACCGCCGTTGACTCGGCGATGCGATACACCAGCAGCCGACGAGCGGCTTTTTCACACTCTCGCAGCACAGGATGCGTCACAGCCATGGACTCTCTCCAGGGTTTGCCCTATCCTTGGACGTTCGTCGTGTCCTTTGGTTCGGTGGCAGGCGGTATTCGATGGTACCACAGTTTTGGCCCAATCGCATCGAATCTGCCGTGCCCTCGTTGTGTTACAGAAGGAACGATCTTCGTAACGCCCGACCCATGCAATCTGCGAGTCGGGCGGACATTGCCGCAATGCACCAAGGAACGCACACCGCGTCCGAAGGGTCAAACCGTGCTCCAACGGAGCACACCGAAAGGAAGCTCGCATGCGAACTGGGCGAATCAGCCTGCTGGCTGGGATGCTGATCTGGACGATTGTCTCGGCTTCGGGGAGTCTGGCTGCCGAGAAATCGGGCAAATGGGACGAACTGGGCAAGCTCATCGAAATCCGCGAAGGCCTTCGCAAGCAACTGCGCGATCGCAGCGCCGCCGACGCGAAAAAGGCCCGCCCGCTCGACGTGACCGTCGAACTCGACCAGAGCTGGCGACGCGGGAACCTCACCCTCGCCCTCCGCCGCCAGGGAAGCCGTTGGCTGGTCCGCAACGTCGCCCCTCTTCCGGATTCGATTCCCCTCAAGCAGATCGACGCAACGGGTCTGTCCGTGAAGGACGACAAGCTCACCGGCCCGGTCGTGTTCCAGGTCGTCGTCGACGCCGAGGACGAGTCCGAAGCAGCAAAGACCGAAGCCCACACGATCATGCTGGACCTGGACGTCCGCCAGACCGAGGCGAAGTTCATCCTCGCCTTCCGCCGATTCCATGGCGGCCGGGACTGGGTGCTGCAGTACAGAAAGGAAGGCGACAAATGGGTCTTCGAAAAGGAGCTTACCTCCGGGAGAGTGTTCTCCACGGACGGCGGCCAATTCGACGCGAAGTACTCGCCCATCGCACCTGACGAACAAGGCCGATTCGACGCCCGCATCGACCTGACGTACAGAGGCAACAAAGAGCGGATCGTCCAGGCATACGCCGAAAAGGGTCAGCCACAGATCACCTTCAGCGGTCGAATCATCGACGGCCGAGTCGACACCAGCTGGCTGCGCAAAGCGCCCGGCGGCAAGGGTATCATCGGCAGCGGACAGGACGCCCTGGCCGGCATGATTCAGTCATCGAAGCTGGAAGGTACGTACGTCAGTTCCGGCGCGAAGGGGCGCTGGATGGGCTCGGGAGAGGGCGCGATCGTGCCGGCCCCGCGCGACCCGGTGGCCTTCCTTGCCGCCGAAGACCCCGACCAGGCCCCCGAGACGCTCGACGAAGCCACCGGCCGGGCCGCCCGGGCGTACCGCGAGATCCGCGCATTGGCGCTGGCCCTGCAGGACTACCCCATGCCCGTAACCGACGCCGTCTCGCGCGTTCTCGTGCCCGCCCCGCAATGGACCGACCAGGCGACCGACCAGAACAAGACCACCTACATGGCCCGCCTGGTGAACTACGCCAGACAGGCCGCCTCGCTGGAAGAAGCAACCATCCCGACCGACCGCGTCGCGCCGGCGGATGACACCTTCGGGCCTTATTTCGGCCAGGAGGTGCTCGCCAACGCCCGCAAGGGCAATCGTGTCGAGCAGGCCTCCCCGAAGGGTGCCCAGCGGTGGCAACCCGTGATGGACTGGGAGATGGCCGGGCCGTTTTCGGTGTACGACCAGGACGCCCCCGTCCGCGCACCGGAAGTGCTCGCTGCGGACAATGTCGCCTACGAGCGGACGCAGTTGTTCACCGACAGCGAGGGAACCGTCCAGCACGTGGACCGCCCGGCAGGGTGGATCCCGGCGGGGCTCGCCGGGGCGACCGTGGTACCGCCCAACCGCCCCGAGGCGTCCTCGGGCAGCTGGCGATACATCACATGGTACGCCCGAAGCACCATCGACAGCGCCTCCGAGCAGACCGTTTGGCTCTCGGTGCGGATGGAGGGGCAGGGCATGATCTGGCTGAACGGCCAACCGGTGTGGAAGGCGGGCGCGGAGTTCACGCCGTTCCAGCCGGCGGTGTTCCAGGCAAAGTTGAGGAAGGGAACGAACCGCCTGCTGGTGCGCTGCGCGAGCAACAACTACGTGCAGCGCCACCACGGCAGGGTCAACTGGCACGACGGCTTCCCGTCCCGCATGCTGGGGCTGGTGGAGTTCACGTCCTTCAGCGTTCACGTCTGCACGCGCGGCCGCCCGGACGCCCAGGCCGCCTCTGCCTCCAAGGCCGGGCCAAACCCCTCGCTGGGCAAGCGCTATCGCGGAGACGGATCGGGCGTGTACCCCGACGCCAACGTGCCCATCGCCTGGGACCTCAACAAGGGCACGAACGTCGCATGGACAGTCGAGTTGCCCATGGGCACCGCCGACCCGGTCGTGCGAGACGGCAAGATTTTCGTGATGGCTGAGCCCGGCTGGCTGCACTGCCTCAACGCCGCCGACGGGAAAGAACTCTGGAAGAAGCAGATCGCCTCGCCCAGCGGGAAAGACGCGCCGCGAGGCGAGTTCGCCGCCAGCGTCGCCCCGGTGGTCACCGCCGAGGCCGTCTACGTCCACGTGGGATCGGGCACCGCCGCCTGTCTGGGTCACGACGGAAGCGTCCGCTGGATGGTGGACACGCCCGGCTCGTGGAACCACCCGAACATGGGCAACCCGATCCTGATCGAGGGGCAGTACATCGTCCAGTCGCACCTGCCCGGCGGCAAAGACGGCCAATACGGGCTGATCTCGCTGAACGCCGCAGACGGCAAGGTCCGCTGGACCGCCCGCGGACCTGAGAAACGCACCGTGTGCAAGGGCGACCGGCAGGCCGGTCTGGGCAACGGGTTGGCCGTGATGCAACTGGTCAACGGCGAGAAACGCAAGACCGTCGTGATCACCGGCGAAGGAGCCGTCGTCGACACGGCCGACGGGACGCTGCTGCACCGGGACATCTTCCACGTCGAGGCGATCCGCACGCCGCCCTACGTGTTGGGCGACACGGCCTATACCGCGCCCGTGCTGGGGCAGGAAGCCGCCAAGCTCTGGCTGGACGACGCCGGACGCGTCGGCGTGCGGACGTTGTGGCAGAGCCCGCCGAAACTGGGTCGCGGGCAGGTCAAGGCCAACACCACCTTCGGTTCGCGCCATTGGATGAAGGCACCGGTCATCAAAGACGGGCGAATGTACATCGTGAAGGTCGACAGCGCCCACGTGCCGCAGCACTATCCGGTGCAGTGGACGCAACTGGACATCTATGATACCACCACCGGCAAACGCCTCTCGCGCATGCGGCAGGTGCTGGTGAAGACCACCGATCCGACGATTCCGCCGGTGATCGTGGGCGACCGTCTCTATGTGGGCGACGGCGGCTGGCCGGTCGGCGGGTTCGGCGGGACCACCACTCACGGGCAGATGGCGGTGCTGCGTCTCAACGACGCCACAAAGGCCTTCGCGGTGCATACCGCCACGCGGAATGGGCTGTTCGGGCTTGCGACGATGCTCTCGCGGAACATCGCGCCGCAGAGCCGGTGCGCCCCGGTCGTCGAGGGCGATCGACTCTACCTGCGAGGACTGACGAAGCTGGTCTGCCTGGCGGTGGACGGCCCGGCCGGAAACCGCTATCAGCAACAGCAGGCCGCCACGACGACGGTACGCGAAGTCGTCGGCCGAAAACCCGTTGTTCCGAAGGTGACGGAGATCTCCGGGAGCGATCAAACCCCTGCCGGGAAGGATTTGCCGATCAGCCGGGCGCGCATCGGCGGCAAGGGCGAGGCGTGGTGGGTGCTTGGCCCGGTCGCCAAGGCCCAGGCGTCTGCCGTCCTGGACGCCATCGGCGTTGATGACGGAATCATCCCCAAGGCCGACAAGACGATCGCCGTCGGCGGAACGGAGCTTTCGTGGAGACCTGCACCCGCCGAGGCCCGCATGGAATCCGGCGAGTGGAACGCCCGCGAGCTGGTGGGCGGCGAACGGTCCGAGGTCTCCTGGGTGTTCACCGTTCTCAAGGTCGGTCGATCGCGCAAGCTCACGCTCCTTCCCAACGCCGTGGTCACCCAGACGTGGATCGCCGGCAAGAAGGTTCAGCCCAAAGAGACGCTCTCGCTGGACCTGGGATACTACCCGATGCTCATGCAGGTGGACCTCTCGCAGGTGCCCGTGTTCCTCAAGGAGCCGCGACTCACGCTGGGGTTCGCCTCGCCCCCGACCATCCGTGACACGCCGGAGATGTGGGAACGGCGCGTCCACATGCTGGCCGATCGGCTGCAGGACGTGCTGACCCTCCTGCCCGGATCGGCAGAGGCCCGATCGGCACGGATCGCGTTGGAGAACGTCGGGCTCGAAGTACCCCCGCGACCCGAGATCGACAAGGCCGACGCGACGAAGACATCGGCCGACACGACGCCGAAGAAGTCACAGTCCAGAGCGTCCGCCCCCGATCGCGCCGCAGCCGGGGAAGACGGCGGCTCGGCGACAATGCTCTACGTGGGCATCGCCGCCGTCGTGGTAATCGTCGTCGTGCTCGTGGTCGTGCTGCGTGGCAAGGGCGGCAAGGAAGACGACGTGTTCCAGGGATAGGCGACACAGGCCGCCGAAGGCAGAGGCGGGCAGGAATCGCTTGCGACGTTGAGCGTCGCATGGGCATCCTGCCCATGTTCTGTTCTGTTTCGTCTTCGGTGTTGCGCCCGCAACAAGTTGCGAGCCCTACGGCCGACCGACCCCCAACCAAGGGTGCC
>CAZFPT010000170.1:0-6887 GCA_964521005.1 uncultured Planctomycetaceae bacterium | reverse complement strand
ACAAGCGACAAGGGGTTGATGTGCAGTTGAAGCCCCATCTTGAGATCCGCGAACCGTGGGGGTAAGCAGCGACAAGCGAATCGCAACACGCGATAAGCGGCGAATCGCGCGTTGAACTGGAAGAAGAACGCCGCACCGGGCTTGCCGGCACGGCGAAAGGGGGATCAGCCGCGTTTGTGCTTGCGTTTGGCGAGCGACTCGACCTGGCGGGCTTTGGCGGGGTCGACGTCGCCGCCGGCCTCCATCTCGCGTTTGATCGCTTCGTAGACTTCCTTACGATGCACCGGGACGTGGGCAGGGGCGTTGATCCCCAGCCGAACCTTCTCGCCTCGGATATCGACGACCGTGATCTCGATGTTATCGCCGATCATGATCGTTTCATCACGTTGTCTGGACAGCACCAGCATCCGCGGTTCCTTCCTCGGCCTGCCCGGCGCAACGGCGCCGGAGGTGTGCTGGATCGATGCCGGCGCGCAACGCGCCAGTACTCAAGGGTATATATCGGTCTGAAGCCCCGTCAAGCTGAGAATAGTTTTTGTCGTGTTCGGCGGAAATCGACCCGGGCGCTACCCGGGCGTCTTCAATCGGGCCGCCCGAGCCAGCAATCGCCGGGCGATGGCGTTGAAATACTCCCCGCACCACGGGCCGAAGAAATTCATGTCCCGCGTCTCGTAGTGGTCCAGGGCGTACCGCGCGCGGGGCACGAGATACCCGATGTAATCGCCGTTGAAACTCGTGACGACCGGACGAAGCCGACCGGCTCGGAACTCGTTCTCCAGCGCCATGGCCAGCTCGCCGCTGTAGTCGGCGGGCATGCCCAGCAGGACCAGCTGCCCGATGCGCATCGCGTGCAGGTGCGATGTCCGCCCGTGGGCCAGCGACGTGAAATATGGCGTCAGGCGCAGCCCCGCCGAGATGCGGTATTGCTGGGGCGGCAGGGCGACCTCGATCAGGGCCGAGCCGATCGTGGTCTCGCGCCGGGCGTCGTTTGCGTCCAGAGCACCGGCCGAGTCCAGAACGGCGACGATGTGCCGCCCGACATCCTGCGCTCGGCTGGGCCCCTTGGGGGCGTTCTTGCTGGCCCGCATCGATCCGGTCGCGCCGATCGCGAACAGGCATCGACCTCCAAGGCGTTCTTCCAGGGCGCGTTTCACCACGCCCGGATGGCCGCCCGTGGGATGCAGGTTCGAGGAGCTGTGGCAGGTCGGGTGCGGCGAGGCGATCACCAGCGAGGCGATCGCGTTGGGGTCATTCGCGTCGACCGGATCGAACACCGCCAGCGCCACCGTGCCGTGAGGCCGACCGCCGGGCTCGATGCGGTTGAGGCAGTAGGTTCTGGCGACGTCATCGTTCGGCGTGACGATCCGCGTTCGGATCCTCGCCGGCTGAAGCGTGTCCAGGCTGTCGCGAATCGCGCGGGCGAACGCCTCGGCGAGTCGGTCGGTGATGTGCCGGTCATACCTGCCGGTAACGAACTGGTGGATCATTCCCGGGTCGTATCCGCCCGGGCCCGAATGGGTGTGGGTGGCGGTCAGCAGCACGTCTTGTTCGCGCAGGTCGACGCGCTGGAGCACTGCCTGGCGCAACTCGGGCAGGAACAGCAGAATGTCCCCGCCGACGATGGTCACGGTTCGCCCGTCCACGTGCAGCGAGATCGCCTCAGCCCGCAGGTTGTCGATGGGCACGTCGGCGTTGTTGGGCGATCGGCCTCCGAACCCGGCGAGCGGTTCGCCGAGCTTCGGCGTGATGTCCGCGACGCCCACGCCCACTTCGAGCGGGCCGCTGCGCAGGTCGAAGGAGGCCTGCTCGACGCGCCGGAAGGTCGCTTCGGCGTAGGGGGTGTTCTCGTAGCTATCCGAGTAGGTCGGCCAGGGGCCCACGCCCGCCAGCAGGGCGATGAGCACCAACAGCGGGACCCACACGCGTTTGCGCTTCCACCAGCGGGCTCCGGGCGTGGAAGGCGGCGGCTGAGATGTCTCTTGCGTCATGCCCCTATTCTAGGGGCGCGCCCGTCTTGCGTGTAAAGCACTTTTCCGCTAGCTTACCGGCCATGAGTGAATCCGCGAACAATGCTGGTGTCCCCGGCCCGCCGGAGACCGTGATCGAATGGACGGGGGACGCCACCGGCGGCCATCTTCGCCTGCTGGACCAGACCCGCCTTCCCAATGAGACCGCCTTTCTGGAATGTACCCGCGCCGAGGAGGTGTGGGACTGCATCCGTCGCCTGGTGGTGCGCGGCGCGCCGGCCATCGGCGTGGCGGCGGCGTATGGGCTGGTCGTGGCGTCCCAGCGCGTGGACGAGGGTCCGGAGTTTCTCACCGGCGTGGAGACCGCAGCCGAGTATCTGGAAAGCTCGCGCCCCACGGCGGTGAACCTTTCCTGGGCGGTTCGGCGGGTGCTGCAACGCGCGCTGGACGAGGGCGTCAAAGACCCGGCTGTCACGCGCGAGGCGATGCTGGACGAGGCCCGCGCCATCCACCGGGAAGACCGCGAACTCTGCGCCGCGATCGGCGAGCACGCTGCCGGGATCATCCGCGAGCACAGCGGAGTGCTGACCCACTGCAACGCCGGGGCGCTGGCGACAGCGGGCATCGGAACCGCCACCGCGGGAATGTACGTCGCCCATGCGGGGGGGCATCGGATGACGGTGTATTGCGACGAGACGCGCCCGCTGCTGCAGGGCTCGCGCCTGACCGCGTGGGAACTGAGCAGGGCGGGCATCGACGCGGTAGTCATCACCGACAACATGGCTGCCCAGGTGATGCGCGAGGGGCGCGTCGGGATGGTCATCACCGGGGCCGACCGGATCGCCGCCAACGGCGACGCCGCCAACAAGATCGGAACATACGGGGTCGCCATCCTCGCTGCCCACCACAAGATCCCGTTCTACGTCGCAGCGCCCTACAGCACGTTCGACCTGTCACTGAAAAGCGGCGAGGAGATCCCCATCGAGCAGCGCGGGGCCGAGGAAATCATCGAGGGGTTCGGCAAACGCACCGCGCCGCTGGATGCCAAGACCTACGCCCCGGCCTTCGACGTCACGCCGGCCAAGCTCATCCGCGGGATCATCACCGACCGGGGCATCATCAACCCGGTCAACGAGGACACCGTCCGTGCGATGATCGCAGGATAGCCCCGCCGCCCCGGGCGAAGGGCCGGTTTGTTCTCCCCGGCCGATTTGCTCCAGAACCGGCGTTCCGCCGGCCGATTCAACAAGCAGAATAACTCGACTCGAAAGGAAGGTCATGGTCACCGAGCGTTACGCCCACAACGTGTATCTCATCCGTCGGAAGATTTTCACGCTCTTCGGCGGCGCGTATCACATTTACGATCCCTCCGGGCAGATCTGCTTTTACTGCAAGCAGAAGGCCTTCAAGCTGAAGGAAGACATTCGCGTGTACGCCTCGGGCAACATGCAGGATGAGGTGCTCTCGATCCAGGCCCGCAGCATCGTGGACTTCTCGGCTGCGTATGACGTGATGGACCCCACCACGGGCGAGAAGGTGGGCGCGTTGCGTCGGAAGGGCTGGTCGTCGATGGTGCGCGACGAGTGGGAAGTGCTCGACGCCTCGGACAACCCCATCGGCGCGATCCGCGAAGACAGCATGGGCCTGGCGTTGCTTCGGCGGTTCTTCTCGAACCTCATCCCGCAGAAATTCCATTGCGACGTTCACGGCCAGACGGTCTGGACCTTCCAGCAGAACTTCAATCCGTTCGTGCTGAAAATCACGCTGGATTTCAGCATGGATTCCCAGAACCTCCTGGACCGCCGGCTTGGAATCGCGGCTGCGTTGCTGCTCTGCGCCATCGAAGGACGCCAGAATTAGTGGGGAGTGTGAGCGAAGATTTCATATTTCAGCGAGTGGCAAGCGTTGGCTCGGAGAACGCTCAGAACCGCACTGGCTCAGAGATCGCGCCCGCAACAAGTTGCGAGCCCTACGGCTGACTCAGAGATCGCGCCCGCAACAAGTTGCGAGCCCTACGGCTGACCGACCCCCAACCTTTCAACCCTTTGAGGGCCCGAACCAAGGGGGCCACTCAGAAGTGGCGGGGGAGTTTGGCTTATCGCGATTCGCCCGACGGGCCGATATATTGGCTGGATATGACGAAGTCGGACGAACATCCCGACGTGGTATTCTCCCTCGTGGCGGCCACCCGCAAACGAGGCGACGAGATCGGTCCGTGGATCGATCGTCTCGCCGACCAGGCCGACGAGCTCAGCCAACCCTGGGAGCTCATCGTGGTGGTTGACGGCCCGGACGACGCGGACGTGGCGGCGGTGCGCCAGATCGCACGGCGCGACCCGTCGGTCCGCATGGTCGCGCTGCGGGAAACGGTCGGGCCCACCCGGGCGACGCTGGCGGGAATCGAATTTGCCCGTGGCAGGGCGGTGATCTGCGTGGATGCCGTCGGCTGGACGCCCGCCAGTGAGATCCCGCAACTGGTCGCCCGATGGCGCGAGGGCTTCGAACTCGTCGCGCCCGCACGGATCGAGCCGGACCAGGCCGACGACGTGTCGACCGAGGCCGACGAGGACATCTCCGCGCAGCCTGGCACGTTCATGTGGTATTGCCGGCACGGCTGGCGACAGTTGCGACGGAACATCGAGCTTGCCCTCACCAGGCCCCAGCAGGACACCGGGCTGGGGCTGATGCTGCTGGACGCCGGCGTGGCTGCCACGCTGCGAACCCACCCGTTGGGGGGCGAGGCGAGAGCCCGCCTGCTCGAAGGCCCCTGGCGGGTGTCCCGCATTCGGCCGATCTCCGAAGAAGGCAGCGGGCGGGCGTCGTATGTGATCCCGCCGATGGACCCCGGGGAGGGCGACGATCAGCCCCTGCTGCGCGAAGCGTGGCGGGCGGTGGTTCTGCTCTCGGCGGGCGTGTGCTGTCTGGGGGCGATCGGAATGGTCCTGGGAACGCTGCTTTGGCTGGTGACGCTGCTGCAGGTGTCCAGCGGATTCGTGGGGTTCCTGGCGATGACGCTGCTGGGAGCGCTGGGTGTGATCGTGGGGCTGCAGATGCGCCAGATCGATCGGCTGCGGGCGCAGATCGTGGATTGGCCTCGTTACGCCGTGGCCGAGACGGAGGGGTTCGAGACGCACGCCGTCGAGGATGTCCCACCTTCGCCGTCGGCAGAGGCCATCGAGCAGGCGATCAGCATCTACACCTGACGTTCAGCGGTTCTTCTTCCGCCGGTCCGGGGCGACGGTCTCGGAGACGGCAGAGCCTTCCTGCGACGGATTCTTCGCGGGTTGCGGCGGGGTGTAGTCCCGCCAGGCACGCTGGGCCCGCACGATGACTTCCCCCAGGTACGAAAACGGCCAGGTGTCGATCACTTCGCCGGCCAACCCCGCGTCCCGTTGGTCGCGCGGCGGGATGTTGCCCTCGGCGAGCTGCCTGCGAAAGCGGCGGAGGTGGGAGAGGAACTCGGCCTTCTGCTCATGGGGAACCATCACCAGAAGCGGGTCGGGGTGGTTCTCCAACTCGTCTTCGAGCATGCCGATGGCCTTATCCAGCAGGGCGGCCAGTTCGCTGTCGGATGCGGGTTCGTTCATGGGTTGTCCCGGGAGATGGAGGCTTGCGGGCCTCGCGACGGGCCCGCCGCGGTGAGCGAGCCCGTCGGCCGATATGGGTGAGTCAGCCCTGCAGGTTTTTCTCTGGGCTACGCGGCAGGCAACGCAGCACAAAGCTCGCTTCAGGCTTTTGCGGTTCCTGCGTAGCCCTACAAATACCAGCCGCTCTTCTTGTTGGGGGCTTCGATGGGCATGTAGCCGGCGGGCTTGGCCCAGCGGATCCCGTTGGTGATGATCTTCATCACGGTCTCGTTCTTGTACAGCGGGTAGGTCTCGTGGCCGGGGCGGAAGTAGAACACCTTGCCCGCACCGCGTCGGTAGGTCACGCCGCTGCGGAACACCTCGCCGCCCTCGAAGCTGGAGATCAGGATCGTCTCGTCGGGCTCGGGGATATCGAAGTGCTCGCCGTACATTTCGGTCTCGGGCAGCACGAAGTGGTCTTCCACGACGCCCTGGAGAATCTCATGCCCCGGACGGGTGACCCAGAGCGTTTCGCGCTCGCCGATCTCTCGCCATTTGAGCTGACAGGTCGTGCCCATCAGTCGCTTGAAGATCTTCGAGAAATGGGCGCTGTGCAGAAGGATCAGCCCCATCCCCTGGAGCACGCGCTGCTGGACCTTGTCGACGATCTCGTCGGCGACCGCGCCATGGGCGCAGTGGCCCCACCAGGTCATCACGTCGGTGTTCTCGAGGACCTCGTCGGTAAGTCCGTGCTCGGGTTCGTCGAGGGTGGCGGTACGGGCCTCGATGCCGTCCTGGGCGTTGAGATAGTCGGCGATGGTCTTGTGCATCCCCTCGGGATAGATCTCGCCGGCCTTGTGGCCTTCCTTCTGCTCGTGACGGAATTCATTCCAGACGGTGACGCGAATTGTCTCAGGCACGGGTACTCTCCTCAGTTGATGGGAAACGGTTTTCTCACAAACGGCGCAAGGTACCGTGGGTCTGGCTGGATGCAAGCAAAATTGCCACGGATTCGGCAGAGGGACCTGCCCGGCCGGCGGGTTTTGGCCGGGAAATTTCAGGCGATGACGATCGATGGGCAACCGAGCAGTTCACGCAGCGAAGATCGCTTTGCCCTTTGCGGATTCTTTGCGAAGCCATTCAACAAGGCGTTCTAAGTGGGTACGGCCTTTGGTCGTCGCACGGACCCGGGCATGCACAGGAATTGCGGTTCGCACCAGCGTCCGGTTCCTGTATAATGGGAGTCCCCGAAGCCTTCGGGCCCCGGGGAGGATCGTGTCACTCAACTTATCCGTAGGGCTTCGCAGGTACCGCAAAAGCCTGAAGCGAGCTTTGTGCTACGTTGCCTGCCCCG
>CAZFPT010000169.1:0-6893 GCA_964521005.1 uncultured Planctomycetaceae bacterium | reverse complement strand
GGATTGAGCTGCCCCCTTCCCGCAGCGGAGGGTTTTCCGTACCATGCCCGCAAGGAGACACGAATGAGCGACGAACGAATTGACACCTGCCGCATCGGCGAGGTCACCGTGGGCGCCGGTCGGCTGACGGTCGTCGCCGGGCCCTGCATGGCCGAGGGGTTGGAGATGTGCCTGCAGATCGGCGAGACGATGCGCGACCTCTGCGCGAGGCTGGAGGTAGGCTACGTGTTCAAGGCGAGCTTCGACAAGGCCAACCGCTCCAGCGTGGACAGCTATCGCGGACCGGGGCTGGAAACGGGACTGGACTGGCTGGCGAAGGTGCGCGAGAAGCTCGGGGTGCCCGTGCTGACCGACATCCACGAGCCCTGCCAGGCGACCCCCGCCGCCCAGGCCGTCGACGCGCTGCAGATTCCCGCTTTTCTCTGCCGGCAGACCGATCTGCTCGTTGCCGCCGGCGAGAGCGGCTGCGCGGTGAACATCAAGAAGGGGCAGTTCATGGCCCCGATGGACATGTCCCAGGCGGTCCGGAAGGTCTGCTCCACCGGCAACCGCAACGTCGCCCTCACCGAGCGCGGCACCACGTTCGGCTACAACCGCCTGGTCACCGACTTCCGCGGATTGGTGCAGATGCGGTCGCTGGCGCCGGTTCTGATGGACGCCACGCACTCCACCCAGGAACCCGGCGGGCTCGGCCACGCCAGCGGAGGTCGGCGCGAGTTCGCCCTGCCCCTGGCGAAGGCGGCGTTGGCGGTCGGGGCCGACGGGCTGTTCGTGGAGACCCATCCCGACCCGGACAGCGCCAAAAGCGACGCCGCCTGCCAGGTCCCACTGGAGCAGATGGACGCCTTCCTCTCCGCCTGCCTCCGTGTGTTCCAGGCCGTCAGGACCTGATCGACCATGCTGCGACTCGAGATGCACACCACCGCCGGCAACGCCCGACGCGCGACCCTGCACACGCCGCGTGGACCGGTCGAAACGCCCGTGTTCATGCCCGTGGGCACCTGCGGAACGGTCAAGGGCATCACGCCCGACCAGCTCCGCGCGTGCGGCTCGCAGATAGTGCTCGCCAACACCTACCACCTCATGCTCCGCCCCGGCGCGGAGACAGTCTCCGCCCTGGGCGGGGTGCATGGCATGCTCGGCTGGGACGGGCCCATGCTGACCGACTCGGGCGGATACCAGGTGTTCTCGCTGGCGCACATGCGCGAGCTGGACGACGAGGGCGTCACCTTCCGCTCGCACATCGACGGCTCCAAAGTCACTCTCACGCCGGCTGAGGCGGTTGGCATTCAGCATCATCTCTCAGCCGACGTGATGATGCAGCTGGACGAGTGCCCGCCCGGCGACGCGTCGCGCGAAGAGGTCGCCGCCGCCACCCGCCGGTCCGCCGATTGGGCCAGGCGCTGCCGAGACGCATGGGAGGCCCTCGGAAAACGATCGGCCCTGGGCGAGCCCCAGGCGCTGTTCGGCATTCAGCAAGGCGGGATGCACGCGGATCTTCGCCAGCAGAGCGCCCGCGAACTGGTCGCACTGGACCTGCCCGGCTACGCCATCGGCGGGCTGAGCGTGGGCGAGGGGCACGAGGCGATGTGCAACGTGCTGGACGCCATCGACGGGCAGTTCCCTGCCGACCGCCCGCGATACCTGATGGGCGTCGGCGAGCCGCGGGATATCCTGGCAGCCGTCGCGCGCGGCGTGGACATGTTCGACTGCGTCCTGCCCACCCGCAACGGGCGAAACGCCCAGGCCTTCACGTGGACCGGCCGATTGAGGCTGCGAAACGCGATTCACGCCACGGACCCCGCACCGATCGACGAGAACTGCACCTGCTTCACCTGCCGGACCTACTCGCGGGGAACCGTCCGCCACCTGTTCATGGCCAGGGAGATGCTCGGGCCCACGCTCGTGACGATCCACAACCTCCACTGGTTCGCGGAGTTCATGGGTGCGATCCGCGCGTCCATCGAAGCCGGCACGCTCGAGGAGGACTCTGTCGGCTGGCTTGCGGCGATGGAGTAGCGTCGCGCTGGCGCGCTGGAATACCATTTGACGGGGGCGGCGGTTTCGCGCACAATGCCCCGCCTGCAGTTGGAGCACGGAAACGTTTACGAAAGGACACACCATGCCGAAACGAAAGACGGCCTTGTATATCACGATGATCGCGCTGCTGGCAGCCCTGCCGGCGATGACCCACGCCCAGGACGCCAACACAGCGGGCGAAGAGCTCGCGCCCGCCCGGGGCGAGGAGAACAATACCGCCCAGACAGACGACGACGGCAAGACACCCACGCTCGAAAAGCAGAAAGAGCCCACCACCCAGCCCGGCAACGGTGGAGGCGGCGGTGGCGGGCTGTTCGCCCAATGGCAGTTCCCGCTGATTCTGCTGGCGGTGCTCGTGTTGATGTACATCTTCACGACGCGCACCCGTCGCAAGCAGGAGAAGCAGCGCCGCGAGATGCTCGAATCGCTCGGCAAGGGCGACAAGGTCGTGACGATCGGCGGCATCTGCGGAACGGTGATCGAGGTCAAGGCAAATGAAGTCACCGTCAAGGTCGACGAGAACAACAACGTCCGGATGAAGTTCGCCCGCTGGGCCGTCCGGAATGTCGGCGAGGACGCCAAGTCGGAAGACCCCAACCAGCGGTAGCCCTGCCGCCGGACGGACTGGAAAACCCCATCGGCTGACCGACGCGTCGCGCGTCGGTCAGCCGACTTCTGTTGCGCGGGTCCTACTTCGCATCCGGGAGTCGGTCGACGTCGGCAGCGTGAAGCAGGATGTTTCGGACGATCGCGAAGGCGTCGGCGGGCATCACGCCTTGGATGTCCGCGTGCGTCACGCCCAGCAGGCCGGCGAGCAGATCCTTCTCCGAGAGAATCACCCGAGGCTGACCGTTGACGACGATCGCCTTGAGGTCCGGCTGATCGCGCGTGACGGCCGACCGACCCGGGCCCGGGCGGAAGCGGACCTTGCCGATTTCCATCCCCTCACGTCCCAGAATCGGTCCGTCGGCCAGCAGCTTCGTGCGATCGCCCTCCACTGCCCCCGCCAGCTGTTTCCTGGCGGACCTGGCGAATGCTTCGTCGCCGCCGGCAGCGTCGACGAGTACGGTTCCGCCACCGGCCACGTATTTCGCCAGGGCCTGGGCCTGCTCGTCGCTGAGGACCAGTCGCCCCGTCCCGGTCAGAACCGCGAGTCTGGCGTCGGCCTTGGCAAGCTGGGAAAACTCCGCCGGCCCGGCAAGCTCGACCTTCACGCGGCAGCGGTTTCCCATCCGGATGGCGAAGCGTTTCCAGGCGAGCGGCTCGGGATCGTGGTGGGCGTTGTGCTTGAGTCGCAGAACCTTGACAGTGTGGACGGGCTTGAACTTCTTCTCCTTCGGCCAGGGGTTCTCGCCCCGCTGACGGAAGCCGCCTTTCCCCACCACGTAGAAGGCGATATTGGCGGCCGTCTCGAACTGGTACGTCGCGGTCTTGTGGCGGTTCTGCTGCCAGGTCCGCGGCAGGTCGGCATCGGTATGGATCGCCAACGGTCGAACGCCGTTATGCAGCTCGTACAGCTTCGTTCGGCCGCGGAGGGCGTAATGGGCGTTCTGGATGGGGTGGTCATCGCCGCAGGGCGTCAGCTCGTACTTCGGCCAGAGCTTTCGGTAGACCGCCCGCATGCCGTCCCGGAAGGCGGTCCCGCTGCATTCAGTGATCGAGAGGATCGTTCCGCCCTGCTGGACGAAGGTGCGAAGCTTTTCGAGCTGCTCGTCGGTGAATCGGGGCGGCCTGGATCCGGTCAACACCAGAATGGGCGCGTCGTGCCACTCGCGCACCGGCGCCTTGACGTTGATGATCTGCCAGTTGAGCTCGCGCTCGAACTTCCGCGTCAGCCAATGGCAGACATTCGCCAGCGCGCGGGGGCGGTTGTTCCAGTCTCCCGGGAACTGCAGGCGGTTGAACACCACCGGCTGCATGCCGCGAATGAGGAAGAGCATCGCGTACGCGGTCGCCCCGAGCTTCTGTCCGTCGGCCCAGCCGCCGGGCCAATGGCCGTCCTTTTCCTGCATCTCCAGCAGGTACGACGCGCCGGCCTTGAACCAGTCGTGCTTGCCGAAGTACTTGTAGCCGCTGGCGAGCCCGACCCGCTCGAGCCCGTAAAGATAGTAGTTGTTGATGTTGTAGACCCCGCCGATCATGACGCGGTTGTGGGCCTTCCTGGGGGGTTTCATGGATTCGGCGAAATGCTCCTCGATCCAGTCGATTCCGTCCTGGATGCGTGCCATCTCCAGCCCGGTATTGCAGCGGAGGAACTTGTCGTTGTAGAGGTTGTCCGCACAGACGAACAGTGTGGCCACGCCGGCAGCGGTCATGGCCGGGTAGGGCTCTTTGCGCCCCACCTTCGCGTATCCCCATCCGCCGTCACTGGCCTGGGTGGCCGACCAGTGTTGTTCGACGGCCTCCCAGTACTTCGTGGGCACCTCGATGTTGCCTCGAACCCCCGCCCACACGCCCAGCACGCCGTATTGGGCGTTGGAATTGTCCCAGCGATAGGACGCGCTGCTGCCCAGCTTTCGCCGCTGCTGCAGGATGCGCTTCCATCTCTCCTGGACCTCCTTGGGAGCGAACTTCAGGGCGTAGAGCGATTGGTAGGTGTAGCTGCCCTTGTTGTCGCTCTTGTAGAGGATCTCGGTGTCCTTCTCGAGGAACTTGCGATAGCCCCGGTCGTCGCGCATCGCCAGCAGCCAGACGTTCGCGCGGAGGGCGATGTCATAGGTCCGGTCCGAGAAGGTCTCCATGAGATAATTGAGAGACTTCTTCATCCGCTCATCCTTCGCGCTGACCCCGCTTTCCAGCAGCGCATAGCAGCAGATGGCCGTCCGACCGACGGCGTACGAGCCGGTGACGGCGACACCCTTTCGGTTCGCCCGGGTTTCCGAGAAGCTCCCGTCGTCCTGCTGGAGTGTCCAGAGGTACTTGGCCCCCTTGTTGATCGCCCGCTGGAGGCGTTCATTGGTGAACGGGACGATCCGGACCTTCCCGTCGGACTTCGGCTTGGAGAAGGCGGAAGAGAACGCAGCCAGAGCGCACAAACAGCCCAGCAGCACCCGGTGCGATGCAGCAAATCGAGCATACGTCATAGGTTGGCCCCACTGCTCAGCCGAGAGAGTTACCCGATCGGCTGATGGGTCATATCGGCAGGATCAGCAACGCGGATAGATGATATAAATGCGATCCGTACCGTCGGTATTGTACCCGCTCTGCTGCATGAATGCCAACTCGCGCATCCGACCATGACGAACTTGCAGAGAAGCAAAAATCCAAATTCCAAGTCACAAGCTCCAAGGAGTGACCGCCGCACATCGACCTGCGACCGCGCCCGCAACAAGTTGCGGGCCCTCCGGCCGACCGAGCCCCAACCAAGGCTGCCCAGGTTTGTGCAGCGAGCCCCAAACCAAGGATGCCCGGGTTTATGCAACGAGCCCCAAACCAAGGGTGAGACTATGAAGCAAGCCTCCCTCGTGTAAGCTCGGGGTCGTTGGTTTAATGCCCCAAACACGAAAGGAGACTTGCGATGCTTTACGTAGGAATGGATGTGCACTGGAAGACGACGTCGATCTGCATCATGAACGAGATGTGCCAGAAGGTCAAGGCTACTCGGATCGACGGGAGCTGGAAGGCGGTCCTTGGATTCCTGGGCAGGATTGACGAGCCGTTCGCGGTGGTCTTCGAGGCCAGTTGCGGCTATGGGTTCCTCTACGATCGGTTGACGGCGATGAAACAGGTTCGCCGGGTGGTGGTGGCCCATCCGGGGCAGTTGCGGCTGATCTTCCGCTCCAAGCGGAAAAACGACCGGATCGACGCCGGGAAGCTGGCGGTTCTGCTTCGGATGGACATGATTCCCGAGGCGTACGTTCCCAGCGTGGAGATTCGCCAGTGGCGGGAGTTGATCGAGTATCGCCAGGCGGTGGTGGCTCGGGTGGTGCGTTGCAAGAACGGCTTGCGGGCGTTGCTTCGCGGGCAGGGAATCGTATCGCCCAAGTACCTCTGGACCCGCAAGGGCCTGGCCTGGCTGGCAGAGCAGTCTCTTCCGGAGGTCACCGACCTTCGCCGGGAGATGCTCCTGGAGGAGTTGGAGATGCTGACCGGCCAGCTGAAGCGCGTGACCGGGACCCTGGACAAGATCGCCAGGAGATCGCCCAGTGTTCAGTTGCTGGAGACGATTCCCGGAGTGGGTCCCCGCACGGCAGAGACGATGGCTGCCTACATTGCCGACGCGAACCGATTCCATCGGAATCGGTCGATCGGGACGTACCTGGGACTGGTTCCCTGCCAGGACGCCAGCGCGGGCAAGAACCGGCTGGGGCACATTACCAAGGACGGTCCTGCTACGGCTCGGAAGGTTCTGGTGGAGGCTTCGTGGCAGGTGATCCGTCGGTGTCCGCGGACCAAGGCACGCTTCGAGCGGATCTGCCAGGGCAAACCGGACCGGCGCAAGAAGGCGTTGGTAGCCGTGGCGCGACATCTGGCGTGTTGCATGCTGTCGATGCTTCAGACCGGCGAGGTGTGGCGAGAGGCGGCATGACCGGAGCAATCGGGCTCGTTCTTCCCGGCCCCCTCGGGGTTGGGTGAAGGGGTCCGGGAAGAACGAATTTGAGATGGTAACCTGGGCCGGCTGGCGGCTGCGGGCATTGCGAGCGGCAAGTCATTGACAAGACGATAACGGGATTCAACGCCGGACCTCGGACCCGGGCATGAGGCCTTCGGGACCTCGTTGGGTGAATGAGGCCGGTACGTATTCAATCAAATGACGCGCCGCCAGCGGTGACGTCGGATAGATGCTTGGGACATCCCGTGTTCGTCCTGTTATCGGCTTGACAACGGCTTGCTCATAGATGCCCGGGTTTGTG
>CAZFPT010000168.1:0-6926 GCA_964521005.1 uncultured Planctomycetaceae bacterium | reverse complement strand
CCTTGCCACATAAGGACTTACAGACGAATCTCATCGCCCTGTTGAAGTCAGGAAACACATTGGTCGACCGACAATAAGGAAGCAGACGCGAGGCTACTCCTCGTCGGGCTGGCAGAACGATTTGAGATGGGCGCGGAGCTCCTCGCCGGGCTGATCCGGGTTCGGGCTGCACGCGGCTACCACCTGCCGCAACAGGCCAAACGCGTGGGACGACATCTCACGGAAGTCCACGCCCGTCAGCCCGTCCTCACTGCGGACAACGACGGCCGACGCTTCGATGGTCTGCTCGGACAGATCGTCGGGCAGGTAGATCCGGACCTCTTCGCCGATGTCGACCGGATCGGGGGTTACCAGCAGCGCTCCGTGCAGGCTGATGTTTTCGACCTCGACCTGCAGCATTCGGCCTTCGGCTTTCACCGTCGCCGGCCCGACAAACCGGGCCCTCGAGAATTTCCTGCGTTCCACCTCACACCTCCGGTCCACCCCGTCCTCCAGGTATTCCCTGCCGACACACGCCATCGGCCTGGACCCCTCGCTGCAACCTTCTTCGACCAGATCGCCCGCCTCCTTCGGCTGCGCGGAACCAATTTTCGCTGCCTCGACTCTCGATTCCCCCAGCAACGGCGTGAAAAAGCAGCGAAGAGCGACTGACCCGAGATCGCTGCTCCTCTTGCTTGTACAGGCAACGGCCGCCTCCGATCAACCATCGGCGCGGAGACGTATCATTGGGCAGGCTGTCCAGGCGTTGCCAACGGGCCGCCTGCCCGCTACGATGTCGGCATGTCCCGCGAGCCCTTTACTTACACCAACTGGCGCGGCGTGCCCTACTACGTTCATGCAGCGAAGACCAAGCACGGCCGACTGCGATACATGGCCAAGCGGTCCCCGGATGGAGCGCTTCGCGATCTGCCCGACGGGTACGAAATCGCTGAGAACGTCAACGGAAGGGTGTCCGTTCGCAAGGCAAAGCCAAGACATATCCTCCCGCTTGAGGAACAGCTTGCCGAGAGGATGCTGAAGAGCCACGGCCGTGAGGAGTACCGCGTCGAGATCAAGGGGCGTCACATCGTCATTCACGAGCCCAACTCGGATGTTGATGAGATTGTGGAGATGATGCATTCACCCGATGGCATGCTTGACGCCCTGCTGCGCAATGCAATCGATTATAAGTTCGGACCCGGCGCCTGGCAGGAGCTCAGGCGGCGACGGATGGCCGATACACGAGAGCAAATGCAGAAGAATATGCGATACTCACCGGTGCTTCGGCTGTGTCTGGAAGAACCGACGAAGCGGCTATACGGGGTCGAACGGATGTGCTATATCGGGGACGGAGGTTGGCTCTGGCTGGCCGGCGATCTGCCCCTGCCCGAAGCACTGGAGAGGTATGTTCCACTGCTGGGCACCGAAGAGCTTTTCGAGCACTGTTGAACACCCCAAATCGACAGCCAGTGGTTTCATCGTGTCTGCCGGACCGTTGGGCGTACGGTCCTGCCATGATGGCTGAGTGACGCCCGAAGGAGGACCGTGATGGAAGTCAACGCGAAGAACGTGGAGCGGCTTGCCCGTCGCAGCGAGAAGGACAACTGGGACTTCCGCGCGTGGCTGAAGATCGGATGCGACCTGTCGGAGAAGCAGATCGACCGGCTGGTCGCCGACGCGACGACGAAGGTCTGGGCGTCGTTCGACTGCACCACCTGCGCGAACTGCTGCAAGGAGCTCGGGACAAACGTCTCAGCCGAGGAAATCCGGCAGATGGCCGGGGCGCTGGGGATTTCCCAGCAGGAGTTCGGCCAGCGGTACATCGACGGGGAGATCGGTCCGGAGGACCTCGACGATGGCAGCCCGCCCGACCAATGGCTGATGCGCGGCGATCCGTGCCCGATGCTGAAGGACAACAAGTGCACCGTCTATGACGCTCGGCCTCAGGAGTGTCGCAAGTATCCCTACCTGTACAAGGCCGAGTTCACAAGACGAACCATGGGCATGATCGAGCGTACCTTCACTTGTCCGATCGTCTACCAGGTTATGGAAGAGCTCAAAGCCCGCCTGCCGCAGTGGCGGGAGATGCCCGGGATCAACTGGGACGAGCTATAGGCGCTTCAGTGCCCGCCAGTGCCCGCCCCTGTTCCAAAACACCCGACGGCTCAGCGATATCGGGATATCGGGGGACACCTTACTGTTTCTGGCCTTTGGGGGCCGACGGGGCTTGCCGGGGAGCAGGTCGCGCCCGAGCTGCCGGCCGATCCATTCCACGAAGCCATGCTCGCCCAGCGGTCGCCCCGTACCTTCGTGACGCTGGCCCTCAGGCAGTACGCCCAGACACGCAGCGAATCCTTCCGCGTCCATTCGTCCATCAGCCCCACTCGCGGTTGAGGACCGTCCGGACATCGACCGCCTTGCCGAGGCGATGAACATCTCGCGGCGGACCCTGGACCGACGATTTCTCAGCGCGCTGGACCGAACGCCCGGCGAGGAGATCCGGCGGGAAAGGTTTGATGCAACACGCCGACTGGCTATCAGTACCGACCTGAAACTCGCCGCCATCGCCGACAAGGCGGACGAACGCTCTGCTCAGACGTCGAGCCCCGCAGCCTCCAATCGACGTATCAGCGCATACTTACGGCCGTGCCGTCGGTTCAGCTCGTCCAGGCGAGACAGGGCTTCCGGCAGCCGTCGCTGCCTTTCGGCCAGGTCTCTCAGGTCGCAAAGGAGCTCAACGGCTTGGTCATAGGCCTTCGATTTTCGTGTCGCGATCAAAGCTTCGACCTCCGCCCAAGCCTGCGATTCTCGCTTGGCCAGAGCGTCGAGGTGTCTCTGGCGAGCCGCGGCGGCCTCTTTCTGTCTTCGGGCCCGTTCACCCGCACGCTTCTCCGCACCGAGCCGCCGCTTCTCTGCGACGAATTGCTCCGCGACCTCCAGCAGGTCACCGGCCGTTCGCGCCGAAGCGCTGGCGAGCCAGCGGGGCCTTTCGTTTCCACACAATCGCCGGCCCAACTCTCGTCGGACAACAGCCGGTGATTCCTGGATCATCCTGACCAGAAAATCCTCCTTGTCGCGCAAGGGAAGTGATTCGACCCGCGAGCGTAAAGCATCGTCCGATTCGTCTCCGACCGCCAAGGGATCGCTTGCTTCGGCGGCGGCCTTGATGAGGGACTCGTCGATTCGGAGGAAGTCCGCCAGAGCTCTCAGGGGAGCGGTCAGCTCAGATAGACCCGGCGGGACCGGCGGGGCGGGCTGGTCTTCACC
This sequence comes from uncultured Planctomycetaceae bacterium, assembly GCA_964521005.1. Lineage (GTDB taxonomy): Bacteria > Planctomycetota > Phycisphaerae > SM23-33 > SM23-33 > CAZFPT01. The sequence continues at coordinate 3,680 of CAZFPT010000168.1, read as the reverse complement.
GACCTCCCGGCAGCCGACACCGTTGAGCCAGCCAAGGTACAGGCACCGATAGTCACCGCTGAGGAGATCGGCCCGCAGTGGCGCCAATGCGGGCATCCATCCACCATCGCTCTGCCAGTCTCCAGCGGATTCGTCTTCGGAACTGAAGCTGAGAACTATGCAATCGTCGGCCTTGTGCAACCCCACGCCGAATCGAACACAGTAGCGCTTGACCAGATCGACATCGAGGTCTTGCTTCGGCAGCCTGAATCGCAGCTCGCGCGACCCCCAGTTGGCAAAGTAGACGAACACGTCGTAGTACTTCGTCATGAACCGATTGATATCCCCCCTGAAATCGCCCCAGTGGTACTCGTTGACAAAACTGGTGGCCGTGATTCGGGCCCGCGTGGAAAGCTTTCGCACCTCCTGCATCTGCTCGTCTGTCAGGGGCTGATCCAATGTAAGGAATTCGTAGTACTGGTATTCACTCATAGCGGTATGCTCCTGGGCTTGTGACAGGGCGTCGATGGGCTGATGCTACGGCATGAAAGCTTGCCAGGCCAGACCACTGTGGGCGAAAAGAGGCGAATGCTCGCCGCAGTTCGCAAGGGCCTTGACGCCGACAATGAGGGCCCGCACAATGTGTGATGAGACAGCAGTTTCACCAACCGCGAGGGAACCAAACCATGGCTGACAGCAATCTCATCCGGGATCTCGTTGAGGCGGCGAGGCAGTTCGATTCGCGCGACCTCTGGAAGCGATTCACGAACTACGATTGTTTCTCCGTGCACCTGCCCGGCCGTGAGGAACCGGTCCTGGCAAGCGTAATGGGCGACGCCGGCGAGCAATACGGCTTGATGCTGTTCCGCGGACCGCATGCCATCGACAGCTTCGTGGCCTTGACGGGCCCGGACGGCCCGGGCGACGACACGACCGAGGCGATGGACATGCTGAGCTTCCGTATGGAGATTTTTGGCGAGATCGACCCGAACATCCAGGCCCTCTACCGACAGGCGGGTGTTCATCCAAAGTTCCACGAAGAGGTCCCCGATTTCCTGGTCAAGCCGACCAATTGCAGGCCGCGGTTGCCAAATGAGGAGGATTTGACGCTCCTGCTGCGCGTCACCAGAGCTGCGACGATCGCGGATCGGCGGAAGCTGCTCAAACCCACCGAACCCTACGATGCCGAAGGCATCTGCGTTCTCCAGGTCAAGGACGACTCGCCGGTCCCCGAGGTTTCAGTCACGCGCGAGCGTCCCCGCCGAAGCAATCCTCCGACAGCGCATCTCTCTGCGGAATCAGACGTGGACCTCTCGGGCCTGCCCCATCTCGGCGGAACCTGGCTGGCAGCGACGCCTCCGATCCCGGCCGGTATCGAGGGCGACGACCGCAGCATGCAGTTGCTCCTGGTGGCTGACAAGAAAAGCCTAATGGTCAGGCAGGCCAAGCCATTTTTCGCCGGGGAAATCGCCGAAGCGGTCAATGGGACGGTCGAGGCCTTCCACAGCCGCATGCCGGGCGACCCCGCCGGCCTGCCCGATGAGATCGTCTTCTCCAACCAAAGCCTGTGCGACGCCATCTCCGGGGCGCTTCAGGCGGAAGGGGTTTCCTGCAGCTATCAGCCGAGGATCCCCGAACTGCAGGAGATCATAGCGGATTTCATGAGGTACCTTGAAGAACCCCGCATGCCCTTGGCGGGCGACCTGGCCGAGGAGATGGGCGACGAGAGGGTTCCCGCTTCGGACGACCTTGCCGGCTGGAAGAGAATGGATCATCGTCTGGACATCCGTTTCGTGGACTTTCTGGAGAATGAGGACCGCCTGTGGTCTTCACGTGCCGTCAAGCGATACTTCGGGGACGACGAAGATCTGCAATTCTATCTGCGCGAATACGCTCCACTCGGGATAGTCGGCGCGTACTCGACATGGGGCGCGGTGGCTTACCGTCCCACGCGCAACAGCAAGACGCAGGCCGAGAAAATGCTCGCCCAAGGCCTGCCCGAAGCCGAGACGATGCTGCTGCGGGCCCGTATGGAAAGTCATCCGAGCATCTATCGCGTGGCCCGGCACGACCCGGACGCCGGTACCGTCGATCTCGAAGACATCCTGCTGGGCGACGACGTGACGGTACACGACCAGCTTCTTTCCGAGAACATCGACGACAACGTGTTCCTCATCGTGCGACCATTCGCGGCTGGGCGGTTTCATTTCATCGACGCCGCCGGCCCGCCCCTGGGCGCTGACATGGTCCGCGAGGCGGTCGAGTACCTGCTGGATCTCGGGCTGGAGTTTACACCGGACTCCCTGGCCAGCGACGCACACCTGTTCGGCAGACTGTGGGACTGGGCCGGCGAATGGGAAGCTCAGCGACCGCTCCCCATCCTTCGCAACATGGACGGGGATGATATGGTCTTCCACACGGCCTCCTTCTCCGTCACCGATGAAGCCAACACCCGACAGGAACTGTCCCGCCGGGAGGACATCGACTCCGACGAGTCCAACGGCGAATTCGTCTGGAACCGCGCTTCCGGCAAGGCCGCCGAAACGCTCGGTGGGCCGGTTGCGCTGGGGCGAATCGAATTCGTGAACGATGAACTGGTGCTGACGACCAATTCGGCGCGGCGGTTCGACGAAGCCCGCCAGTGGCTGACGAAGCTGCCCGGCGTGACATTCGTCGGGGTCGAAACACGCCCCGCCGAAGAGATGCTCCGAGACGCTCGGCCCGACGAGATGATCTCCCCGCCCGAGCCGGTCGAGGCAACACCCGAGATGGCCGCCGATCTCCAGGAGTTGGTCGACCAGCAGTACATGAATTGGATCGACACTCCCCTGCCGATCTACGGAGGCAAAACGCCGCGTGAGACATGCCGCACCGCAGCCGGAAGACGCGAGGTCGCGACATTCATTCGGACGATTTCCGATCCCACGGGAGACGCCCCCGTCACCGTACCCAGAACAGCGATGCTCAAAGAGCTCGGACTGGAGTCGCTCGGGACGTCCTCGGCCTCTTCGGGGCGATATCAGAGCCAGATTGAACAAGCCAACGGCTTCGCCCCGCCCGTCGCGCCGGTCGTCAACGATGCTCCGAAAACAGGACGAAACGATCCATGCCCGTGCGGAAGCGGCAGGAAATTCAAAAAATGCTGCGGCCGGCATCAATGACAATCGAGACACGGCTTCCCCCCGCCCGTGCTCAACAGTGACTGCCATCGCCTCCAGCGCCCGTCGCTGCGCCGGCAAGATTCCAGATTTCACGTTTCAGCGAGTGGGACGGTGAGACCCGCACTGCCTCAGAACGAGCATAACCGTTTATCGCTGGGCTTCGCGGCAGACAACGAAGCCCTGAGCTCGCTTTGGGCTTTGGAGGGTCCTGCGCAGCCCTTCAAGAACTGGCTCAGAAGCCTCTCAGAAGCTGTCGCAGGGGTTCGGGAGCGTCCTCGAAGCGCTCAGTTGTCTCTGGGCTTTGGGGAGTTCTCAGAAGCCCGTCAGAAGCTCTGTGCGCCTCTGTAAGCCCCCGTCGGGGCGTTAAGCGACCGTAGGACGCCTAACGTCGCACGGCCTTCCAGGCCGTGTTCGCCGAAGGCGAAACGGAGTACCTGTAGGGCCCGCAACTTGTTGCGGGCGCAACGCCGGGTTGGATGGGATCACAAAGCACCGGCGTGCGGAGACGCCGGTGGCACCCGGTGGGCCGTAGTACCTGTA
>CAZFPT010000167.1:0-7008 GCA_964521005.1 uncultured Planctomycetaceae bacterium | reverse complement strand
TTGCTCAGCTCGCTTGGGCTCGCTGCACAATCCCGGGCACCCTTGGTTGTGAGCGAAGTGACAAATCCGCGTGTCGCTTGTCGCGTTTCGCTTGTCGCTGCTTACGCTCTCGGGTACCGTGGGGGCATGTCCAAGACGCTCTACATCATCGACGGCCATTCGCAGATCTATCGGGCGTACTACGCCCCCTTCCGCGACCTGACCAGCCCTGCCGGTGAGCCCACGCGGGCGACGTATGTCTTCTGCTCGATGCTGCTGAAGTTCATCGCCGACCGCAACCCCACGCACCTGGCGATGGCGGTCGACCGCCCTGCCGAGGAACTCCACCGCCGCGCGCTTTATCCCGACTACAAGGTGACCCGAAAACCCATGCCCGAGGATCTCCCGCCCCAGGCAGAGCGGATCAAGCAGATCGTCCGGGCGATCGGAATCCCCGTGCTGTCGGTCGAGGGCTACGAAGCCGACGACGTACTGGCCACCGTGGCCGAGCGGTTCGCCGGCGAGGAGATGGACGTGGTCATCATCTCGCGGGACAAGGATCTCGATCAGCTCGTGACCGAGCACGTTCGGCTGTACGACCCGATGAAGGACGAGACGCTCGACCCGGCCGCCATCGAGGAAAAAAAGGGCTACACGCCCGAACAGGCCGTCGACGTGCAGACGCTCATGGGCGACTCGACGGACAACATCCCGGGCATTCCGGGGGTGGGGCCGAAGAAGGCGGTCAGCCTCGTGCAGCAGTACGGCTCGGCCGAGGCGGTGTTGAACCACGCCGACGAACTCACGCCGAAGCTGAAGGAAAACGTCCTGGCGTTCCGCGAGCAGTTGCCCGTGACGCGCGAACTGGTCACCCTGCAGCGCGACGTGCCGCTGGAACTGGAGCTGGACGAGCTGACATTCCGCACGGAAGACCTGGCCAACCTTCGCCCGATCCTGCAGGAACTGGGGATCACGAGGCTGATGGATCAGCTGGACCAGTTGGACGTTCCGCCGGCCGGCAAGAACCCGGACATCCCTCCCACGCCCGAGGCTGTGCTGGACGCCCAGGACACGCCCCCCGGGCAACGCACCGACGCCTCGGATTTTGAGTATCGCACCGTCGACTCGCGCGAAGGCCTGGCGAGCCTTGCCGATGAGATCGCCGGTGCGCAGTCCATCGCGATCGACACCGAAACCACGTCCATCCGCCCGATGTGGGCCCAGCTGGTGGGCATCTCCCTGGCGTGGGAGCCAGGCCGGGCGGTGTATATTCCCGTCCGCGGGCCCCTCGGCGCCAAGACGGTGACCGTCGATGAGGTCACCGAGACGCTCGGGGCGATCCTGGCCGACGCGAACGTGCGGAAGATCGGGCAGAACCTCAAATACGACCTGCTCGTGCTGCGGCGGGCGGGCATCGAGGTGGCCGGCGAACTGATGGACACCATGCTGGCCGCCCACGTGCTGGACTCCACCCGGCGGACCTACAAGCTCGACGCCCTGGCGATGGACTATCTCGGCCATCACTGCATCCCCATCGAGGAGATCATCGGCAAGGGCGCCAAGCAGATCACGATGGATACAGTCCCGGTGGACATCGTCTCCACGTACGCCGCCGAGGACGCCGACGTCACGCTTCGCCTGGCGAACCTGCTGGCGGCGCAGCTGGACGAACAGCCCCGGCTGCGGGAACTGCTGGATAAACTCGAGACCCCCCTGCTGCCGGTGCTGATGGAGATGGAGGCGACGGGAATCAAGGTCGATCCGGAGCGACTGAAGGAGATGGAGATCGAGCTGGACAAGCAGGCCGACGCGCTCCGCGAGCAGATCATGGAGGTCGCCGGTCGACCCTTCAACCCCGACTCGCCCAAGCAACTGGGCGAGGTGCTCTTTGGCAAGCTCGAACTTCCGGTGATCCGCAAGACCAAGACCGGGCCCAGCACGAACTCGGCCGTGCTGGAAGAACTCGCCGCCCGCCATCCCCTGCCCTCGCTGGTGCTGGATTACCGCAAGCTCACGAAGCTGCTGGGCACGTACCTGCGGGCCCTGGCCGAGTGCATTCATCCGGGCACCGGGCGGATTCACACCTCGCTGCATCAGGCGGGTACTGCCACCGGGCGGCTGAGCTCTAGCAACCCGAACCTCCAGAACATCCCCGTGCGAACCGAAGAGGGACGGCGGATCCGGTCGGCATTCGTAGCCGATGAGGGCTGTACGCTGCTCAGCGCGGACTACTCGCAGGTGGAGCTGCGCGTCCTGGCGCATCTCTGCGAAGACCGGACGCTGCGCGAGGCGTTCATCGCCGGCCAGGACATCCATCGCACGGTGGCGGCCGAGGTGTTCGGCGTGGAGCTGGAGGACGTCACGTCCGAGCAGCGGGCGCGGGCGAAGACGGTGAACTTCGGGATCATCTACGGGCAGACCGCCTACGGGCTCGCCCGGACGCTGCGCATTGACCGGGGCGAGGCGGCGGAGTTCATCGACGCCTACCGCAAGCGGTTCCCGAAGATCGACGCGTTCCTGGACGAGTGCATCGCCCAGGCGCGGGATCACGGCTACGTCGAGACCATCTTCGGGCGGCGGAGGGCGATCGCGGAGATCGACTCGCGCAACCAGAATCGTCGGTCGGCCGCGGAGCGTTTGGCGATCAACTCGGTGGTGCAGGGCTCGGCGGCGGACCTGATCAAACAGGCGATGGTGAACATCGCCGGCCGAATCGAGCGGGAGAACCGCCCCTCGAAGATGCTCCTGCAGATCCACGACGAGCTGGTCTTCGAGATCCCCTCCTCCGACCTGTCAGCCGAGCGCGAGATGATCGTCGCGGAGATGACCACCGCCATCGAACTCAGCGTGCCGCTGGAGGTGGAAGTGGGCACGGGGGCGAACTGGATGGACGCCAAGTAAGAACGCCACTGCCGTCGATTGCCGGCCGCCTATGGTCCCATCCAACGATCGTAAATCTTCTGTCTGATCTGTTTGAGCTTCTTGACGCGTTCGTTGGCTTGGTTCATCTTCTCGCGACAGCCGGCGTTTCCGTAAAACCCCGCCAGCATCACGTTCAGATAATGTCGCGCCCTGAGCACCTGCCGGCCGCGATAGGCCTGGATGGGCTCGTCGCGGACTTCGTCCAGGGCGGTTTCCAGCATGGTCAGGTACTCTCGAAGCAGGACATCGCCCGGGCGACGTCCCGGCTCGGCGGTCGATTCGGCGTTAAGCCTTCGAATGGCATCCACCAGCGGGGCGACCAGACGATAGGCCTCGTAGGCGGCCGACTCGGTGGGATGCAGACGAACCGATTCGATCAGCAGGCGGAAAGCCCGGTCCATGGACGGGGATGCGACCTCATTGGCGTCGGCCAATCGGCGGGCGATGCGATAGCCGACCGGCGAGAGCATCGTCGACGCCTGGGAGAACGCCTCGATCGCGCGGGAAGGGTACTCCAGTTCGCCGCGCAGGGACTGCTCCACCAGTGCGCGTTTGCGGGGGTCTCTGGTGTCCACCAGCAGGATGTTGCTTCCGACTCCCGGTGCGTTGGCGCCCTCCCGGTACAGGTAGGTCCAGCCGGAACGTTCGTCCTCGTTCACCAGTCGCTGGATGATCCTCTGCCATCCCTGCTCGGGGACGGCCATCAGGTACACGTCGAGCAGGCCCAGCTCGCGCCGCGTGTAGAACGGATCGTTCGCGGGCGCCGTGACCCGCGTGTCGTAGCCGTAACGGAGACTCATGCCCCTGTGCCAGTCCTGCTCGGAGTAGATCTGCTGGGCCCGCCCGCCGAGCAGAAGCTTCAACTGCGGGCATCGCCAGCGGAGGTAGCCCTCCCATCGCCACTCGTGCAGGACGCGCCCGGCGATGTCGTTCTCGCGGACGAACTCCGTGAGTTTCGTGGGCTGTTTGTACTGGCCGACCATGCGGCCGTAGAAGCTGCGATCGGGCGTGATGGGATTATCGGGGTCGAAGTACTTGCTCTTGGCGCCGGCCAATTGCAGCGCCAGCACGCCCACCATCACCGCCAGCACCAGCGGCGGACACACGCGCAGAGACCGCGCCGACAGCGATCGCGCCAGCCACCAGATCGCCAGCGTCACACCGCCCAGCATGAACAACCCCGGTGACCCCTTCCACCAGATCAGCCAGAGGGAAACGGCCGCGATGCCCACGGCGATTCCCTGCTCGCGCACCGTCGCCGGGATGCGCTGCCGGGTGAGCCAATCCAATTGTTTCGCCATCAGCGGCGCGATCAGGATCGCCGCCAGCGGGATGAACCGTCGGGACTTGAAGGCCATGTACAGCACCAGCACCGAGAGGATCACGTCGAAGATCCACATTCCCAGCCGGTCCGTGCCGGCGGGTCGATAGGTATCCGAGCTGCCGGCCCGCGCGAACAGCAGGATGCCCACAGCCAGCGAGCCCGTTGCCAGAAGGATCGATCCGACCAGAACCGTCAGCGCCAGTTTGCGCAGGTTCTGCACGGCTTGAGGCACGTTCGCCGCGTAGCGTTGGGACAGTGCCCTTCCGCTGAATCCCGGCGTGCTGTAGGCGTACACGGTTACGATCAATACCAGCGAGAAGATCATCATCAGCAGGACAGCCGTGTAGAGATGTTTCGGTTTCACCGGTTTCCAGGAGACCAGTACCGTCACCAGCCGGGCGAACCCGAGGACACCGAGAACCCCCAGCAGGACGCAGAACTCCCACTCGCTGCCGTAGTTTATCTCGTCGAGGCTCCAGACGCCGATCCACTCGCGGACCTGCCGCCAGACGTCGCTGCCAGCCATGATGAGCGGATGGGTGAGGTTCCAGTCCCGCAGGAATGTCTCGCTCCCGGCGGCCTGGAAGAGCCCGAATGGCGTAAGCAGACCGGCCGAGAGGATCGCCGCGCCCGTGGCGGCCGCCAGGGGCCAGTAGGTCCGGATCGATCGGCCCACGCCCTGTCTGATCGCCCCGGCCACCAGGTGGCAGACCATCCACAGGCCCATCATGCCGATCCCGAAGAAGAATCCGCCGTGCATGTTCGCCCAGATCGCCAGCAGCACCGCCGCCCACCAGGCCCGCTGGGGGTGGTTGCGCGTCCGGTAGAGCAGCCAGAGCAGGACCGGGTCCAGCGCGAGCGAGGTGAGGTTGGGGCGCTGGTCGATGAACTCCTTGCCGGACAGCAGCACCGCCCCGGCGACCACCCACGAGACCGACCAGGAGACCTTCCGCGCCCGACACGCCAACGCCACGCCCAGCCCCAACAGGGCGATGAGGCCGGCCTTGACGCTCAACAGCCCCCACTCGCCGCCCCAGACGTACGAAAGATAGTACATCAGGTGCGTGCCCCAGTTCTGGTTGATCCACACCCGCTCGGCGGCCGTGAACGACCACTCGTCGGGCGAGCCCAGTTTGCCCTGCACAATATCCAGCCCTGCGGCCAGCGCGACGTAGAGATCGCCGATGGGGCGATAGACCAGCCAGATCGCCACCATCGCCATCGCCGCTGTAGCAAAGGCCAGGCCGGCCTCCACCCGGCGCAGCCACGGTGGAATCCCCGGCGCGGGCAGGTCGAGGTGTTCGGGTTCGGTCGCGATGAGGTCTGTCACAGTCTCTCCCCTACGGCAGGAAGCCGTTCGGTTTGTTGAGTTTCTCGGGCAGGTACGTCTGGGCGACAAACTCCAACCCGTGTTTGGCCAGGGCCTGCTGTTCGACGCGGACGCCCAGCGAGAGCATCTTCTTGACCGCGTTCTGCCATTTCTTGTGGTGCTTGATGAACGGGTCGTTCTTCATGGCGTCATTGGCCCGCTTGCGGTCGACGTCCTTGAGCGGGTGTGTGGGCAGCTGGTAGGTTTTGATGTCCTCGGGCGTCACGCCGATGAACCGGGCACGCGGCACGCAGAAGAACTCGTTGAGATGGGCTGCGTTGCCCGAGCCGACCTTCAGCGTACGGTAAATATTGAAGTACCCGTATGGGTCGCCATCGGTGAAGACGTACACCGGCAGGTCGTGCTGATCGCTCAACAGCCGAATGAACCGCCGGCAGGCGCGACTTGGCACGCCGCCCATGCTCACCAGGACGCAGTGCTGGGCGGTGTAGAAATCCTCCTCCACCAGCCGCTCGAACATGCCCTTGGTTTCGATCGCGAGGATGAACTTCGCCTTGGTGCGGAAGGTCAGATCCTCCACGACGGTCGGCACGCTGTAGGCACCGGACCCGAAGCGGGTGCAGTCGATCTCCAGCTGCTCGCCGGTGCGACGGTCGCGGTCCAGGACGATCAGCTCGCCGGCCACCTCGCCGCCGTGCTCGTCGGCGCGAAAGTGGATCTGCTCGCGGTTGACCCGGAGCATCGCCTCGATGTCGTCCATCACCGTGTCGGATTCGTCCTGTTCGACGAAGGCGGCTTCGCCCCAGTTGTACGCCTGGTAGTAGGCTTCCCGCTTGGTGCTGTGTCGGCCGTCGCCGATGAGGCCTTTGCTCATCGCGAGCATCTTGAGCGTCTGGGCGAAGGTCTTGACGGTATTCACCGTCAGCGTGCGGACCTTGTTCTTGCCCTTCAGCGAGAAATGCCCCCGCTTGGGCTGATACGTGACGTTGGAAAGCGACCGGATCGGCAGCTTCATCTGGGGCTTTTCGTGCTTGCGGATCTTCCCGGCGACGGCCCGGGCTTCGGAGTCGATCTGCTTGACGATCTCCTCGGCCGGTTTGGGCTTGGCTTTGGGCTTCGACTTGGATCTGGGCATGGCGACCTCACTGCGAACCGATGCATCACCGGGCGATTTCCGTTTCGCGCCGGAGTACCCGAAGTGTGCCCGCTGACGGCGGTAAGATCAAGAGGATAGGAAATCCAAAACGCTGTGCGCGACATGGGGCTTCAACGAAACTTCGGGTGCCCGGGATTGTGCCGGTCGGAGCGAGCGCAGCGAGGGAGGAACGGAGCAACCCGGTTGCTCAGCTCGCTTGGGCTCGCTGCACAAACCGGGGCACCCGTGGTTGGGAGTCGGTCGGCCGTAGGGCTCGCAACTTGTTGCGGGCGCGATTGCCGAAGACGAAACAGAACA
>CAZFPT010000166.1:0-7104 GCA_964521005.1 uncultured Planctomycetaceae bacterium | reverse complement strand
GCTCCGTTCCTCCCTCGCTGCGCTCGGTCCGACCGGCACAGCCCCGGGCACCCGAGTATCGTTGAAGCCCCATCTTGAGCGAAGCGAAAGGTGGGGGTAAACAGCGGAAAATCCATTCCAGATGACAAGTTCCAAGGAGTGATCGTCCCGCATCGACCTGCGATCGCGCCCGCAACAAGTTGCGAGCCCTACGGCACCGTCGTGCGCGTCGCATGGGCTTCCAGCCCATGTTCTGTTCTCTTTCCGATCCAACCCCCGCGATCCCGTTTCGCCTTCGGCGAACACGGCCTGGAATGCCGTGCGACGGTAAACGTCGCATGGGCTTCCAGCCCATGTTCTGTTCTCTTTCCGATCCAACCCCCGCGATCCCGTTTCGCCTTCGGCGAACACGGCCTGGAAGGCCGTGCGACGCTGAAGCCCCATGGTGAGCTCGGCAACCGTTGGGACCCGCCGGCCCTTGCCTCAGTAAGGGTCGACGGGTCCCGGAGGGCTCCTCGGGTGCTACGGTTTCTCTTCCGGGTCATCCTCCTCGGCAAGCAGCGTCAGAGAGGCAGAGTTCACGCAGTATCGCAGGCCTGTGGGGGCCGGTCCGTCGTTGAATACGTGCCCGAGATGGGCTCCGCAGTTGCTGCAGTGCACCTCGGTACGCGTCGTGAAGAAGCTGCGGTCCTTGCTTCGGCCGATGGCCTGCTCGCTGATCGGCGCCCAGAAGCTCGGCCAACCGGTCCCCGAGTCGAATTTCGTTCTGCTGTCGAACAACTCCTGGCCGCAGCAGACGCAGGCGTACACCCCGGGTGTCTTGGTGTCCCAGTACTTGCCCGTAAAGGCCCCTTCGGTATCGTGCTCGCGGGTTACGCGGTATTGCAGGTCGGTCAGCTGATCCCGCCATTGATTTTCGGTTTTGGTCACTGGAAACCCCTTTTCCCTGTTACGGGACTCGTCCTCGTGCGAAGAACGGCTGCAGCCGGGCCCCAAGCCCGCAACAGCCAACAGCATCGAAATGCACGCAAGACGAATCATTGTGCTTTCTTCCTGGCCTCGATCGGCCGGGTTGGTGTCTACCAGCAGATCGTTCCGCAGTCAGGAATGGTTCCGAAAACATCGGCTCGTCCGCCGCGTCGGGCGCAAAAGGAAACCCCGCGACCGAGGTGTCTTGGCCCCACCTCGAGCCCGGGGTTTCCACCCGCTTTGGGCCGATCTGCCCTCTCTTCTGCGGGACGTTGTTTCCTGCGTCGCGCAGGTCCCGCAGCCGTCCCTTTTTCCTGCATCGGCCCAGGCCCCTTTTCTTGCCTCGGCTTTCTCGCGTCTCCTTCCATCGGGTCTGCGGGTTGCCTGTTCCACCGTGGCGCACCGTCAGACCGGAATACACGTGTATGGGGGGATCCGTCCCTCTAGCCGACAGGTTCGTCCGGGAACGACGAAGCCGCCGGCGAATGAAGTGAAATGCGGCGACGGCGGCTGTGATTTGAACCTGCTTATGCTGATTTATACGCATCTCTCGAAGCGGTCGACAACCCGGGAAATCCATGGGGCCGGAGATTTTCTCGTCGGTGTGGGGGCTTGCCACCGTCGCGATGGGCGGCTATCGTCATCGACGCACGATCCGACGGGGCGGCGATGACCGATCCAGATACCCAACTCAACCAGGTCCGATCCCTGGTGGTGTATTTCTCGCGCACCGGCCGAACGCGCGCCGTGGCCGAGACCATCGCCCAGTGCGCCCAGGGCGACGTGCAGCCCCTGCACGACCGGCGGAAACGCACCGGCCCGATCGGTTGGGTGCTGTCGGTGTTCGATGCGCTGCGTCGCGGAACCGCGCGAATCGACCCGCTCGGGGTGGACGTGGAAGACTACGACCTGGTGTTCGTCGGAACCCCCGTCTGGGCGGATGCAGCCGCCCCGGCCGTCCGCGCGTTCGTGACAACCTTTGGCCCGCGGTGTAAGCACCTGGCCTTCTTCGCCACACACTGGGGACCACAACCCGGAAGAACGTTCAGCGAGATGGCCGAACGGGCCGATCAGTTGCCGGCCGGTACGCTGTCCGTCTCGGGGCGGGAAATCGCCGAGGACTCGTGGGCCCCCAAGGCCCGGGACTTCGTGCATCGCGTCGGTCGGGTGGCTTCGGGCGGTCGCCAGCGCGTCTGACCGGTCAGTAGAACAGACGCTGGCGGTAGTCGACTTTCGCGTCGTAGGGCGGGAGTTGCCGGGCGGCCACGGCGTAGAGCCGCTCGTGACTGGCGCGGGCGGCCGAGGTGAGCTGCTCGTAGGGGCGATGGCAGACGTCGAGAAGCCCGATGTTGTAGTTCTCGCCGTCGAACCGCCCGATCACCGACTGGTCATTCCACTGGAAGTAGTGTACGCCCACCAACGCCTTGCAGGCCGCCGCGGTTTCCAGATATCGCCGGAATGCCTTGCCGCGTTCCAGTTGGCTCGATACACGACAGATCCCGCTGGCGGGCAGACCGACGTCCTGGGCACCGAAGTGCCACTCGCCGATCAGCATCGGTTTGCCCAGTGCCCGGGAGACCTGCTCGATTTCCGCTGTCGGCGGGACGTTGGCGTAGCAGTTGATGCTGAACACGTCGAAGCTCTCCATCCCCGCCAGGGCCCATCCCGGCGGAATGATGTAGTACCGCGCCCCGAGGTTGAGATGATGGGGGTCCACCTTGCGGCAGGCTGCCGACATCGTGGCGAAGAGGCGGTCGACCATCAGCGTCGAGAACGCTTCGAGGTCGTCGGTGGCCTTGCGGGTGAAGGCTTCCCCGTCCCATCGACCCTGGCGGATATCGACCAGCGAGACGTCCATGCCCCACGCCCCGGCCAATGCGTCGTCCAGGCCGTAGCGTTGGGTGAGCCAGTCGGCCAGTCTGTCGCGTGTGGCGCATCGCTCGGTCACGCGGAGCATGCCCTCTGCCGGCGTGTGTTCGGCGAAGCCCCACTTTGGTTCGTTCATCAGAAAGTAGCCGATCATGGCCGGGTCGTCGCGGGTTTCGTCGAGTTGGCGGGCGTAGCGGGCGGCGTCGGCCTCGAAGGCGTCGGAGTAGACGTCCGGGAAGTCCCGGAAGATGGTCGGCGTTTCGGACAGGCCTCCGCGCATCGGCCGAACGTAGGGCAAACCGGCCTGGCGGGCGATGTCCCACCGCGACCAGTTGCCCACGGTGTTGAATCCCCACTCGCGCAGCAACCCGGTGGCGATGCGCGCCCACTGGTCCTGCCACGCCTCGCCAAACACACGGCGCATGTGGACCGCGAGGTAGTTGATTCCGAGTTTCTCGTGGCGGGTTTTGTATGCGTCGGCATGCTCGCCTCCCGGGTCCAACGGCCGACGCAGCACGCCGGGGAGATTTTCGATCACCCCGGAGTTGCCGGGCGTTACGCAGTCCACCCCCGAGGAGAAGAACGCCCAGCCGTCCGGGTCGGCCAACCACCAGCGATCGCCGTCATGGACGGCCCGGAAGAAGCCGGTCTTCTCGAAGCGTTTCTCCCGCCAGCCGCCCCATTTCGTGAAAGATGCGGGCGGGTTGGCCTTGGCGGCACGGGCCTGCTGAGCGGTGAGGCGAGCGTCCACCGCCTCGGGCGAGGGGCTCTTACCGTCCCACTCCTTCAGCGTCCATTGGCCCAGCTCGTCGACCAGCGGGCCGGACGGCAGGAGGGGGTCGGTGAGTGTCGCCGGCTCGGCCGCGTGGAATGTCAGCGGCGTCTGGGCCCAGCGGGTGCCGCGTTCGGTCAGACGGATGGCCGTCAGTTCCACGCGCGTGACGCGGGCCGGGTTTACCGGGGTTCCGGAGCAGGTAGGCTTCAGCCAGGCGCCTTCCCGCGAGGACAGCCAGACGTCTCCGTCGCAGAGCGTCAGCGGAAACCGCATGCGGGCCTGGCAGGCGTTGAGCAGCCCGAAGATGACGGCGAACCCCTCGTCGCCCGGATGCTCTCTGAGCCGAAACTGGAGGACGGGGGTGTCCAGGCCGGTCGCGAGCATGTCCATCGTCAGCCAGCCGTCTCGGCGGAGGGTTCCGGCGGGGATGTCCCACGCCAGGCCGTCCCCGTCGGCGGAGGCAAAGAACGCCTTGCTGTGGGGCAGGGGCAGGGGGCCGTCGGTCTCTTCGAGTCGGCCCAGGGTTTCGCTGATCGGCAGGGCGGAGGTGTCGTTGGGGGTCATGGTGTCCTTTCTGTGGCGACGATGCCCAGTATGCCGATTTGCGAGCGGCCCGCAAGCGAAGGTCAGTTCGATCGGCCGAGATGCATATAAAGGTAGGGAAAGGAGTGTGCGATGAAGCAGCAGACGGCGATGCGGGCGTTGAGAGTATGGCTGGTGGTGGGTGGTGTGTCGCTTCTGGCGGCGCTGGTGGGTGTGTTCATGCCGTTCTCGTGGATGGACGCCGCCCACCGGTGGATGGACCTCGGGCCGTTGCCGCGGGCGGACATCGTGGAATACCTCGCCCGCGCCCTCTCGGCGATGTACGCCATGCTGGGCGGGCTGCTGTTGATCTGCGCAATCGATCCGGCCCGCCTGGCAGCGGTGGTCACCTACGCGCTGATTGCCGTGGCGGCTGTGGCGATCGTCATGTTGATGATCATGTCGCTCAATCGCCCGAGGCTGGTGCCCTGGATCGCCGCCGACGCGATCTCCGCCTCCGTCTTCGCGGCTGTGGGGTTGCTGCTGCAGCGATGGGCCCGGCTGGGTCCGGGCAGCGGGGCGGCGTGATCCGCCCGCCCGCCACGTCGCTCGCTATTTGTCGGCCGGTTCGAGAAGCATGAACTCGCCCAGGGAGACGTTGTTGTTGCCGGGCATCCCGTGCAGTTCGACGCGCAGCCGGCGAGCGGTGACCTTCTCGAAGAGGGCTTCGGTCCCGCCGTCGCGGTCAACGAGGCAGTGGTTGACCAGCCGCTTCCATTTTCCGTCGACCCGGGCGAACAGCGAGACGCCCAAGGCGTTCCCGCGGCCCCTGCCGTTGGCGCGCATGCCGAGCAAGGCCTGCTCCTTGCCGAGGTCCAGCTCGAAGGCGGCCCGGTCACGGCCGCGCACGCCGCCGGAGGTGGACGGGTCGCCGTCCAGAACAGCCTTGAGCCCGCCGTCGTCGGCCGATTTCCACTCGTCACTCTTCGAGGCGATCTTGTCGGCAAGCCCCTTGATCGCACGGCGGTCGTTCTTGCCCGCCTTGAAGACGATGTTCTCGGTGTGCTTCATGGCAAAGCCGCTCTCCTTGGCGCTGCGGATCGGCTTGCCGTCCAGGTGCAGACCTTCGAACGTGACGTCGGAGATCTTGTGCTTCTCGTCGTAGCCCTCGATGCGCGGGGCCTGCCGCGTGCCGAGGTTGCGGATGTTGACGTTGCGGACGGTCACGTCGTGAACGGTTCCCAAGGCGCGACGCTTCTGGATGACGAAGTCGATCGCCCGCCCCCAACCCAGTTCACAGGTGAGGTTCTCGATGGTGATTTTGTGGATCTCCGCTCCGTCACGCAGTTGAATGATGGCGGCACGCATGGCTCCGACGATCTCGATGTTGCGGTAGGTGATGTTCTTGAAGGTCTGGCCGTTGGTTTCGGTGCCGATCTTCACGCCGCCGTACTTGAGGCAGTGCAGGAGGCAGTACTCGGCTGTGATGTCCGAGGTCTCCTTCCAGTGGGAACGGAACGATTTGGTCGCGATGCAGTCGTCGACGGTCACGATGTACACGTCGCGGATGTGGACCTTGCGGCTGTTGACCGGGTCGATTCCGTCCTTGCCGCCGAAAACCTTATAGTCTCGGACCGTTACGTTGGTGGAGAAATCGAACCGCGTGTTCCAGTTGTAATCGAAGTTCGTCGAGATCAGCCCCTCGATGTGGAGCTTGTCGACGTTGATGGTCCGCAGGCAGCCGGCCTGGTTGCCGCCCGGAGAACCGGTGAAGTCCAGAATGCCCGCCCCGGTAAGCTTGATGTTGTTGGCGTCCTTGGCGACAAAGCGGATGGACCGGATGATGGCTTCGGGCGCGAGGTGCATGTTCACGTTACTCTTGAGGCGGAGCGTGGATTCCTTGCTGCCGCCATAGACGCCGTTGGGTACGTAGATCGTCCCGCCGCCGTCGGCGTTGAGCTTGTCGACGGCCTTCTGGAAGACCTCGACCATGTCCGTCTTGCCGGTAGCGTCGATCCCGTCGAGCGTGGAGGCATCCAGAACGTTCTTGCCGGTGGGTTTTTTGGGCATGGCGTAGGTAAACAGGGCCAGTGCGCCGTTCTTGTTGATCTTGACGCGCAGGTTGCAGGGCTCGGCCACGGTGAGAACGAGCTGGTTGCCGTCGATTTCCGAGGTGACCTTGGCCCATTTGGGGCGGACCTCGTAGCCGGCGATGGGCTTGTTACCGTCGACGGCGATGGCGATGCGCGTCTTGCCGGAGATCGCCAGGCGGGCCATGCGGATACGGTTTTTCCAGAACGCCTTGACGGGGACGTCCTTGCCCTCGGCCGAGACCGTGTAAGAGTCGTCGGCCCTGCCGAGCGGCGTATCGAACGGCTGAGCCTCGGCGGCCAGGAGTGCGGGAAGGGTCAGCAGCGCCAGCAGGGCGGCAGTGATGCGTGTCATCGGTCGTCTCCGGTTGGGTTGATCGGTCGCGCGAATCGCAAAACGGTATATGAAAGTAACGTACTCCGCTGAAACCCTTCCCTTGCGATGCGGTATCGGAAATTGTGTCAGGATTTGCACCAATCGCAGGGCCTATTGGTGGTGGAAGGCTGCCTGTTACCGGCGTATACTGCCCCAAGTGGGAACCTACGAGGCAAACACAGGCTGAGGCTCCCAGGAAGGAAGCGATCCATGTATAAGACATTTTCCGTCACCACCATCCCATAAGTGTTTGATTCTTGATGGGCCGGGGGGTTTGGCGCAATAGACAAGCGGGTCGGCATGGCTGGGAGGCTGCATGTCGATTCGCATTTTTCGGTACGTTGCATGTTCGGGGCGGTTTCGGCGGGTTTGTGACGCATTCCTGGTCGGTGTGATTCACCGTGTCGGCGGCACAGAACTCGCCAATCCGGGTAAACAGGGCTGTTTCAGGGATGGTTTCGGCGGTGAGCGGCCGGGGGCTGTCCCACAGGATGCCAGCACACGCCAGAGATTCCGCCGGCTCA
>CAZFPT010000165.1:0-7155 GCA_964521005.1 uncultured Planctomycetaceae bacterium | reverse complement strand
GACTGCTGTGCATCGGGGTTCAGGTCGGTAAGCACCTTGCGGAGCTGGGCGAGTTGGGCGTCGCTGACGCGGTCGGTCTTGTTGATGACGATCCCGTCGGCCCAGCGGACCTGGTCCACGGCGGCCTGCAGGTTTGGGGCGACCTTCGTGAAGTGGGCGGCGTCGACCACGCACAGCGTCGCTCGCAGCTCGAACTGACCGGCCAGGTGGGGTTCTGCGAGAAAGCCCTCCAGGTCGCAGGTCTGTGCCAGCCCGGTCGCCTCGATCACCAGCAGATCGGGCTCGACGACGGCAGCGACGTTGGCGAGGGTCTTGAGGAAGTCGGTCTTGATGCAGACGCAGAAAATGCTGCCGCGGTTGAGCTCGAACATTTCGACCGGTCCGAGCCCGTCGAGGTCAACCCGTCGGCCGTCCACGCCCAGCGAGCCGAACTCGTTGATGATCAACGCCACGCGCTTGCGGGCCAGCGAATCCAGCCTCAGCAGGTGATTGAGCAGCGTCGTCTTGCCCGCGCCGAGATAGCCGGTCAGCAGAATGACGGGGATGGGGGTATCAGGCATCAGAAGCAGGCGATCTGTCTGTACCGGAGGAAGATTCTTGCTCGGCCTCCTCCAGCCAAGCGTACTGGAAGTTGAGGGTACTTACTCCGCTGTAGCGGATCACGAAGCGGTGTCCGATGATCGGATAATAGCGATCATCGCCATCCGGATTGTGTTCTTCATCCGGCGATCGGTCATCGCGCATCCGACGACGCATCGCCGCTACGAGAACGAGGCGGTCCAGGTTACCCGATCTGTCACAGAAAAAGTCAGCTAACAGGCCACAGTAGAGATACGTTGCCTCTCCTACAGGGATCACGGCAGAAACCCGTACGATGTCGGGCCGGCGGTTGCTCCGCCATCCTACTTCAGGCAACCTCGTACAGTCTCCAGAAAGGTAGTAGAACCAGGAATTGTTCAGGCTGAAGGCCCCTGATAGTGCGGGGCGTAGATCAGGACGATACCAGAACAAGAACCGGTTCGCCAAGACACCAATCAGACACCCTAAGGCCAGCAAGCAGAAGAAGTACACAGATGTTCGGCCCAGCGAATTGGCTACCACAGCAATAGCCGATTCGAGTTGCGAGTCTGGTCCGCCCTGCAGGAGCACGAGGACAGACGCATATGAGATGGGAGAGCCGATGCAGGTGCAAATGATCGCGCCAAGCAAATGAAGTACTGCCGAGGCGAAAACCACGATCGGGATCGACTTGAGGACTTGGCTTTGCTCGAAGGAAAGGTCAAGCCACCTCTTGATCCCCCAAGTGAAGATCAAGCCGGGGCTCAGAAGCACAACGATCATCAAGGCCGGAAAGGCCAGGTTCATCTAAAGCCCCCTTACCTGCCTTCTCCATTCCCCCGCGATATTCCTGAGGTCGTCACACGGTATTTCTTGCCCCCCAGTTCCACGACGACGGGCTCACTGCGCCCCCCCATGCTGGGGTTGCAGAGCCCCTTATCCTGAAGCTCTTTGCGACCTTCAGGAGTCTTGATCATCTCTCTGATCATGTCACTCATTGCCGCTTTCATCCGCAATACCTCCCACCCCTGCAGTATACGCTGTCGCCTTGTCGCCGCAATACCCGAAATCGGCAAAAAGCCTTTGCGCTCTACAGCAGTTCCTTGATCCATTCTTTCATGATGGCCAGTTGGGGCTTGGTGCGGGTGGCTTTGACCTGGTATTTCGCCACGAGCACCGCGGGGGTCTGGGCGGGTGTCACGCCGTAGCTGCGGATCTCGTCTTCGTCGGTGACGGCGTTGACCTCCACGTCCACGCCCAGTTCGGTCACCGCCTGCCGGGCTGTCTCCAGCACTTTGCGCGACTCTTCGTCGTCGGCTCCGAGCACCTGCAGCGACGCCCGCCGGCGCTGGATCTTGATGCGCAGCTTCTCGAAGATCCGCCGCTGGATCGCCTCGATCAGCTCGTCGCGCGAGGGGATCCGCGATACGAAGGTGATCTTCCCGTCGATGCAGATCGTCGGGATGTTCCGCACCATCAGCGACGTCATGAACACCAGCGACTCGCGGTATTTGATCTTGTGCTCGCGCCACTCGACGATGCCCTCGAACTGCGGGCTGATCGCCCGGACGCTCTCCACCATGTACTGGCAGGGGGCGCAGCCTTCGGAGTCCAGGGTGATGACGTCGACGATGACCTTGTCGCTCTGGCCGTACTCGCTCATGTCCAGCAGGGGCTGATCGGACGCCTCCTTCGCCATCGCCTCGACCACCTCGCGCTGGTAGGGGTCGCGTACGAGTTTGCCGACGGCCTGGATGTTTTCCGGCGGGGTGGCGTAGGGCAGGTCGCACCCGGGGGCCAGCAGGAAGCCTTTCTCGCCGCCGATTTCCATGCATTCCAGGGCGTTTCGCATCGCGTCGGACTCGCTGCCCAGCAGCAGCACCGTGGTCAGCTGCATGTTGCCGCCGAAGCTGATCGCCCGCGGCAGGCACACGTCGCGGACGTACTGCAGCGGGATGTTCTCGTCGATCGAGATGTTGTCCGGGCCGGTCTCGCACATCGCCTCGATGTTCTGCTGGGCGTGGCCGCAGACGAAGAACGACCCCAGCGAGCCCGCCTGGCGGATGTGGTCGAAAATGCCCTTCATGTGCGGGCTGACGAACTGGCGGAACTGGTCGGGCCCGATCTGGCTGGTCATGGGGTCCACCAGGGCGATCACGTCCGCGCCGGCGTCGATGTACGCATCGGCCATCGTCCTGGCGACGCGCGAGGTGTACTCCATCAATCGCCCCACGCCGGTGGGGTCGTCGGTCATCTCCAGAAAGATGTTCGTTCCCAGCAGGTGCAGCGCCAGGGTGAACGGGCCGGTAACCAGGCCGTACAACGCCACGTCCGGGTTGGCCTCGCGCAGGCGGCGGGTGGCCGACAGACAGGCGCCGATCCGGCCGTCGGACCGCGACGGAACGTCGAGCCCGTCCAGCTTCACGTCGCCCTGCAACGGATGTCCGGCGACCATGGGCGGATTGTCGTCCGACCAGGCAATCTCACAGCCCAGCGCCTCGGCCTCCACCTGCAGGTCGAACACCACCGGAACGCCGTCCGGCTGATAGAGGTCGATCGCCTTCTGCACGCCGGCGACGATCTTCTCTTCATCCCGCAGAAACTCCCCCGCCGAGACGCCCAGAAGCGACCCGGCGTGACAACCTGCAAAGGGCACCCACGGAATCCGGTCGGTCGGCTCGCAGGCAATGGCCCGGCGAACCCTCTCTCGTCCTGTCATGGCGTTGCTCATGGAAAATCCTGTCCGGGAAAGAGGCCTCAACGGCAGCGATTCTCCCATGTCCGGGAAGCATTGCAACCCCTCGGCGTTTGGGAATCCTCTCTTTGACGTGGAAACGGTCCCGTCGGCTGCGAATGGACGCTCTTACGCCCGGACGGCTACGCCTTTGACCTCGTAGCCGAGCGATTCGACTGCCTCCCGGAGACGGTCCGGCTGAATGGCTTCGCCGGTGACGTCGGCCCGTCCCTTGCCGGCGTCGGCAGAGGCGTTGCGCACGCCGGCCACCTCCTGCAGGGCCCGTTTCACCGCGTCGGCGCAGTGCGAGCAGTGCATCCCCTCGATGCGAACGCGCCAGGCGTTTCCGCCGGGTGTTTCGCCCGCCAGCCTCTCGGCGAGGTCCTCGGGCGCAGCCGGCTCGTTCCAGCGTTCCTGTTGCGATCGGCGCGCTGTCAACCAGCCGGTCAGTTTTGGTCGAAGGATCGCATGCCCCAGCACGGCGATCAGCAGGACCGTCGAGCCCAGCTTCAGCCACATGGGCATCATCTCGCCCATGGGCGGAGCGGGTTTCATGCCGGTCGAATGGAAGATCCAGTTCAGGATCATTCCTGCCGCCAGGGCGGTCAGGGCGACCGAAAGCAGGTAGATGATCGCGGTCTTCCTGCCCATGGTCCGCCACAGCGTCGCGATGGTGGCTGCGTTGGTAGCCGGTCCGGTCATGAGGAAGACCATCGCCGCGCCGGGCTCGACGCCCTTGCTCACCAGGGCAGCGGCAATGGGCACCGATGCCGTCGCGCAGACGTACATCGGCACGCCAAAAAGCATCATCACCAGCATGCCGAGAATCCCGCCGCCCACCACCTTGATCAACTGCTCCTGCGGAACCAGCGCGGAGATCAACGCCGCGATCACCAGGCCCACCAGCAGCGCCTTGCCGATGTCGGCCGGCAGCGTCACGAACCCGTATTTCAGCCCGCGCCTCCAGGGGTGGTCTGTTTCGCCATCGACGCAGCAGGCGTCGGTGCAGGCAGCCCCCTCCTGCATGTGCTCGACGTCGGAGTCGGGGTTGTTCTCCTGGGTGCTCAGCGCCACAGCCGACCCGCCGATCAGTCCGCACGCCAGTGCCGCCAGCGGCCGAAATATCGCCGCGACCGGTCCCAACAGGCTGAACGTCACAAAAACGCTGTCGACGCCCGTCTGCGGAGTGGAAATCAGAAACGACGTGGTCGGACCCTTGCCCGCCCCGTGCCGCCGCAGCGAGGCCGCCACGGGAATCACCCCGCACGAACACAACGGCAGGGGAACGCCCATCAGCGAGGCCTTGGTGATGTTCCAGAAGCCTCGCCCGCCAAGGTGTTTCTCGACCCACGCCGGGCGCACCAGCACGCTGAGCACGCCGGCGACCAGGAACCCGAACAGCAGGTACGGGGACATTTTCAGCAGCACGTCCCAGAAATCGACAGCAACATTCCAGACAGTATCCATAGAGCTTACCTTTTCTTCTTACACAAACGGGCCAACTCGACAGCCGGATCCACGTCCGGGTGAATTCCCAGCCGCGTGAGGGCAAAATCGTACTTCACCGGGTCGTCCGGGTCGAAGCGTCGCAGCGATCGAGTGATCTCAATCGCCGTTTTCGCGTCGGCCGACCGGCGGGTGGTCAGGCCCAGGGTTTGCCCCATTCTATGCATGTGCGTGTCCAGCGGCACGACGAGCCTCGCCCGCCAGGCGGGGTTCCACCCGCCCGGGTCGATCGCATCGTCGCGGATCATCCATCGCAGCCACAGCCATAACCGCTTGCAGGCGCTGCCCTTTTCCGGGCGTGGCAAGAGATGGCCGCACCGGTTTCGGGGGTCCAGCAGGTTCACGAAACGCCCCAGGGCCGGTGTGAGTGTCTCGTCCTGCTCGCCCACGCCCCCGGCGAAGCACGCCTCCAGCGAGCCGAACAGCCACACCAGCCGGCGGGCCCCCAGCAGCATGTCCGCCACCTCTCTGCCGGTATTGAATCGGTGTTTGAACGGTTCGAAACGGGCCCTCAGCTCTCCCGGCGTGCTGCCTGCCAGCAGGGCAGCGGGATGCTCGCCCAGGACCTCCAGCACACGGGTGGCGCTGGTGAGGATCTGCCTGACTCGCCCGTGGGACAGCGCCGAGACCACCAGACCGACGAGTTCGCGATCCCGCACGCCGGGGTAGGGGGCGAGAAGTTCCAGCGGATCGGGAGAGAGAAACTCCGGGCGCGTGTATCGCCGGTAGAGCTGGTCCATCGCCTCGCGTGTCACTCGAAGATCGGCCATCCGTTGCAGTGTAGCCGATCGCACAGGCCAGGCGGGGCCTCTTTGCGGTTGAACCGCCAGATCCTCCATGTAAGATCATGGATGCGATCCCGGCAGACCGTGACGGACACGGGCCCGGTGGATCGCCCTTTCGGCCTTGCGAATGAGAAACCCTGTGATGCTCCGAGGTCTCTTGAGTCGGCTGCTTCGCCGTCGTCCTGCCCGCCGGGCGGATCCCCTCAGCCGAACAGGGCAGGGCCCGGTCGGCTTCATTGATGTCGGCAGCGTGGGGGGGCTTCCGAGCCCGTGGGACGAGCATCCCGAGGAGATCGGTTTCCTCCTGAACTTCGATCCGAACAGTCCCACGTCCCGAAACGGGAAGACGGTAACCCTCCAGACCGCCCTCTGGGAAGACGAGGGAATCAGGCCCTTCTACATCTACAAGGGGATGAACCACACCGGTTCTTCCCTGCTGAAGCAGAACTTCTCTTATGTCGACCACCACTGGGACACGCTGCGGCACAGGGGTCCGAAGCACCTCGCCGAGACATGGCACGATCGCTCGTCTCTGGTGCGCACCGAACGCATATCCTGTCGAACATTGGATTCGGTGCTGCAGGAGGATGTTTCCGATCGGACGTTCCACTTTCTCAAGATCGACGCCCAGGGAGGGGAGGCGCCGATCCTCCGGGGAGCAACGAGATTCCTCCGCACCGACTGTGTCGGCCTGCAACTGGAGCTGATGCGCATCCCGATGTACGAAGGGGTCACCCTGCGCGATGAGGTGATCGCCACACTCGACGGACTGGGTTTCGATCTCGCCAGGGAATATCCCGCACACGGTACGTTCGACTCGCAGAATGACGTGGTCTTCCTTCATCGCAGCCGGGGCGAACCCGCCGTCCGGGAGGCAATCTCCCGCGTGTACGGTTTACCCGCCGATCGTTGACCAGGCGCAGGGCCCGCAACTTGTTGCGGGCGGGATCCCGGGTCGATGCGGGAGGATCACTCCTTGGAACTTGTCATTTGGAATTTCGCTGCTTACCCCCACGGTTCGCTGCGCCCTTCGACAAGCTCAGGACCGGCTCACCATGGGGCTTCAAGTGCGAGCTTCCGGGTGCCCGGGGCTGTGCCGGTCGGAGCGAGCGCAGCGAGGGAGGAACGGAGCAACCCGGCTGTCGCGATGTCCGACGACTACCGGCAGCGAGATCCGGACCAACCCGGTTGCTCAGCTCGCTTAGGCTCGCTGCACAAGCCGGGGCACCCTTGGTTTATGTGAAGTGACAAATTCCAAGGCCGTAGGGCCCGCAACTTGTTGCGGGCGGAATCGCGGAGCGATGCGGGAGGATCACTCCTTGGAACTTGTGATTTGGAATTTGGAATTTCGCTGCTTACCCCCACGGTTCGCTGCGCTCACCATGGGGCTTCAAGTGCGAGCTTCCGGGTGCCCGGGGCTGTGCCGGTCGGAGCGAGCGCAGCGAGGGAGGAACGGAGCAACCCGGCTGTCGCTTGTCGCTCGATACCGCAAGCGTGCCGGCCATTCATGTCGGACGTCTTTCCCGTGTTCGGTGCAACATGCGCTTGGTCGCTCCGCCCGGTCGTGCTATA
>CAZFPT010000164.1:3799-7344 GCA_964521005.1 uncultured Planctomycetaceae bacterium | reverse complement strand
ACCGAAAAACGGAGACCGGAAAGAGGAGGGGTTTGGGCTGCGACTGTGGCAGCCGACTCTCGGGACATGCCGCTACTGGACGGGTCACATCTCGACTTTCTCTCCATGGTTCATGGCCTGTTGGCGGTGTTCCTGGCCGATGCCTGTCTGCATCTGGGGAAAGGCACCGCGCGACGACGGGCGTGGATTCTGCTGGCCTTTTTCGCGGCCGGCGTGGCCGCCTGGCAGTGGCTGCTGGTGGCCGGCGCATGGGTGGGCGACCCGCCATGGCTGACAGTTCTTCGCTGTTGCATCGCCGCAGCGGCGTTTCTGGTGGTCTGGGAGGCATCGCGAGATGTGCTCAGAACCTACGCCGGAATCCACCTGCCCCGATGGCTGATCGCCCTGCCGATGGCGATGGTGCTGATCGTAATCCCCAGCGGACTGGCCAGCTTCCTCTGGGCTGTGCGAGCGGGAATCATCTTCCCGGCCGGCGTGTTGGGGCTCACCGCGGCGCTGCTGGCGCGGCGAGGGGTTTCCGGGCCCAAACGAACACGGACAATCATCTCCGGAGTGGCGCTGCTCGTCTACGCGTCGGCATGCGCCTGCGGTTGGGAGGGGCTGGTCCTCTGCCGAGTAACGGCTGTGTCCATCATGGCGACGATGACGCTGGGAACCATGGTCTGGACCTCCCGTCGGGGACGGGTCGGCGTGAGTCTCTGGGGCAAGTCGCGCCTGGTCCGCCCGACCATCGGCGTGCTGGCGATTATCATTGCCGCCGGTTGGCTGCTGACCAATCACCTCGGCCATCGCGCCGAACAGACCCTCAGGGCCCGGGGCAACGATCTGGCCTCCGACGTGGCCAAGCATATCTCCGTCCATGTCCGGCAATCGGAAGCCACCGCTGGCGTGCTCGCCGGCGATCCGGACATCCAGGTTCTGCTCACCGCGCCCAAGGCGTGGACGCCCGGTGCGGTCAATGAGCGCCTGGACCGGTTCCAACGCATGTACGGATCGGCTGTCTGCTATGTTCTCAACCGACGGGGGGAGACGATCGCCTCGTCCAACCGGGATTCGTCGGACAGCTTCGTCGGAAAAAACTACGAGTTCCGTCCCTACTTCCAGTCGGCCATCAATGGAGAGGTCAATTCCTACCTCGCCGTCGGCGTGACTTCCGGACAACGCGGGCTGTACTCGGCAGGTCCGGTTTACTCCCGGACGGGCAAGGTGGTCGGGGTCGTCGTTCTCAAGACCGGATTCGAGCGGTTCAGCAGGATCTTCCGCGAGCACGGCGACGGGTTGTTGATCTCCCCCGAGGGCGTGGTGATGATGGCGTCCAGATCGGAGTTGGAGCTTCGCCCGTTTCGGCCGATCGATCCCCATACCCGCGAGCTTCTCACCCAGCGTCGACAGTTCGGGCAGCTTCGCGGCGAGGCGATTCTTCCCGAAATGCCCCGCACCGGCCAGTACGTTTCAGTCGACAATCAGCCCGCCCTGGTCACGATTGTCCACACGGCGCTGACCGGCTGGCGCATGGTGAATCTCAGCCCGGCCGACGAGGTTCTCAGCGCCCGGGGCCTGGGGTTGGGGGTCACCGGGGCCCTGCTGATCATCACGCTGGTGGGGTTCTGCGTGATCCGCATGGAGGACGAATCGCGCGAGCGGATCGCCAGCTCCGAGCAGCGTCTCCAGCAGACGGTGGACTTCCTGCCGGATGCGACTTTCGCGGTCGACCGGGCGGGAAAGGTCATCCTCTGGAACCGGGCCATGGAAGAGCTCACCGGCGTCGGGGCGGAGGATGTTCTCGGCAAGAGCGGCGGCGAGCACGCCCTGCCGTTCTACGGACATCGCAAGCCCCTGCTGGCCGACCTGCTGATGGCCGACCCGCAACGACTGGAAGCCGACTATCCCGGACACCGGCGCGACACGGACACGGTCTTCGCGGAGATCTTCCTGCCCGAACTCGCCGGAGGGCGATATGTCTGGGCCAAGGCCACCTGCCTGCGCGACGCGCGGGGCGAGGTCGTCGGGGCGATCGAATCGGTCCGGGACATCACACACCTCAAGGAGGCCGAGCAGGCCATGAGGGCCAATGAGGACCTCATGCGCTACATCATCGCCCACGACCCCAACGCGGTGGCCGTCTTCGACCGGGACCTGCGGTACGTCTTCGTCTCCGAGCGGTATCTGCAGGACTACGGGCTGGGCGACGTCGACGTGATCGGCAAGCACCACTACGAGGTGTTCCCGGAAATGCCCCAGCGATGGCGCGAGGTCCATCAACGGGCGCTGTCGGGGGCGATCGAGCGATCCGACGAAGACTTCTTCGTTCGCGGCGACGGGCGCGTGGAATGGAGCCGCTGGGAGTGTCGACCCTGGTACGAGCAGGATGGCAGAGTGGGCGGCATGATCGCCTATACCGAGGTCATCACCGACCGCAAGCAGGCCGAGCAGGCCATCCGCGAGAGCGAGAGCAAGTTCCGCCTGCTCTTCGAGGAGGCCAGCGACGCGATTTTCATCATGCGACAGGACCAGTTCGTGGACTGCAACCCCACCGCCCTGGCGATGTACGGCTGCGACCGCGAAGACCTCATGGAGCGCACTCCGCTGGAGTTCTCTCCGCCAACCCAACCCGACGGGCGGAACTCGGCCGAGAAGGCGATGGAGAAGATCCGCCTGGCCTTCAGCGGCAACTCGCAGGTGTTCGGGTGGCGGCACTGCCGCAAGGACGGAACGCCGTTCGACGCGGAAGTCTCCCTCAACCGTCTGTACATCGGCGACACCTACTACATCCAGGCGATGGTCCGGGACATCACCGATCGCAAGCGCGTGGAGGAATCCCTCCGGACCGCCAAGGCGAACGCCGAAGCCGCCAGCCTCGCCAAGACACAGTTCCTGGCGAACATGTCCCACGAGATCCGCACGCCGATCAACGGCATCATGGGCATGACCGAACTCGCTCTTGCCACCGATCTCAACGGCGAGCAACGCGAATACCTCACCATGGCCCAGGACTCTGCCCGCATCCTCCTGGAAGTGGTCAACGACGTGCTGGACTTCTCCAAGATCGAGGCCGGCAAGCTCACGCTGGAGCACGCGCCGTTCGACCTGGTCGAGTGCTTCCAGCAGGCCCGATCGGTGGTGAACGTCCTGGCCTCGCAGAAGGGGCTGGCCGTCTCGCTGCAGGTGGGCGAGGACGTCCCCCGCCGCCTCGTCGGGGACGTCGTTCGGCTGCGGCAGGTGTTCCTGAACCTCATGAGCAACGCCGTGAAGTTCACCGAGACCGGCGGCATCGCAGCCGTCGTGAGGCTCGTCTCGCTCCGCGACGGGCAGGCCGAGATCTACCTGCAGATCGCCGATACGGGCGTCGGAATCGATTCCGAGAAGCTCCCGTTCATCTTCGACGCGTTCAACCAGGCCGACGGGTCCACCACCCGGCGGTTCGGAGGGACCGGGCTGGGTCTCTCGATCGTCCATGAACTGGTCAATCTCATGGGAGGGAGAATCTGGGCTCAAAGCGACCCTGCCCGCGGGAGCACGTTCCACATCACGCTCACGCTGGATGT
>CAZFPT010000164.1:0-3699 GCA_964521005.1 uncultured Planctomycetaceae bacterium | reverse complement strand
GTGATCCGCCGCACCTCCAGCCCGATGCGCGTACTGCTGGCCGAGGACAACCGCGTCAACCAGATGTTCGCTCAGCGTCTGCTGCAACAGTGGGGGCATGAGGTCACCATCGCCACCGACGGGCAAGAGGCGATCGACGCGTGGCGATCCGATCCGCCGGATCTGATTCTCATGGACGTGCAGATGCCCAACGTTTCCGGCCTCGAGGCCGCCCAGGCGATCCGCCAACAAGAGGACGCCGGCGAGCACGTTCCCATCATCGCGCTGACCGCACACGCCACACCCGAAGACCGCCAGACCTGCCTTGCCGCCGGGATGGACGGCTATCTCACCAAGCCCATCGCCGCCGGGCACCTGTTCAAGGCCGTCGAGAAGGCCGCCGCCGCAACCGGCCGACCCCCCGCAGCCGATCGCTGGCGCACGCCCGATTCGCCGTCCGTCGCTCAGGCGCCACCGGCCGACGGCTCGTCCGACGCCTGAACGCCCACCGCCTCGCGCAGGAGCTTCTCAATCGCGTCGGCCCCGTCGTGGATGTCCATCGCCGTGGTCAACTGCCAGACCTCCCTGCCGATCGGGTTGCGAGCGATTTTCACATAATCCTTGGCCGTGGTGATCATCACCTGCGCCGGACAACTGGTTCGTTCGCCGCAGGCCTGGCAGGTGGTCTGTTCCAGCTGCGGGCCGTACTCGTAGTGGTCGTCCAGGGCGTGGCGACTGACGACCCGGGCGTTGAGCGATTCCAGCGTCCGGAAGAACGCCTCGGGATTGCCGATCCCGCAGAACGCGCACACCTTTCGCCCGGCCAATACGTCCAGCGGATGGCGCTCGCCGGACGCGTCGATCACGCCGGCCGGTCGATGCGACGCCAGGGCGATCGGGGCGTCCGGAACGATCTCCCGAATCCGCCGGCGGATATTGTCCACCGCCTTGCTGCCCGTCTGGTCGGCCCGGGTGATCACCACAGCCCCGGCGTCGCGGAGGGCGGCAACGGGCTCGCGAAGAATGCCCCGTGGCAGGCAATGGCCATACCCCCAGGGCCTCGTCGCGTCGATCAGAACAATGTCCAGATCCCGCCGCAGGCGAAGGTGCTGAAACCCGTCGTCCATCACCAGCACATCGGCCTGGCCAGCCACCGCGCGGCCCGCACCGGCGACGCGGTCCGGATCCACCACCACCGCTGCACCGGTCGCCTGTCCGAGCAGTTCGGCCTCGTCGCTCACGCCGTCGCCGGCCTTGTACCCGCGCGTCAGCACAGCCGGGACGAGCCCCAACTGCTGGAGCTGCTGGACCACCCAGGCGACCATCGGCGTCTTGCCCGTTCCGCCCGTGGTGAGATTGCCCACGCACACCACCGGGGCCTCGGCGTTTCGCGACGGAAGCATCCCCGCACGGTACGCGCTCCGGCGCAGGCGCATCAGCCCCGCGTACGGCCACGATGCCACCGCCAGCGCAGCCCGCATGAGCGAAACGCCCAGCCCCTTGCGGCGCCCGCTGAGGATGTCGTGTATGTCCGCCTGGTCCATGGTGTCTCACTTGTGCTGGCGAAACCTATCGCGCAGAAACAGGGCGCGGCGACGAGAAGGTCTCCGCGCCCCGTGCTCTCAGGCGTCGGTCGCTACATCGCCTCGATGATCGCGTCGGCCATCTCGCTGGTCCCCACGGCCGAGGGGTCGTCGCGATCCGCCTTCATATCGTAGGTCACCTTCTCGCCGGAGGCGATCACCTTCTCGATGCCGCGCTCGAGCGTCTTGGCGGCGTCGGCTTCGCCGAGGTAGTCCAGCATGAGCATGCCCGAGAGGATCACCGCCGTGGGGTTCACCTTGTTCATGCCCTTGTACTTCGGGGCGCTGCCGTGGGTGGCCTCGAAGACCGCGCCATTGTCGCCGATGTTCGCGCCCGGCGCCACGCCCAACCCGCCAACCAGACCCGCGCAGAGGTCCGAGAGAATATCGCCATAGAGATTCTCGGTGACGATCACGTCATACAGCTCGGGCTTCTGCACCAGCTGCATGCACATGTTGTCGATGAGGCGTTCTTCGCTCTCGATGTCCGGGTACTCGGCGGCGACTTTCTCGGCGACCTCCTTGAACAGGCCGTCGGTGTACTTCATGATGTTCGCCTTCTCGACGAACGTCACTTTCTTCCGCCCGTGCTTGCGGGCGTACTCGAAGGCGAACCGGACGATTCGCTCGGTGTTCTGCACGCTGATGGGCTTGATGCTCACGCCCGTGGATTCCGCCGGCGTGTTGACCTTCTTGTCGGCAGAGAGACGATTGACCGTATCGATCAGCTCACCGACCTCTTTGGTGCCCTTCTCGAACTCGACCCCGGCATAGAGGTCTTCACAGTTCTCCCGCACGAGCACCAGGTCGATGTCGTCGTACTTGCTGCGCACACCCTCGTAGCTCTTGCAGGGACGCAGGCAGCAGTACATATCCAGCGTCTGCCGCAGCAGCACGTTCACGCTGCGGAAGCCCGTCCCGATGGGCGTGGTGATGGGCGCCTTGAGCGTCGCGTCGGTATCGCGGACCGACTGGATCGTCTCTTCGGGCATGGGCGTGCCGGCCGACTCCATGATATCCACGCCGGCCTCGCGCGTGATCCACTCGATGGACCCGGCGCCCTCGGTCTTCTCCAGGGCAGCGTCCAGACACCGACGGGCCGCCTCGGCCAGCTCCGGGCCGACACCGTCTCCACGAATCAACGTTACAGTATGTGTAGCCATCGTCATACATCCTTTCGGTTCGCAGGGGTTCCCCGGGCATCCCAGGGCCAGGTCGAGCCCGGTATCCTACCGCCGCCGTGTGAACCCGTCAAGACGCCTGCGCCCCGTCTGCCGCCCGCACGCCGGCCAACATCGCCACGCACGCGGTCTCCACGCGAAGCACCGTATGCCCCAGCCGAACCGGGGCGAACCCCGCCGCCCGGGACGCCTCGATCTCGTCGTCGGTGAGCCCGCCCTCCGGACCCACCAGAATCGCCGCTGCCGCATCGGGTTGCACCTCGTGAACGGCCGCCATCATCGGCCTGGCCGACGCCGACGGATCGCCCAGCCAGCGGACCGGCGCGTCACACTCACCGAGATACTCCTCCAGCGTTACCGGGTCCCGCAATTCCGGCAGCCAGGCCCCGCCGCTCTGCTTGCAGGCGGCGATGCAACGGTCCAGCCATCGCTCCCGCTTGCCGTCGCTGAAGGTGGTCTCGCCGGCAACGCTCCGCTCGAACCGCACCGGCTGGAGGGTCGTGCACGCCAGTTCGGTGGTCTTCTCCAGCAGCCAGTCCAGCCGCTTGCCTTTGGGCACGGCGAACGCCAGTTCCACGCGCCGCCCAGGACGTTCGGTAAACCGCACCTCGCCCAGCGTCACGCGTACGTCGCGTTTGGTGACGGCCGACAGCACGCCCTCCGCCCTCGCGCCCACGCCGTCGAACAGGCTCACCGCATCGCCGACACGCATGCGCAGCACTCTCGAAGCGTGCCTGGCTTCGTCGGCAGGCAACGCGAGTTCGCCGTGCGCCCTGGCCGCACCGAGACCGGGCATGTAGAACTGTCGTGTGGACTCTTCACTCATCGAAGACCTCGTCAAAACCCGTGCGGGATACAAGCCCGGAACGCCCGAAGTATCGCTGAAGCCCCATGGACCGGCGCGTCGCATGGGCTTCCAGCCCATGGTCTGTTCTGTTTCCTAAGCCAATTCCGTA
>CAZFPT010000163.1:0-7480 GCA_964521005.1 uncultured Planctomycetaceae bacterium | reverse complement strand
CACCGGCGTCTCCGCACGCCGGTGCCGTAGGGCTCGCAACTTGTTGCGGGCGCAATTGGCGAAGGCCCAAACGGGTTCAGATTCTGCAGGCGGGTTCGTCCGCGATTTCCTTCAACAGTTTCTCCGCAGCGGTGAGCGGTTCGTCTTCGCCGTCAACGCCGATCCAGACGCATCCCTCGGCGCCATACACGCCGCCGCCGGCCAACAGAATCGCATCGCAGCCGGTGAGTCCTTCGATGGCGTCGATCTCGGTGAAGGTGTCTCCGGGCAGTTGCATCATCCGCGGGCCTTTGGCGTTGGGGCCATTGACCAGCGCAACCAGGTCGGAGATCTCCTCGGTCACGCGTTTTTCGAGCCCGACGGGCACGATCAGCCGAACGCGCCGTCCGACGATCGCCTGAATGGCCGCCCCGATCGTGCCGGCCTGCGGATGCCCGATGTAGACGGCAGCGTCCGAGCGGGCGACGTTCACGGCGTTGGCGCCCTTGACCACCACGTCGCCCTCATCGAGGTCGTCCACCACGTCGAAGATGGTCTTGCCCTTCAGCCATTCGCCCTGGCGGATAATGACGTCGCCGGGAAACTCGGTGACCGCGCCGGGGTCCTTGCAGTGGGTGGGCACGACCAGGCCTCGACGGAAGCCGGTCATGTCGAAGTCCTCCTCGATCTCCAGCTCTCGCAGGACCTCCTGGGCGACGTAAGCATTGGTGGTTCCGGCGATGATCGCGAGGGTGTTCTCGCGGGCGGCATCGAGCAGGTCGTAGCTCTGTCCCAGCGCTCGGCCGATCAGACGTTTTCCCATGGCGGGGGTGACGATGAACTGCTTCATGGTGGTCCTCGTTTCCGGTGCGACAGCGAATGGATCTTGTGAATCGTGGCCTTAGCAGAGCATACGCGCCGAGAGGCGGATGTCCAGCCCACGCCGTGAGGTTCCCCTGCAGAAAGATTCTGCGGCGGGACGCGTCGCATGGGCTTCCAGCCCATGAATCCGTCGTGTTTCTCCGGCTCGATTCCGAGGCCCCGTTCCACCTTCGGGGAGCGTGCATCTCGGCCGGCAAACACCTGCAGAAAGATTCTGCGGTGTTACAGTTCCTCGGGCGGAGCGGGCAGATCGCGTTGGATCCAGCGGGCCCAGTTACGGGCCGACCGCCAGACCGGGTCGCCCGTCCAGGTGGTCTCGCTTCCGAGGCAGACCTTGCAGGGCCTGGCGATCGCCAGACCGTCGGCCTCGACGCTGACCAGCGCCTGGCGCAGCGTCATGAACTTCTTCCAGGCGTCCGAGCGGGACCGGGCGTAGATGCGGCAGGAGTGATGGTGTACCGTCGTGAGCCCCTGCCCGACGACGAACTCATCGGCGCCGACCTTTCTGGCGGCGGGCAGGTTCACCCCGCAGACCGGGCAGACCTCGCCCAGCGAGACGAACGTACGGTCGCAGGACGGGCAGATCTCGCGCTGGCGGGTGAGCGTCCACCACAACTTGCCCACACCCAACGCGATCAGTCCGACCAGCGCGACGGCCTGGTAGAGCACCATCTGCCAGGCGGCCCAGTCGTGGCTGTACGCCCAGGAAACGCTGATGGCGGCGGCGACCACGCCGGCGACGACCCACATGGCGGCCACGCCGCCCGAACGGGCCGACTCGCGCGTGCTTGCCGGCTGGGCGAACAGAAGCAGCAGGAACACGCCGGCTGTGGCGAGCACCGCCCCGCCGAAAAACCGCGCCGAGGCCCGCAGAAAATCGTGTACCCACGCGGAGGACCGCCCCGGCTGGGCCCAGTCGCCCCACGGCCTGGGAGGCTTGGAATAGGCCTCCAACCGTTGCCGCTGCTCGGGCGTGGGGGGTGTCTGCTCGAAACGCTGCTGCACCCACTGATCGAGGGTCGCCCGGGCGCGGACCTCGGCCTGTCGGGTCTGCTCGTTGCCTCGCGCCAGGAGGTGCGGCACGCTGGCCAGCAGCACCGCCAGCACGAACAGGTACGTCACCAGCGGGACGGCTGCGTCGATCAGTCGCAGCAGCCGAAAGCGTTCCATGTCGGCCACTGTGAGGCGCATCTTCTCCAGGACCCGCCGCCAGGCGGTGGCGAACCGCTGGACCAGCAGCACCACGGGGATCGCGGCGATCATCGGGACGAACCAGAACCACACCAGCCATTTCCCTCCCATTCGGCGGTCGTAAGAAAAGAGCATCAGAAAGAGCGTAAACGTGCCGATCGAGGCGAACAGCAACATCGCGAAGCGGCGCGTCTCGGAGGTGCGGAAGCGGTACTCGACCGATTCGATCACGAACCCCACCGCCAGGTGGCGCGGCAGGTGCAGGACGCGCCCGCGAAGCCAGTGGGTCAGGTCGTCCCGAAGCATCGAGACGATCACGAACGGGATCGCGGCGATCAGCGCCGGCCCGAGGTAGGAAATCGCCTTCCACTTGACCGCGGCGAGGCGCCAATCGGCGACGGCCTGGCGGACCTGGGCCTCCCATTGGGGCAGGTCGGGAAACCGCTCTGCCGTCCGGGCCATCGCATGCGGGAACACGACGAAGTACTGATGGAGGCAGACCAGTGCCGTCAGCGCGAAGATGGCCGCGAGGAACACGCCCAGCCCGTAGAAGGTGGTGCGCAGATTGAAGCGACCGGCCTCTTTGCGCAGGGAATCCCGCGCGGCGGTGAGCCAATCCAGATTTCGTTGGCGCTGCTCATCCATGGAAGTACCGCAGCCGAGATCTTGACGGAAGCCCACCGGTCATCGAACCGGGACGATTGCTCCTGGGCGATGTCCCCCGCTCGGGATGACCGGAGACACATCGCTGGCGATCAACCGACCGCACGGCGCAATTCGTCAGGGGGCAGTCCATCCGGGACGTGACGATTGCTCAGGCGTTCGGCGAGGAAGGCGCGCCTTGCTGGGCGCCGTCCTCTTTCTCCAGGCCTTCCTGGAGCTTGATCTTCATCATGCGCCCGACCTTGAATTTGACCGTTCGCTTCCGGGGCACGTGGACCCGTTCGAGGGTCTTGGGATTCTGGGCGATGCGTGCGGCCCGGTCCTTGGTCTCAAAGACACCGAAGTCCCGGAACTCCAATCGGTTGCCCCGCCCAAGTTCCTCGATGATCTCATCGAGAAACTGCTGAACCACCTTCTTGACCGTAACGCGCTTGGCGTCGGTTTCATCGGCGATTCGGTCGACCAATTCCTTCTTTGTGACGGTATGCATGAACAAACCCTTTCTTCCGGTCCGCCCCGGATCACCTGGGCGTGTTTTGTTCGGTTCTGTCCTCGGCACCGCTTCCGACCCGAGGGCCATTCAGGAGACAATCGGTTGTGATCCCGTTGCTGCACTGCGTTGACCGGGCGTTGAACAGGCTGCGCCAGGTCGCGATGCACCGGGCAAAAGGCCGCGTTGTCCGTCGTTCCCCGCAAGGGCAACGCTGCCAACGCCTTACCCAGCATGTCATTGTACCCCCCTTACAGAGGGGTACGCGATAAATCCTGCAAAAACCGGGAATTCACAAACATGGTGGCCGAGACGTTCCTCCCGGCGGGAGACCGGATTCTGCTCCACCCCGCCGAAGTGTTCGACACCGACCGACGCCCGGACCCCCGAGGCCTGGCGCCCCCGTCTCTGTCTTCATGTCGGATAGTAACTGCTGCTATCTTCGAGACAAAGCCGGATTTGAACTCATCATTCTTGCCTGCCGCCCCCCGCCCGTCAAGTACTCGTTCACAATTGTGCACGAAAAACACCCACCTGCGGGAACGTGCGGAGGGAAGCCCTGCAAAGGCGGACAGGCTACGGACAACCGTCCCGCAACAGGCAGAACACGCAGCAATGGCGGCTTTCAGGCCTCTCTCGCACCGGATCCCGGGGGGGGGGGTCGAGCCGAAGCCCGAGGTGAATCCCTCAGGCCGAGCGTCTGGAGCGAGTGACAGAATTCTTTTCTCGTTCAGCGGGCGGCAACCACCAACGCTGAACCAGAAAATACTTCTGTCACCTGCTCTGGTCGTGGTACGGACCGGCCGGGCGGAAACGCAGTTTGCACGCCTGGGGGAACCGCCCCAGTTCCTCGAAGAGCAGCAGCTCGTTTTCTTCCTTCAGCCAGGGCTCTGGCAGGTACCAACCCTCCTGCGGGCCGATCGTCCAGAACCGTCCGACATCATGGCCGTTGAGGTAGAGCTGACCCTTCTTCACCCCGCCCAGCTCCAGGAACAACGGCTGATCGGACGGGGTGTACTTGAACCTGCACGAGAACCACGCGGGGCGGTCGGTCACGCCATCGGGGCGCGGTTCGTCCCCGGTGGGCAGCTCCCACTGCCGCCAGGACAACTCCGCCCCGCCGGAGATCGGTTCGTGGAGTTCATGGAGCTTGATGGCCTTGCTGAGTTCCTTGGAGTCCACCTCGCCCCAGATCAGCAGCTTCAGCGTGTTCTTGCCCTGCTTGAGCCCGCCGGCCAGCGGGACATCGGCCCAGTTGGTCTTCATCGCCGGGTAGAATCCCATCAGGCGATCGTTGCAGAACACGGCCATGTCGTTGGGCAGGTTGTCGAAGGACAGGTGAACCGGGCAGAGCTTTTTGAGGTTGATGTCCAACTCGGCGGTATTCAGCGGCAGGTCCTGGAGCTTCTCCAGCAGGTGAGACATCGTCCGCGGGACAATCCGCTTGGAGAAGGTTTCCTGAGTACCCATGCGGAACCGCTTGCGGGTGATTTCCTTGGCGTCCCAGACGTGCCCGAAGAGGCCCTTCTGCTCGCCCACCTTCGGGCCGTAGCACATCCGTCCGAGATTGTCGACCAGCAGGACCAGGTCGTTTCGCCCTTTCTTGAGCGACACGGAGATCGGTTCGCGCGTGGCGTCTTCACCGCGTCCCCAGGTGCCCACGAAGTTTCCGTTGAGGAACACGCCGGCCCGGTCCTTCAACTCCGGGAAGAGCAGCTTGCGTTTCTTCGCACGCTCCTGCTCGAACTCCACGCGATACCAGCAGTAGCCGTAATGCACACCGAGACGGTCCACGTCGCGGGGGCGATCCATGCGGGTCCACCCGTCCACGTCGCCGACCGGCTCGGGGCAGGCAGCCACCCGCGACCACTTCCCCAGCCGGGGCGCGGAGGTGCGATTGGACCTGGCGGCGTATTTCTTTTCCGAAACATTGCCCGCCCAGTCCACCAGCGTGCAGGCGTCGCCCTTGCTCGGCGGGACGATGTCCTCCAGCGACTCGCCGATGAAGTCCGGGCCGATCACCAGTGCCTCGTCGGTCACCCAGAGGCGCTGGGCGGCGTCGGAGTCGATCGCGGCGACCACCAGCCCCTGGTGCTCGGCGAGTTGCGGTTCGTTGCCCTTGGGAACCGTCAGCGTCACGGGTTTGCCGTTGATGCTGCAGGTGGCATCCCAGCCGGCGGGGGCATGGAGAACCAGCAGCTTCTCCTGGAAGAACCCCAGCGGGCTGCAGTTGGTGTAGTTCAGCGTGTGCTTCTCGGTCAGGGGCACGTCCATGGGGATGGCCGCTGCCCCGAGAGGCTCGAGTGTGACCTCAACGTGGCGTGCGTCGGACAACGACAGCAGCGAGGTTTTGATCTCCTCGCAGCCGCGATTGGTCACGACGGCCCATCGCCCCTCGTCTCCGGTGGCGTTGAGCACGCCGGGCGTGTTGACGGCGGTTCCGCCCGCGTCGGCCATCTCCGTGGTGGCAAAGTATTTGCCCATGTGGTTGGCCAGCAGGTTCACCAGGCGGGTGCGGTAATATTTCTCGGTGAGTCCGCCGCCTTCGGCGAGCGGGGCGTCGTAGTCGTAGCTGGTGGTCTGCCAGGCGGCCGAGTGGGCGACCAGGCGGGCGCCGTAGAAGCCGAAATTCGTCCCGCCATGCCACATGTAGTAGTTGTATTGTGTCCCGCAGCCGAGGATTTCCATCGCCTTGCGGGCGGTCTCGGTGGCGTCCCGTCTCTGGTGCTCGCCGCCCCAGCAGTCGAACCATCCGTTCCAGAACTCGGTGACCAGCATGGGCGCACCGGGCTGGAGTTCGTAGAGCAGCTTCAGCCGTCCGGGCACGTCGCGCCAGGAGTTGACGCAGTCGATCGTGTCGGGCACCTGCGGCTCGGTGGCGTTGTTGCAGGTGATGATGGGGATCTCGAACCCCGCCCGGCGGATCAGCTGGGAGATGAACTCCAGGTAGTTGAGCCGGTCAGGCATGGTGGTCTGGAAGTACTCATTCTCGTTCTGGATGAGAATGATGTTGCCGCCATGGGGCACCTGCAGCTCCGCCAGCGGGCCCAGCACGTTGTTGAGATACTTGTCGTAGTAGTGCGTATAGGCAGCCGACGGGGTCCGCACGTGCATGCCGCTCTTGGCGGTCAGCCACGCCGGCAGACCACCGAAGTCCCACTCGGCGCAGATATACGGCCCCGGGCGGAGAATGACGTACAACCCGACGTCACCGGCGAGCTTGATGAAGGAGGCGACGTCGCGGCCGTCCTGGAAGTCCCACTCGCCTTCGCGGGGCTCGTGGATGTTCCATGGGACGTACGTGCTGATGCAGTTAAGCCCCGCCCGGCGGGCCTTGATGAGCCGGTCGCGCCAGAGTTCATGCGGAACGCGGAAGTAATGCAGCGAACCGCTGACCAGCCAGACACGCGATCCGTCGATCAGGAAACTTCGGCTGTCGTATGTAACGTCTGCCATGTGTCTTGCCCCCGGGGAGCGGGTTCGGGCCAACCTACCTGAGGTGCACCACTTGAAGCCAGAGTGTAGGCACGGGCAGACAGCTTGCAACAAAAAACCGCCGCCAGGCCACCCGAAGGCCGACCGGAAACACCACTTCGCCCCGCCGATAGCAAGACTCTCCGAATCAGACACATCGACTCTAAATGATTGTTGTTACTATCTTTGCTCTCACACCATGTCAAGGACATCGCACGCCCATTGTCGCAAACCCGGGGGCGACTGTCGCACACATGGTTTTTCGCCGCCGGCCTGCCGAGGAGGCCCACCCGAGCGAAAACCGGGACTGGCGACAGGCAGATTCGCCGAGGTCTTGGCCAACCAGCGACGAGCGGTGAAACGAACTTGAAGCCCCATCTTGAGCGAAGCGAAAGGTGGGGGTAAACAACGAAAATCCAAATTCCAAATGACGAGTTCCAAAGAGTGATCGTCCCGCATCGACCCGCGATCCCGCCCGCAACAAGTTGCGAGCCCTACGGCAGACCGCCCCCCAACCACGGGTGCCCGGCGTTGTGCAGCGAGCCTAAGCGAGCTGAGCAACCCGGTTGGTTCGGATCGCGATGAAGGTAGCGGTCGGACGGCGCAGCAGCCGGGTTGCTCCGTTCCTCCCTCGCTGCGCTCGGTCCGACCGGCACAAGCCCGGGCACCCGCTTCAAGGTGACTGACCCACGCCAACCTTGCGATCCCGCCCGCAACAAGTTGCGAGCCCTACGGCCTTGCCGGACATGGGAGTTTCCGCGCGTTAACCGGACGGATGATCGACGAGGAAGCCCGGCGTGC
>CAZFPT010000162.1:0-7500 GCA_964521005.1 uncultured Planctomycetaceae bacterium | reverse complement strand
GGGGCTTCAACGATACTCCGGGTGCCCTTGTCGCGATTCGCGTGTCGCTCGTCGCTCGTCGCTCAATACCTGGAGCGTGCCCCCAATCTATGACGCACACCAGGATTTTCCGCTCCACAACCACCCCTTGCATTCACTCCCGGCCGGGCGGACAATGGCGGCTTTACTGATCCGTCCCCTCGCTGAGGAGTGCATTGTCCATGAGCAAACCCGCCGCCAAACGTCCCAACGTCATCTGGATCTTCGGGGATCAGCACCGGGCCCAGGCCCTCTCGTGCATGAACGACCCGAACGTCAACACGCCCAACATCGACCGGATGGCCGACACGGGCGCGCACTTCACCGGCGCGGTGGCGGGCATGCCCCTGTGCTGCCCGTTCCGCGGATCGCTCATCACCAGCCGATACCCCCACCAGGCGGTGCCCGGCCACGAGTACCCGCTGGACGACTCGCTGCCCACCGTGGCCACCGCGTTCAAGGACAACGGCTATCACACGGGCTACTTCGGCAAGTGGCACCTCGACGGGTTCAAGGAACGCAACGGCCGGGCGGCGATGCACATCGTTCCGCCCCACCGGCGAGGCGGGTTCGACGAGTGGATCGGCTACGACAACAACAACTCCCAGTACGACTGCTGGGTGCATGGCGGCGAGGGCGAGAACGCCTTCCACGAACGCCTGCCAGACTACGAAACCGACTGCCTCACCGACCTGCTGGTGGACTACGTCCGCCGACGCACCGAGGGGCAGGAGGACGCCGATCAGCCCTTCTTCGCGGTGCTCAGCGTTCAGCCGCCGCACGGCCCGAACATCGCCCCGCCGGAGTACATGGCGCTGCACAACCCGGCCGAGCTGCAGCTGCGCCCGAACGTCCCGCCGATCGAGTCGTTCCAGGGGGAGGTCCGCCGCAAGCTCGCCGGCTACTACGCCCAGATCGAAAACCTCGACTGGAACGTCGGACGCGTGCGCCAGGCGCTGCGCGACGCGGGTATCGACGACGACACGTGGGTGCTGTTCTTCTCCGACCACGGCGACATGATGGGCTCACACGGCCAGGTCGCCAAGATGACCCCGCACGAGGAATCCATCCGCGTGCCGTGCGTGATCAATCGCGGCGAGACGCATTACAACCCCCGCCCCCGGCTGAATGTGCCCATGAACCACGTGGACTACGCCCCCACCTCGCTGGGCCTGTGCGGGCTGGATGTGCCCGACTGGATGCAGGGCAGGGACTTCTCCGCGTTCGCCATGGGCGGCAAAGAGACCCCCGAGATCGACTCGGCCTTCATCCAGAGCGTCGTGCCCACCTGCCACGGAAACAGCGTCGACCGGCCTTGGCGCGGCATCGTCACCACCGACGGCTGGAAGTACGTCTGCTTCGAGGGCCAACCCTGGATGCTCCACAACCTCAACGACGACCCCTACGAACTGCGGAACCTGGCGTTCAACTCGCGCTACTGGGATGTCCGCCATCGCCTCCAGGACCGCCTGGCAGAGTGGATCGAGCAGACCGGCGACGAGTTCACGCTCCCGGAAAAGAGCGTCGCGCCGTAGCGACAGGTGGGCAGATCGAACGGGCCGGGTTGCTCCGTTTCTCCCTCGCAAGCTCGCTCGAAACGACACAATCCCGGGCACCCTTGTTTGTGGCTCACTCGAAACGACACAATCCCGGACACCCAAAGGGTCGCACGGACTTCGGGGTCCGTGTCGCGGCCCTGATGAAGGTCGTGTGTCGCTACCCTTCCTGCTCGATCTGTTCGCCGAGGGCTTCCCACTCGTCCATGAGGTCGCCCAGCGACTGCTGGGCCTGGGCGTACTTCTCGCCGAGTTCGTGGATGCGGTCGACGTCGCCCTCTTCGCCGGCTTTGTTGATGCGGGCTGAGAGCGACTCGAGCGACTCCTCGGCAGCGGTGATCTCGCGCTCGAGCGACTCCATGCGTCGCCGGGCACGCTGTCGCTCGCGGCGGTCTTTCCTGGTCTGCTGGTAGGCGGCCTTGCGCTGCTGCTTCGCCTTGGCCTGCGGAGTGGCGTCCTGGCCGGTGGCGCCGTCGTCGTTCCTGGCGCGCCAGGCGAGGTAGGCATCCCAGCCGCCGGGGATTTCCTTCACCCGACCGTCCAGCACGTACCAGATGTCCGTGGCCAATCGCTCCACGAAGTAGCGATCATGGCTGACGAAGAGAATCGTGCCCTCGAAGTTCTCCAACGCCTCGCCCAGCACCTCGCGCGACGCAAGATCCAGGTGGTTCGTCGGCTCATCGAGCATCAGGACGTTCGCGCCCAGCGCCGAGACCTGCGCGAGCATCACGCGGCTGCGCTGGCCGCCCGAGAGTTCGCGGATGCGTTTGAGCGTCTGGTCGCCGCTGAAGTGGAACATCCCCAGCAGGTCGCGGGCGGCGTCGGTGCGCATGGTGTACGGCGGGCGGGTGAGCGAGTCCACCAGCGTCTCGTCGGGGTGCAGGCTTTCGTGGGTCTGGGAGAGGTACCCGCGCACCGTGTTGGAGCCCATTTTCACCTCGCCACCCAGGGCGGGCAGGTCGCCCAGCAGCGTCCGCAGCAGTGTGGTCTTCCCGCAGCCGTTGGCGCCGACGATGCCCACGCGCATCCCGCTGCGAACCTCCAGCTCACCGGCGTCGACGATCACCTCACCGGGCTCATAGCCGGCCTGGAGGTCGGCCGTCCGCAGGACCAGGTCGCCCGTGCGGCCGCCGGGTGTGAGGCGGACGTGGATGTTCTCATGGCGACGCGGTTTGGGCTTGGCCTCGGTCTTGAGGAACCGTTCCAGCCGCGTGCGTCGGCCCTGGGCTTCCTTGGTTCGTTGCCCGGCGAGGTTGCGCCGG
The DNA here is from genome assembly GCA_964521005.1 of uncultured Planctomycetaceae bacterium. GTDB lineage: Bacteria > Planctomycetota > Phycisphaerae > SM23-33 > SM23-33 > CAZFPT01. The sequence continues at coordinate 4,664 of CAZFPT010000162.1, read as the reverse complement.
ATGAAGTCCTCGGTCTCGGCGATGTACTTCTGCTGGGCCTCCCACTCGCGCATCCGCTCGCGGTAGCGTTCCTCGCGTTTGGGCAGGTACTCGCTGTAACAACCCCGATACGCCTCGACCTGCCCGAAGGCGACTTCCCACGTTCGCGTGGTGACCTTGTCCAGGAAGTACCGGTCGTGGGAGACCAGCAGCAGCGTCTGCCTGCAACCCTGCAGGAATCGCTCGAGCCACTCGACGTTATCCATGTCCAGGTGGTTGGTCGGCTCGTCCAGAAGGAGCACGTCGGGTTCCTGCATGAGCAGGCCGGCCAGCATCGCGCGGCTGCACTGTCCGCCGGAGAACTCGTCCAGCCGATCGTTCCATCGCTCGGGGGCGAAACCCAGCCCGGTGAGCACCGTTTTGGCTCGGTTCTCGTATTCGTATCCGCCGGCGGCTTCGAAGCGCGCCTGCAGTTGGCCGAACCGCTCGATGGCGGCGTCGCTGTCCAGTCGACCGGCCAACTCGTGCAGCTCGTGTTCCATTTCCAGCAGGTCGGCGTGACCTTCCAGCAGCGAGTCCCACAGTGTTTGGCCGCTGAGGCGGGGCGGGTCCTGCGGCAGGTAGCCGATGCGCAGATTCCCCCTGCGCTGCACGACGCCGTCGGTGGGTTCGATGAGGCCGGCGGCGATCTTCAGCAGCGTGGTCTTGCCCTCGCCGTTGGGGCCCACCAGGCCTACCCGGTCGCCCGGGGCGAGGGTGAAACTTGCGTTCTTCAGCACGTCCAGCTGGCCATAGCTCTGCGTGACGTGCTCGCCGACGATCAGGGACATCTGCGTCTGCTCCTGTCTGGGAAAGCACACCAGCATACCGTCTGGGCCAGGCCGATGGTATCCCTCGGGCGCGATTGCCGAGCCCGCAGGGCCACACCGCCGGCCGAGACGTCCGCAATTATTGCCACAAAGGGATCTTATGCGTCGGACGGCGATAGCGATCGGCGATTTCTTCCCTACCGCGATTCGTCTCGACCTGCTACAATGGAACGCAGATGGGGGAGCGGGTCGGCACCCCCCGCTGGAATGGAGACTGCCATGTCGCGATTCGTTGGTGATGGACGAGGAGTCATTCGGGCCTTCTGCATGATGGCCGGGATCTGGACAGCCTTGGTGTGCCCGAAGGCAGCCGATGCGATGATCTTCATGGCTTCGCAGGACCCCTCCTACAACACCACCGCCCCGACCGGCGCCTACGCCAACAGCGGCTGGCGAGCTGTGGGCGAGTGGGGGCCCGGCGGCGGAATCGCGATTTCGCCCTACCACGTACTGACGGCAAAACACTTCACTCCCGGCGGCGACACGTTCACGCTGAATGGCCAATCCGTGCAGGTTATCTCCATGACCAACGACGCCACCGACCTGCGGATTCTCACGCTGGCGGAGCCAGTCGGCACGTGGGCGAGTCTCTATACCGGCAGCGACGAGCGGCATAAGGAGACGGTCATCATCGGGCGAGGGCGGCCGGCCGGCGATGCGGTCGTCGTGAACGACGAACTGAAGGGCTGGCACTGGGCTGCCACCGACGGCGTGAAGCGGTGGGGAACCAATGTCGTCGACAACACGTGGAACAGCGGCCAACTGCTGGGAATGGACTTCGACGAAAGCGGTACCACGCACGAAGCCACCTTCAGCCAATGGGATTCCGGTGGCGGGCAGTTCATCAAGGATACGGATGGTGTGTGGAAACTGGCGGGCGTGGTGTACGCAGTCAACGGTCCCTACGATGTGGACTCCGACCACGAAAACGGCAATGAATTCAGCGCCGCCCTGTTCGACGAGGGCGGCCTCTACGAGAAGACCTCCACCGGTTGGAGTGGGCGATACGCCGACGAATCGGACAATCAGCCCCAGAACATGTACTCCACGCGAGTCTCGCCGCGGATCAGCTGGATCAATTCGATTATCTCCGGGGCTGAGCCGTTGCCGGGCGACACGGATTTCGATGACGACGTGGATTTCAATGATGCCTGGGCCCTGCTGGGCGCCTACAAGTCGGAGGGCGACTGGACGTGGTTCAACGGCGACTTCAACCACGATGGCATCGTGGATGAAACCGACGCGGACCTCCTGCTGGCCAACTACGGCACGGGCGTTGCCGGCGGGCTGGACTCCACGAGCATCGCGTCGACTTTGGCGGGCATGGATTCGGTTCCCGAGCCGGCCTCCGTCCTGCTGCTGGCGTTGGGGGCCGGCACGCTGCTGCGTCGTCGCCGCTGAGTGCAGGCCTTTGGCTGTCCGCTTCACCTCGCCGCGCCTTCCCGCTCTGGCTGCATCTGCGCACCGCTACGCAAGTCCTCGCTGCATCTGGCCGATACGCCGGATGGAGAGACTGAGATTTCGCAGAACTCTCGGGAGGCACAGTGCGAGATGCATAGATCGCTGCTTACCATTTTGGCCGGGATCGTGTTGCTGGCGTGCGGGGGTTGCGGATCGCTCGCCAACAGCGGGCGTCTGCTGTCCACCTCGGACGAGATCACCGTTGGCTCGCGCATTCAGCCGGAGTTCGAGCGACTTCTCGGCGGCAAAATAAAGGACGAGTCCGTCCAGCGTTACGTCCAGCGCGTCGGCCAGCGGATCGCATCGGTGGCGGGTCGTCGTCTGCCGTACGAATTCGCCGTGCTCCGCCCGGACGTGCCCAACTACTTCGTGCTGCCCGGCGGCAAGATCTATCTCACCAAGGGCTTGCTGGGAATGCTGGAGGATGAGCGTCAACTGGCGGGGGTGCTGGCCAACGCCATCGGCCATGCTTGTCACCGCCAACCGGTCAAGGCGATGTTCAAGCGGATGAAGACAGGGATGTACGTTGCCGTGGCGAAACTGGCGGTCGAAGATCCCGACGAAAGCGGCTATCGCACCGCGATTCGGCTGGCGCGGGAACTGATTCTCTCCGAGGCGACCCGTCGCGACGAGATGCAGGCCGACGCCCTGGCTGTGCAGTACCTCGCGCGGGCGGACTACTCTCCCTGGGGGCTGGCCCATGCCCAGCGAATGCTCTACCAGCGATGCATCGATCAGCCCAGGAAGATGACGAAGCTCTATCACTCCCACCCGCTGACATTCCGGCGGATGAAGCTCACAAAGGTGGCCGTCGAGATCGATTACGCCTTCTACGACCGTTCCCGCCCGAGTCCGACGCAGGACGATTACGCCGCTGTCCGCCGGGCCATCCTGAAGGACGAGGAGCCGGTCGCCACGGACACTGGTGAACCGGCCTCCCAGGCCGTCCTCGCCGAGAAAACCAACTGACCCTGCAGGTCCGCGTCGCGCCGCTACAGGCCCAGGCTGGACATGTAATCCAGGTTCGTCATGAGGTCCAGCAGCGACTGGGATCGGCCGACCGCAGCCGGGCTGGCGCCCGCCTGCTGCTGGGCAGAGAGGGTGTCTTCCAGGCTCGCCAGCAGGTCGAAGGGTTCGTCCTCGGGCACCGCCTCGCCGGTGAACGCCTCGATGAGGCTGGCGTGGTTGCCGGTCAATTCGGGCTGGAACGAGAGGTAATTGTAGTTGTCGAAGGAAATCATGCCCTGCTGGAGCATCTGCTCGGCGAGGTGCGAGACCTCCTTGGGCGTAATGTTGCGGAGGTTGAACTGCGAAGCGATCCGCGCCGCCGGCGAGAAGCTCATCTCACTGGCGGGCCCGGGCGAGAAGGACTCCTCCCGCGGGCCTTGCACCGCCCTGCGCTGCTGCGTATAGCCGATACCACTCAGTGCGTCGTAGTGACCGATGTTCTCGATACCCATGTGATCTCTCCGTCTCCACGAATCTCCCGCGCGCAGACACAGCGGACGGGTTGCACTGGAATATCGGAGCGATCGGCCGGGAAATTCGGGCTTCGGGCTAAAGAAATCACCGTCCGCTGCGAGAATAGGGAAGGGGCTGCGCGCAAAGCCCCCTCAGCCGGCGAGCCGACCAAGGGGGGAGGGAACGGGACGCTGTCTCAGGAACGGCATCCCTCCCTTACAAGCCCAAGTTGCCCATGTAGTTCAGGTTGGTCATCAGATTCAGCAGGGAACGGGTCCGGAAGATGGCCGTCTCGCTGGCCTTGGCCTCCTGCTGGACCCGCAAGGTCTCTTCGAGATTCGCCAGCAGGTCGAAAGGCTCCTCGAGCCCGCCCTCGCTGACAAACGGCGCGATCAACTGGCTTTGATCGTCGGTGAGTCTCGGCTCGAAGGACAGCGAGTTGAAGGTGTCAAACGAGATCAACTGCCCGTCCAGAAGTTCCTCGGCCAGGGCGGCCACTTCCTTGCGGGTGATCTTCCTCAGGTCGTAGTGAGACGCGATGCGACCTGCCGGCGAGAAATCCACCTGGCACGCCGGCCCGGCCGACCCGTCGGGCTCCTTTGCCGCATTGGCCGACTTCGTGCTCCTCTCGGTCTTGCTGGACTCGCGAGAAAGGCCGGACTTCGTGCCGGCCGACCCCTCGACCCGCTCGCCGGAGTGTGACTCGTACTGCTGGTCCTGGTCCTTGTAGGCATCCCGGGCAAAGACCATGTAGGCGGCTGCGTCGGATACATCCTGCTGGCTAACGTGGTTGATTCCCATATCATGTCTCCCTTTTGCAAAGGCCCCGCGCATGAATCACTGCGTTCAGGTGCTGTCTCTTGACGAAACCCGTAAAAGCCCTAGGGCTTTCAC
>CAZFPT010000161.1:0-7573 GCA_964521005.1 uncultured Planctomycetaceae bacterium | reverse complement strand
ACGACGGCGTAGGGCATGCGGACGTCGCGTTCGGTGTCGCTGCTGAGTGTCACGCTGCCGGCCAACAGGTCGTAGACGTTTCCGGCGATCATCGTATTCTTCAGCCGTCCCACGATCCTGCCGTCCCGGATGCGGAACCCGCGCCCGACGTTGCACGAGAAATCGCCGTTGATGAGGTTGCCCTGCCCGAAGCCCATCAGATAGCTGACGTAAATGCCGTCGTCGATGTCGGCCAGCAGTTCGTCGCTGGGCGTTTGGCCGGGCATGACGGCCAGGCTGTAAGGGTGACAGTCATCATGCCCGGTGGGCTCGGCGCCGGCCAGGCCGGCCGAGTCGAGATCGTAAAGGAAGTTCCGGACTCTGCCGTCTTCGATGATCGGCATCGCCCGGGTGGGCACGCCCTCGTCGCTGACCGGACAGCTGCCGTTGGCGAACGGCGCGAGCGGATCGTCGATCAGCGAGAATCCCTCCGGGGCGATTCGCTCGCCCAGCCTGCCCTTCAGCGGCGAGTTGCCTCGCGCGACGTTTCTGCCGTGGACGCCCATCGTCACCGCCTGCAGGAGCGTCTTGAGCATGCGCGGAGTCAGGAAGGCCGTCACCTTGCCGCGCAGCGGGTCGGCGGTTGTCTCGGCGCGTCGCAGGTCGCGGATGGTCCGCTCGATGAGGTAATCGGGGTCGAACATCCCGGCGGGGTCTCGCCAGGATCGCCCCGCGCCGGCCATGAAGACGTCGCCGTCGTCTCCGGTTTTCTGCACGCCGCCCGAGAGGCTCCAGTGCGTCTGGCGATACGACTCGCACACCCCGCCGCTGGTGACCACGAGCGTCTCGCTCTCGCGTCGTTCGCCGCCGGCCATGATGAACAGGTCCTCGTCGACGTCCTTCATCGCCTCGGCGTAGCGTTGGCCGGCGTCGATGAGATCCTCCCGTCCGATCGCCAGCGTCGCCGGGGAATGCATGGGGACTTCCTCGATCGCAGCCGGTGCGGGAAATGCCTCGAAGTGCGCCTCCGAACCTTCCCTGGCCAGCGTGGTCGCCCGCTCGGCGAGCTCGGGCAGGGACGCCAGGTCGTTCCCGCCGGCCCAGCCGCTCTTTCCCTCGGCGATGACCGTCACACCGAGGTCCACGCTCTGGGCGTTCGAGACGGCTTTGAGTCGACCTGCCTCGAAATCGCAGCCGATGGTTTCGTTCTGGTTGGCCACCACCCGTGCTGCCGACGCCCCGCCGGCCAGCGCAGCTTCGATGGCGCGTCGGGCGGCGTCGGTGGTGGGTTCGATGATGGAATTCTGCATGGGATCTCTTTCGCTATTGTCCGCCGACCACGACGTTGCGGAGGCGCAGGTGCGGCGAGCCGAACGTCACCGGAAGGGGCGATTGCCCGCCCTTCCCGCAGCCGCCGGCGGAGTTGATGATCCGCCCGTCGTCGCCAAAGCCGTCGATGTTGTCCAGGGTCTGGAAGACGTTTCCGGTGAGCACCACGTCGCGGAGCAGCTCGCCGACCTGGCCGTTCTCCACGCGATACGCGAAGCCCGCCGAGAAGGTGAACTGTTCCATCATGGTCTGCCCGCCGTACATGTGGCAGGCGTAGATCCCGTCGTCCACGCCGGCCAGCAACTCCTCCACCGGCGTATCGCCGGACTCGATATACGTGTTGGTCATCCGTACGAGGGGGGCGTGGTTCTTGTTGATCGCCCGGGCGTTTCCGGTGGGCGTGGCGTTCATCTTCGCCGCCGTCTGGCGGGAATGCAGGTGGCCGGCCAGCACGCCGTCGCGGATAAGATAGGTCTTGCCGGTGGGCGTGCCCTCGTCGTCGTATCGGCGGGTGGCGATGGTTCCCTCGCGCGAGCCGTCGTCGACGATGTTGAGTTCCTTGACGCCGACGCGCCGCCCGAGGTGCATCAGGTCGCGCATCTTGGGGTTTTCGTAGAGGAAGTCTGCCTCGGAGAGATGGCCGAACGCCTCGTGGCAGAACACCCCCGCCAGGCGCGGGTCGAGCACGACGGTCGTGGGCCCGCCGGGCGGTTTGGGGGCGTCGAGCAGCTTCACTGCGCGAGTGGCGACTTCGTCGACCGTCGCTTCCAGCCCGCAGGCGACGCCGTAGTCCGTCGCCGAGGCAGCCGAGTCGTGGGCCTGCTGGATCTGCTGCCCGTCGGAGGCGACCGCTGCCATCGCCACCAGCACCACCGGCCGATCCTCGCGAAAATACGCCCCGTCGGACGAGGCGAAATACACCGTGCGGAACCGCTCGGCGTACTGGACCATGGACGTCTGGATGGCCTGGTGGGAGTCCATGATCCGGTCGCTGTAGCCGCGGATGAGGCGAATCTTCTCGTCGAGGGGAACGCCGCGGAAGTCTTGCTGGAACTCGGCGATGCCTTCGTAATCGGTGGGCGGGTCGTTGGCAGCCAACTCGGTGGTGTCCTGCCCCACCAGACGGGCCGATTCGCACGCCTGACGGACCTGGGCGTCGAGAGCGTCGAGCGAGTCGAAGGTGGCCGTCCCCCAGCCGCCCTTTGTGCAGGCCCGGACGATGCCCCCACGCGTCTTGCGCGAGGCGGCTACATCCATTTCCCCGCCGCGAAAGGCGATCTGCGTTCCGTCCGATTCCTCGAAGCGAATCTCGCAATAGTCGGCGTCGGCCGACGCGAGTACACGGTCAAGTCGATCCTTCATGCGTAACTCCCTGTCTGGATGATGCAGGATACCGACAGGGAGCCGTTGCGGCAACCGTTGATGCGATGTTCACTTTTCCGAATCGGCGTCGCCTTCGATCGCTTCGGTGGGCCATTTGCCCGTCGAGATATACGTCGCGTAGGCCCGGGCGGGCTTCGAGGCAGCCTCGATCTCGAGCAATTGCTCGGCGAACTTCTTCGCCTCGGCATGGTTGCCGAGGTTCTCCTGCAGGAACGCCTGAACCAGCAATCGACCGGCCTGGGAGCGTTGGTCATACTCGCGGTCGCTGCGCTTCTCGAAGCGCTGCTGGATGTCCTGGACAGCCTTCTTTCCGAGCATCTCGGGCAGGTCGAACTTCACTTTGGCGATGTCCGGATAGAGGGCGATGGCCTTTTCGAGATGGAAGGCTGCGCTGACGGTCTCGTCGGCGGCGGTCAACGCCAAGGCCATCCCCACACGGGCCATCGGGTTGCGTGCGTCGGCGACGGCGGCCAGTTCATACCGCCCTGCCGCGTCGTAGTAGCGCCCCTTGCGGAGGTGCTCCTGGGCCCGCTGCATGTTCCGGTTGAACAGATCGCTGCCGGCCCCGGCGAGGGTATTCACCGTGAGCCCCTCCGCCTTGTCGAACTCCACCCGGGGTCCCTGCTTGTCGGTCTCGACGGTGGTTCGCATCCACTGCAGCTCCGCCTCGCCCCGGGCCTGGGCCAGCCGGGCCATCACTTCCAGGAACACGTCCTGGTTCCGCTGGAGATAGTATCGGGTGGTGCTCTGCTCGAAGGGGTCTTGCCCCTCGTCGCGGCCGCGGGTCTCGGCGTTCGGGTCGTCCAGCAGCGCGTAAGGACGCCGGTTGGACTGCTCGATGCGGTCGTCGGCGGAGACGGGTCTTCCCGTCAGCGGATCGACCTTCACGTCGCGCTGGCCCTCCTCGTCGTCGAACATCGGCAGGCCCGAGAGTTCCCGCGCCAGCTCCTGGCGATCGCGCGATCGCAACACCGAGAACAACGCCCCGGCACCGGGCTGGGACACCTGTCCGCCGAGCAGATCGCGACGACGTTCATCCCCGCCGCGACGGGTCGACTCGGCGCGGGGAACGCGGTCGGCGGAGAGTTCTTCGAGGTTGGAGGTGGACAGCAACTCGCCCCGGTCGCTGGTCATCAGCGTGTATCGATCGCGGGTGGCTGCGTAGAGGCGTTCGCCGGCTTCGGTGTCCAGCAGGCTGCGTCGCTGCTTGAGCAGGTCGCTGCCCTGTGCGCCGCGCTGGACATCGCGCGGACTCAGCGTGGTGCGCGAGGATTCGCGATAGACGTTCGTGCGATACGTGCTGCCGCCCAGAACGTCGCCGATGCCCACCGACTGGCGACGGAACCCCCCCAGCGAGGAGGCGGTGGGAACATCGAGATTCAGCGCGTCGGCGGCACTGTATTCCACCTGGCCGCGGAAGTTCGCCAGGCCGCTGACCTGCCCGGTGATGAAGCGATTGCCACGGTTCAGTTGTGTGTTCACGCCGCGGTCGCCGCCGGTGACAGTGTTGTATCCGCCGCTTCCGACCTGCGGATTGGCGTCGAGCGCCTGTCCCGTGTTTCGCTGGCGGACCTGGGCATGCAGACCGGCCGTCACGGCGAGGACGACTAGCAGCGAGGTCCACAGGGTCGATGGCATTGTATTCTCAGAGCGTGTCATGGCTGTTCTCCCGATGTTCTCAGCAGCGATCGCCTCCGGGCCGATCCATAATCAGGACGTCGCCCGAGGACGGTTGTTCTACATTATTATAGTCGTTCCATCCGCCCGGAGGGTTCCGCCCCATTCGGAAAGACCGCTGCCCGTGCGCGTTGTCGCTGCTGCCTACTGTATCGGCAGGGGTTGCGCCCGGCCACAGAGATTTCACCCGGCCCGGCCCGGCGGGATTCTTTCTGAGACTGGAACGTCGGGGCCATCGGGCCTATGATTCTGCGCCGGACGGTTGCGATCGGAACCGCCGCCCGGTGAATGGGTGAATTTCACTCAACCGGATTGCCGATGACAACCGGGGATGGGTTCCCGCATGGGCGCCGTGTGCGCCGGGGACCGTTCCATCAGCCGAAACCCGAATACGGGCTTATTGCATGCGACCAATACGTACATTCACGATCGAACCGAACCTTCCCGACGCCCTCCGTCCGCTGTTGGAGATCGCCCACAACCTGCGATGGTCCTGGGACGGCGACGCGCAGGAGCTGTTCCGCCGCCTCGACCCGGTCGGGTGGGAGGAGTGCTACCACAACCCGGTGCAGATGCTGGGTCGTATCAGCCAGAAGCGCCTCGAAACGATGGCCGAGAGCGAGGGCTTCCTGGCCCACATGCAGCGCGTCCACCAGGAGCTGCGGGACTATCTGGACAAGCCCGGGTGGTGGTCGCGCACCTACGGCGGGGACGGTACGCCGCAGGTGGCGTACTTCTGCGCGGAATTCGGGATCACCGAGTGTCTGCCGATTTACTCCGGCGGGCTCGGCGTATTGGCCGGCGACCACCTCAAGAGCGCCTCGGAGCTGGGGATTCCGCTGGTGGGGATCGGTCTGCTCTACCAGCAGGGCTACTTCCGCCAGCGTCTCAACGCCGACGGCTGGCAGCTGGAGCTGTTCCCCCGCAACGACTTCCACAATATGCCCGTCTCGCTGGTGCGGGATGACGAGGGCAACCCCGTTACCGTACAGGTGGACTTCCCCGACCGGGCAACCCACGCGCAGGTCTGGGTGGCCCACGTCGGACGCGTGCAGCTGTACCTGATGGACACCAACGTCCCGGACAACGTCCCCGAGGACCGTCACATGACCGCCCAGCTCTATGGGGGCGACCAGGAGATGCGCATCCGCCAGGAGATCCTGCTGGGCATCGGCGGAGTGAGGCTGATGGAGGCGTTGGGGATTCAACCCAAGGCGTGGCACATGAACGAGGGACACTCGGCGTTTCTCGCCCTCGAGCGGATCCGCAAGCTCATGCATGAGAAACACCTGAGCTTCGAGGAGTCCCGCGAGGTGGTCAAGGCGTCCAACGTCTTCACCACCCACACCCCCGTGCCGGCCGGCAACGACGCATTCGAGCCTTGGCTGGTGGACCGCTACTTCAGCCACTACTGGGACCAGATCGGCCTGTCGCGCGATCAGTTCCTGGACCTCGGTCGCCAGGAGCCCGGCAACAACGACGAGCCGTTGAACCTCACGGTCCTGGCGCTGCGACTGAGCACGTATCGCAACGGCGTCAGCAAGTTGCACGGCGACGTCAGTCGACGCCTCTGGAGCAACTGCTGGCGCGGCGTTCCGCCCAACGAAGTTCCCATCGGGCACGTCACCAACGGGATCCACACGCGAACATGGATCAGCCATGACATGGCCTCGCTGTACCAGCGATATCTCGGGCCCGAATGGCACGAACAGCCCGCCGACAAGGAGGTATGGTCCGGCGTGAAGCACATCCCGGACACCGAGCTGTGGCGCACCCACGCCCGTCGGCGCGAGAGGCTGGTGGCCTTCGCGCGTCGTCGCGCGATCGAGCAGCTTACCAAGCGCGGCGCCAGCCCCATGGAGATCGAACAGGCCGAGGATATTCTCGACCCCGAGGCGCTGACGATCGGCTTTGCCCGACGGTTCGCGACCTATAAGCGGGCGTCGCTGATTCTCAAGGACATCGAACGGCTGGAGCGGATTCTCAACAGCGAAGACCGCCCCGTGCAGATCATCCTCGCCGGCAAGGCCCACCCCAGAGACAACCCGGGCAAGGACCTCATCCGGCAGATCATTCACATCGCCCGTCGGCCTGAATTCCGACGCAACATCGTGTTCATCGAAGACTACGACATGAACGTCGCCCGGTATCTCGTGCAGGGCGTCGACGTCTGGCTGAACACCCCGCTGCGCCCGATGGAGGCCAGCGGAACCAGTGGAATGAAGGCGGCGGCCAATGGCGCGCTGAACGTGTCGATACCCGACGGCTGGTGGGCCGAGGGATACGATCCCACCGTCGGGTGGACGATCGGTTCGGGCGAGTCGTACGACGATCTGGGCTACCAGAACAACGTCGAGTCGCAGGCGCTGTACGACCTGATCGAGAAGGAGATCGTCCCGCTGTTCTACAAGCGCGGACGCGACAACCTCCCCCGCCAGTGGATCGCCAAAATGCGGTCGGCCATGAGCAAGCTCGCCCCGGAGTATTCGACCAACCGGATGGTGCGCAACTACGCCGAGAAGTTCTACGGACCGGCCTCGGACCAGTGGAGCAAGCTGACGGCCGACGAGTACGCCAAGGCCCGCGAGGTCTGGGGCTGGAAGCAGTACATGATGGAGAACTTCGACGCCATCCGCATCGTGAGCGTCTCGGACAGCATGAGCGAGAACGGCGGCGGCGCGATGGTCGGACGAGACCTGACCGTCCGGGCCGAGCTGGACCTGGGAGGCCTGAGTCCCGACGACGTGAAGGTGGAACTCTACTACGGCAAGCTCGACGAGGACGGCCAACTCTCCGGCGGCCAACCCCGCACGATGGACGTGCAGGAGACCGACAAAGACGGAAAGGTGAAGTACGCCGCGGACATGCCCTGCACCCGCAGCGGACGAACCGGATACACCGTGCGCGTGCTTCCCCGCCACCCGGACATCGCCGAACCGCTGGACATGGGCCTGCTCCGCTGGGCGTAGCCGACGCAAACCGGTGCCGTAGGGCTCGCAACTTGTTGGGGGCGGAATCGCGGGTCGATGCAGGACGGCCACTCCTTGGAACTTGGCATTTGGAATTTGGAATTTCGCTGCTTACCCCCACGGTTCGCTGCGCCCTTCGGCAAGCTCAGGACCGGCTCACCATGGGGCTTCAACGAGACTTCGGGTGCCACCGGCGTCTCCGCACGCCGGTGCTCTGCGATTCCATCCGATCACCC
>CAZFPT010000160.1:0-7675 GCA_964521005.1 uncultured Planctomycetaceae bacterium | reverse complement strand
TCGCTCCCGGTTGCCAGGCGTTGCGGGGCGGGGTATGCTGGAGGCGTTCAAGGAAAGGCATCGGGATGAAACTGTTGATCACGGGCGGAGCGGGGTTTATCGGGTCGCACCTGGTCGAGGCGAGGCTGGCTGCCGGCGACGAGGTGACCGTCATCGACGACCTCTCCACCGGGGCCCGGGAGAACATCGCGCATCTCGAGAACAAACCCGGATTCACCTTCGTGCGGGATTCGGTGTGCAACGAGACGGTCATGACCACGCTGATGCGCGACGCCGAGGCGGTGGTGCATCTGGCGGCGGCAGTGGGCGTGCAGCTCATCGCCGACGACCCGGCCGGCACGATCGAGACCAACATTCACGGCTCGGAGGTCGTACTCTCGCTGGCGGCGAAGTTCTCCCGCCGCGTGCTGCTGGCCAGCACGTCCGAGGTATACGGAAAGAGCGCCAAGACCCCGTTCCGCGAGGAAGACGACGTGGTGTTCGGGTCCACGCGCTTCAGCCGATGGTGTTACGGCTGCAGCAAGATGGTCGACGAGTTCCTCGCGCTGGCGTACCACGAGCAGTACGGCCTGGAGGCCATCGTCTGCCGGTTCTTCAACGTGGTCGGCCCGCGGCAGACGGGGCGGTACGGCATGGTGGTTCCGCGGTTCGTCCGGCGGGCGCTGCGCGGCGAGCCTCTGCAGATTGTCGGCGACGGCGAGCAGATCCGCTGTTTCTGCAGCGTGGCGGATCTGGTGGCGATGGTCTCGGAACTGCTCAACAGCGACCGGGCCGTCGGACAGGTGATCAACGTCGGCAGCGACGAGCCGGTGAGCATCGCCGAGCTGGCTGCCCGCGTGATCGAACTGGCTGGGTCCACCAGCGAAACTATCCGCGTCGGCTACGAGGAATTCTATGGCCGATCGATGGAAGACACGCCGGTGCGCATTCCCGACCTCTCGCGGCTTTGCGGACTCATCGAGACCCGCCGGCAGCGCGACCTGACGGCAACGCTGCAGGATGTGATCGAGTACGAACGCCGGCGGATGCACGAACCGGAATAGCAAGACCCCTGCCTCAGCAGCAGGATCGGAAACGGAATGCATGCTGAAACGTTCCTTTGACATTGCGGCCAGTGGTCTGGCGCTGCTGGTGTTGGCGGTTCCGATGCTGGCGGTCGCCATCGCGGTTCGCCTGGAGAGTCCGGGCGGGGCGCTGTTTCGCCAGACCCGTGCGGGTTGGCGCGGGCGGCCGTTCACCATGCTCAAATTCCGCACCATGCGCAACGACGTCGATCCGTACGGGCATTCCCCGCACTCCGGGCAGGACCCGCGTCTGACGCGGGTGGGCAAGTGGCTGCGCGAGCGGAGCCTCGATGAGCTGCCGCAACTGTGGAATATCCTGATCGGCGAGATGAGCGTGGTCGGCCCGCGACCCTTGTACGAGCGTCAGGCGGCGGAGTGGACCCCGCGCCAGCGCCGTCGGCTGAGCGTTCGGCCGGGGCTTACCGGATACGCCCAGGCCTGCGGCAGGGCGTCGTTGCCCATCGAGGACAAAATCGAGATGGACCTGCACTACGTCGAGAACGCCGGGTTCGCGATGGACCTGGGCATCATCGCGGCGACGGTCCTCAACGCCCTGCGCGGCGAGGGCGAGGTGTACGAGACGCGCTACAGCCGACAGCAGGAGTACGAGCGCGAGCGGGAGGACGCGGGCGATGGCGAGTGAGTCTGTCGCGGCAGTGGTGTTCGACATGGACGATACGCTCTACCTCGAGCGCGACTACGTTCGCAGCGGCTACTGCGTGGTCGGCGCGGAGCTGCGTCAGCGGCTGGGGCGGTCGGATGCGTTCGAGGAGTGGCTCTGGGCGCGGTTCGAGGCGGGCCAGGCCGGCGGCGCGTTCGACGCGTTGGACGAGCATTTCCAGCTCGGGCTCAGCAGAGAGCAGATCGCCTCGCTGGTGGATGTCTATCGCGGGCACGTCCCGGCCATCGCGCCGCTGGGCGGCGTGGTGGCGCTGCTGAGGAAGCTGAGCAGCTCAGGGGTGAAGCTCGGTGTGCTCAGCGACGGCTACCTGCCCGCCCAGCGGAACAAGCTGCGGGCGCTGGGGATCGCCACGCTTCTGGACGCGGTGGTGTTGACCGAAGAACTCGGGCGAGACTGCTGGAAACCCTCGCCGGTCGGCTTCGAGCGCGTCGCAGCCGACCTGGGAGTTCCCCATTCGCGTTGCACCTACGTGGGCGACAACGTGACCAAGGATTTCGTCGCCGCCAACGGCCTCGGGTGGCGCACGGTCCAATTGATGCTGCCCGGGCAGGTTCACGCCTCCAGGCCGGTCGCTGCCGGCGGCGCGCCGGACGTGATCGTCCGTTCGGTCGACGAATTGGCGGACGCTCTCGACGGCCGGCGGTGAGCTGTCGCAGCGGTGGCTTGGCTGAATTTGCAGGCGACTTGGCGGGGGACGTTGAAAAGGTTACAATACAGGTTTGCCGCCTCGCGCCGATTCGGCGGGGCGGATGGAAGGCACCCTCAATGCGTTTTTCTCGGACATGTTCATTCCTGGTGATTCTGGCGGCGTGGCTGATCGGCGTTGGCGGCTGCACGCCTGCCCAGTATGCACGCCAGGCCGACCGCGACGCCGGGCGTGTGATCGACCAGGGTCAGCGGGTTGCCTTCGGGCGAACCAGGCCGTTCGATCTGGCGTACGAACCCATCGGGGCCGGCGAGACCGGAACGGTGTCGGTCAACGGCAAACCCATTCGGCTGCGGGGTGAGATCGTCGAGCTCACACTGGACGACTGCCTGCAGTTGGCGATGCGATCCAGCCGACGCTACCAGACGCGCAAGGAAGAGTTGTACCGGCGGGCGCTGGCGGTGGCCAATACTCGTCGCGGCTGGGACTGGGCGCTGGGGGGCGGCGAGTTGAGCGGCGAGTTCGACCACGAGCGCATCGGCGACGGCGGCAACGATACGACAACCGGCTCGGCTGCGGTCGGCCCGACACTGACCCAGCGGTTCGTCCATGGCGGCGTGTTGACGCTCGGGGCGACGCTGGACCTGGCCACGGATTTCATGGGCGGTTCGGATACCACGATCGGGTCGCTGCTGAGTTCGAATTTCTCCCAGCCGTTGCTGCGGGGGGCATGGCGCGGGTTGGCGTACGAGGACCAGTACCGCCGCGAGCGTGACCTGGTGTTCGCCGTGTTCGACTACCAGCGATTCACCCAGACCTTCGCCTCGGACATCGTGGGCGAGTATTACACCGTTATTCGCCGACAGAACGAGCTGGTCAACGAGGAGCGGGTCATCGGGCGTCTCAAACAGGCGCTGAAGCTCACCAACGTGCTGGTCGCCAATGGCGAGGCGACGGTGGTGGACCAGGACCAGGCGGTCCGCCGGCTTCTCTCGGCGCAGCTGCGGTATCAGGCGTCGCGACAGGACTACCTCGACGCGCTGGATCGGTTCAAGATCACCCTTGGCCTGCCGGCAGGGGCGAGGCTGGAACTGGACTACGAAAACGCGATGGAGCGACTGGCGGCGATGGAGCCCAAGGAGCTTCCGCTGGAGGAGGACCAGGCGGTGAGCATCGCGCTGGCGACGCGGCCTGACGTGCTGGTCGAGCGGGCGAAGGTTCGCGACGCCCAGCGCGACGTGGAAATCGCCGCCGACCGGTTCCTGCCTCAACTGGACCTGGCGGTGGGCATCGAAGCGCCGGGCACGGAGCGCCGGGAGTTCTGGCGGACACGGTTCAAGGAGCACACCCGCTCGGCGAAGCTCACGCTACAGTACGACCTGGACCAGACCGACAACCGGGACAACTACCGCCTGTCGATGATCGATCGGGACAAGGCGGAGCGGGACCTGGCGGAGTTTCACGACCAGGTTCGTGTGGACGTTCGGCGGGAGTTCCGCACGTTGCGACGGTCCCGGCGGAGCTACGCCGTGCAGATGGAGCGCGTGCGGGTGGCGAAGCGGTCGCGGAAGTTGGCGCTGCTCAAGCAGCGCGAGGGGCAGGCGTCCACGCGAGACGTGCTGGACGCCGAGGAAGAGTACCGATCAGCGAGGATCGGTCTGACGCAGGAGATTGTACGATACGAGACGACCCGTCTGCGGTTCCTGGCGACGCTGGGGCTGTTGCGGCTCGACGAGAAGGGCCAGATCCATGAGCGAAACGAACCCGTCCAATTCGACAGCATCATCCAACGGTACCCCTATGTCGGGCGATAGCAGGCCGCGCCCGTCGAGGCCCGCTATCGCCCCCCGCCGTCATGGCTGGGTGTGGGTGGTTGTGCTGGTGGCGTTGGTGGCCGGGGGTTCGGCGGCAACGTGGCTGGCGGTGGGCGCGTCTGACGAGGCGATCGAGACCGGTCCGACGGCGACGGTCACGCGCGGCGAGATGGTGGTGAAGCTGGTCGAGACCGGCGAGATCGAGGCCGAGAGACGCAAGATCATCCGCAACGAGCTGCCCTGGACGGCCATCATCACGCGCATCGTCGAGGACGGCTCGATCGTGGACGCCAACCAGGTGATCATCGAGTTCGACTGCAAGGAACTCGACGACGCCCTCAAGCAGCAGGAGATCAAGGTTTCCTCGGCCCGCAACGAATACACCCGCGCCAGCAAGAACCTCGAACTGAAACGCGAGGAGATGGACAACAAGGTCCGCAAGGCCATCGACGGGGTGGTCGACGCCAACGACGCCCTCCAGCGGTATGTCGAGAGCGACTACGCGATTCAACTGAAGGACCTGGAAACGGAGATCGACCAGGCGAAGCGCAACCTTGCCGTCGCACGCGACCAGTTGGAGCTGAAGATCAAGGTCAACAAGGACCCGGAGCTGGAAGGCCTGTACAGCGAGAAGGTCATGGAAGCGGCGCGGTTCGACGTTGAAAAGTACGAGGCTGCCGTCGACAAGGCCAGGGCGAAGCTGGCGATGTTCAAGAAGTTCGATCATCCCAAGGAGCTTCGCAAACTGGAGACATCCCTGCGGGACGCGAGAATCTCACTGAAACGGGCCCAATTGGAGGCCCGCAACGAGGTCGCCAAGGCCGAGGCGGATCTCCAGGCCAGGAAGATCCAGAAAGACATGCAAGAGCAGGAGATGGCGGAGCTCGAAGAGCATCGCGACGAGAACCTCGTGCGCCGGGCGGACGAACGCGGACTGGTGATCTACGACACGTCCAGGCGTCATTGGCAGGATCCGATTGAGGTCGCGGTCGACGAGAAGATCAATCGCCGCCAGCAGTTGATGATCGTCCCGGACATGACGTCGCTGCAGGTGAACACCAAGGTACTCGAAGCGGTCTCGCGGCAGGTGACGCCGGGGCTGAGGGCGTATGTCCGCCTGGACGCTTTCCCGGACCGGGTGTGGGAGGGGCGAGTCAAGAAGATCGCCCCCCAGGCCAGTGCCCAGCACTGGTTCGACCCGACGGTGAAGGTGCACGACGTGGTGGTCGAGTTCGACGAGTACCCCAAGGACATCAAGCCCAAGATGACCGGCAAGGTGGAGATCATTGTCGCCAAGCTGCCCGACGCGCTGCAGGTTCCGGTGGCGGCCGTCTTCAGCGAGCAGCGCAAGACATACGTCTGGCGATTGGGCGAGGACGGCCGATCCGAGCGGGTGGAGGTAAAGGTCGGCCGAAGCAACGAAACCAAGGTGGAGGTCCTCTCCGGACTCAACGAAGGCGACGAGGTCCTGCTGGTGCCCGAGGACGGCGTGGAACCCGACGCATCGGACGCCAACGCCGTGCCGTCCATGCCGGGTGGAGGCATGCCCGCGTGAGCGAGACGCTGGTTCAGTTCACCGACGTGTGGAAGGTCTACGACGTGGGGCCCGAGGGCGTCCCCGCCCTGCGAGGGATCTCCATGGACGTTCGGCCCGGCGAGTACATCGCCATCATGGGCCACAGCGGCTCGGGCAAGAGCACGCTGTTGAACCTGCTGGGCTGCCTCGATCGACCCACCAGCGGCGAGTACTGGCTGGGCGACGAGGAAGTCTCCACGTTGACCGACGACGAACTCTCCGAGGTGCGTAACCGGCGGATCGGGTTCGTCTTCCAGAGCTTCAATCTCATTCAGGGCATCAGCGTGCTGGAGAACATCGAGGTGCCCATGTTCTACCAGGGCATTCCGCGTTCCAGCCGAACGCCGCGCAGCACGGAGCTGGGGCGTCTGGTGGGCCTGGGCGACCGACTGAAGCATCGGCCTCGGGAACTCTCCGGCGGCCAACAGCAGCGCGTCGCCATTGCCCGGGCGATGGCGAATGACCCGTTGATTCTGCTTGCCGACGAGCCGACCGGCAACCTGGACTCCGCCACCACCGGGGAGATCCTCGTGCTGTTCGACCGCCTCCATCAGCAGGGCAGAACCATCCTGATGGTGACCCACGAGGACGACGTCGCCGCCCACGCCGAGCGGGTCGTTTGGCTGCGGGACGGGGAAGTGCTCTCCGACGAGCCCAACCGCGAAAGGGTGCGCGTCCGATGATTGCGGTCCACAAGCTCTGGGACATCATCCGCCTCGGGCTTCACAGCCTGCGGGTGCACAAGGTGCGTTCGATTCTCTCGGCGTTGGGCATCATCTTTGCGGTCTGGGGGGTGATCGCGATGCTGGGCATGAACGAAGGCGCCTCGCGCCAGTCCCAGCAGTTGCTTCGCGAACTGGGCAGCAGCAATATCATCATCAACTCCCGAAAGCCCGTGCGCCAGTCCTCCAGCGCCACCAGCGGCGAGGGGCGCGTGCTCTCCTACGGCCTCAAATACGTCGACGTCGATCGCCTGCGGGAGAATATCCCCGGCGTGATCGAGTGCGTCACGGTCCATAAGACCGCCAAGAACGCCTACCACCGCGGCAAGAAGGTGAGCGTGGACGTGCTGGCAACCGAGCCGGGCTACCTCCGCGTGGCGCGGGTGAACCTGCGGGCCGGGCGGTTCCTCTCGCACGCCGACATGCTGCGCAACCGGGCGTACTGCGTGGTCACCGCGTCGCTGGCCCGCAAGCTGTTCGGCTACAAGTCGCCGCTGGGGCGCAGCTTCCGCCTGCAGGGCGAACCGTTCCGCGTGGTGGGGGTTCTCGGCAAGCTCCCCGAGACGCTTCAGGGACAGGCCGGCGACAACTCGGTATTGATCCCGCAGACCACGGGCCTCTATCGCCTCGGAAAACTCGACGTGATGTGGGAGCAGGGCTCGCAGACCTTCGAGCGGGTCGAGGTCAGCCAGGTGATCCTCACGCTGGCGAACGAATCGGCCGTGGTGGACGCCGCCGCCGTTGCCGAGAGCCTGCTGGGTCGCACGCACGAGGATGACGACTACGAAATCCGCGTTCCGCTGGAGCTGATCCGTCAGCAGGAGGCCCAGCAGCGTCTCTGGAGCCTGGTGCTGATCGGCATCGCGTCGGTCTCGCTGGTGGTGGGGGGGATCGGCATCATGAATATCATGCTCGCCGCGGTCACCGAGCGAACGCGGGAGATCGGAATCCGCCGGGCGCTGGGCGCCAAACGGGCGGACATCACCGTGCAGTTCCTCGTCGAAGCCGTCGCGCTGACCACGGTCGGCGGGTTGGTGGGTATTCTCATCGGCGGCCTGGCCGTCCCGCCCGTGGTGAACTGGCTGGGGCTGGGCTTCGAGGCGATCATTTCCGGCTGGGCGCTGTTGCTGCCGTTCCTGATGGCCGTCGCGGTGGGGCTCATCAGCGGCGT
>CAZFPT010000159.1:0-7738 GCA_964521005.1 uncultured Planctomycetaceae bacterium | reverse complement strand
AGGGCGGCGGCGGCGGCGCCGGAATCGATGGACTCGCCAGCCTTGCTCATCCCGGCGGGGAGGTCGTCGACTGTGTCAGTCACCACCAGGGTGGCCGCGGCGTTGAGCAGCACGATGTCGCGGGCCGGGCCGGGTTGGCCATCGAGCACACCGCGGATGACGGCCGCCGATTCTTCGGCGGAGCTCACCAGCAGTTCGTCCAGCGTCGCCCGCGAGATCCCCACATCCTCCGGGCGAACTCGCCAGGTACTCACCTTGCCGGCAGCGAACTCCGAAACCTTCGTTTCGCAGGTCGTCGAAAGCTCATCGAGCCCGTCGTCCGCGTGAACGACCATCGCCCGGGTGGCTCCGAGCGTTCCGAGGACCTCCGCGAGCGTCTCGGTGAGGTCGGCGTCAAACACGCCCATCACCTGCCGCCGCGCGCCGGCCGGGTTGGTCAGCGGGCCCAGCACGTTGAAGATGGTTCGCACGCCCAGTTGCTTGCGGACGGGTACGGCGTACCGCATCGCCGGGTGGTGTTTGACCGCGAAGCAGAAGCAGACGTTGGCGTCCCGCAGGCAGGCGGCGAGTTGGGGCGGGGCGGCGTCAAGGTTCACCCCGAGGGACTCCAGCACATTCGCCGAGCCCGATGCCCGGGTGTTGGTGCGGTTTCCGTGCTTGGCGACGGACACGCCCCCCCCGGCCAGTACCATCGCCACAGCCGTGGAGATATTGAACGTGCTGATGCCCGTTCCGCCCGTCCCACAGGTGTCGACGACGTCGGCGCCGGCCGTGTCCACGGGAATCACGTGCTCGCGCATCGCCAGGGCACCGCCGGCGATTTCGTCGACGGTTTCTCCCTTGGCCGCCAGGGCGATGAGAAAGCCGCCGATCTGGGCCTCGGTCCACGCGCCGTCCATGATCTGCGAGAACGCGGCGTGGGCGACGTCTCGGGCGAGGCTTTGCCCGGTGACGACCTGGCGGAGGATTTCGCTGTAGACGACGTCGGCCATGACGGTACTCCCGATCGGCGCGATTTTCGTGAAAAGCAGGACCAAATCGGATTATATTGCCCCTGCGGCGGATGGCAAGGGAGGGCCCGCCGATCATCGATGCAAGGACACGATATGCCCGACATGACGCTGCTGGTTCTCACCGACATTCACGATCACCACGAGCCGTTCGGCCCCACGCCGCACCGCCGCTGCGAGCTGGGTCGCGAGATGGTTCGCCGCGCCATCGAAGACGCCCGGCGGCGGGGGCCGTTCGACGCGATCGCCATCCTGGGCGACCTCGTGAACGACGGCAGGGATGCTACCGCCGATGCGATGATCGCGGGCATCCTCGAGCAGTGCGCCCAGGCCGCCGAAGGAGCTGCCGTGTGGGTGGTCCCGGGCAATCACGACTACCGGGCCGACGGCGAGCACCTGCCCGGCGGGCTGAGCAACCAGACGCGCCTCATCGAGCACAACGGCTACCGGGTGCTCCTCTTCGCCGACCGCTATGAGATGACCATGTTCGCCCGTCGCCCGGACGGGGCGCTGGCGAAGCTGGACGAGATCGCCGAGCATCCCGGCGGCCCGATTGTCGCCCTCCAGCACAACCCGATGCACCACACGCCCCCGGGCGATTACCCCTACATGCTGGCCAACCGCGACGCCGTCGTCGCCGGCTACGAGCGGGCGGGGGTGGTCCTCTCGCTCAGCGGCCACTACCACGGCGGCCAGGCGCGCAGCGAGCTCAATGGCGTGACGTATGCGACCTGCCCCGCCCTGTGCGAAGCCCCGTACCGCTACACGCTGGTCACGCTGACCGGCACGGACGTGTCGCTGGAAACGCGTCAACTCGAGGCAGGCGACGAGCTGGCCCCGGTCGACAGCCATGCCCACACGGAGCTGGCCTACTGCGGCCAGGGGATCGATCAGGCAACGCTGCTGCATCGGGCCAGGCTGATGGGTCTGGGCGGGGTGGTGGTCACCGAGCACGCACCGCAGCTGTACTGCGGGGCGGACGATTTCTGGGAGGCGCGACACGTCTTCGATCCGCGCGTCTGGCGGAAGGCCGACGAGACCGACCGCATGGACCGCTTCGGCGAACTGACAGCCGGGCTGGACCGCTCATTTGCGCGCGTGGGGCTGGAAGTGGAGCTGGACGCCGACGGGGCCATCACGCTGCGCGACGAAGACCGCGACGTTGCCGACGTGCTGATCGGCGCGATCCACTGGATCCCCGAGGACCTCTCCGCTGCCGACCAGACGCGGAAAGTCGACGCTTTCCGCCGCGCGAACCTGGCGCTGATCGAGGCGGGCGTGGACATTCTGGCCCATCCGTTTCGGCGGTTCATGCGGAAAGGCCTCTCCGTTCCCGAGGCCGTGTACGACGAGTTGGCGGCCGCCCTGGCCGAATTCGGCGTCGCCGCCGAGGTGAACTTCCACAACGCCGGCCCGGACGAAACCTTCTTCCGTCGCTGCCTCGAGCGGGGCGTGAAGCTGGCCTTCGCCAGCGATGCGCACTACCCTTGGGAAGCAGGCGGGCTCACCGCTCACGTCGCGTTCGTCCAAAGGCTGGCGGGGCGGCGCGACATCGCCGACCTGCTGCTGTACCCCGACGGGTTCGCCGACCCGGTGGGGGTGTGAGACGGATGGGTGCTTGATACGGTTGTGTCTGAGGCGACAGGCCTCTATATTGCTGTCTGTACAAGTGAATAGGGGCGACCATGTCACGCAGAACATCTTACCTGCTGTTCATCGATGAATCCGGAACCCACGATATGAAGAATGTCGATAAACGGTTTCCTGTTTTTGTCCTGATGGGCCTGCTGGTAGGCGAGACATACTATCAGAAGACCTTGGTCCCGAGAGTGAAGCAGCTCAAGAGCGACTTCGGGTTGTGTAAGAGTACGGTGCTGCATTCACGGGATATCCGGAAGCAAGAGGGGCGTTTTGACGTCCTCCACGACACCGACCTTCGGGCAGCCTTCTATGCCCGGATCAACGAGTTGTTCAAATCCCGCTTTAGGCTGTACGCTGTTGGAATCGACAAGGCTGCCCTGATTCACAAGCGCCTGGTACCCATGAATCCCTACGACATCTCGCTGAGCCTTCTTTTGAGCACCACCTGTGGTGCTCCAGGAGATCTGGGCATGAACCGCCCCAACGTCACAAGAATCATGGCAGAAAGCCGGGGTAAGAAAGAGGACAAGGCCTTGCAGACCGAATTCCAAAGACTTCGGAAGGGAGGACTGTTCAACTACGATGCCGACGATGTTTCGTTCCGCCGTCCCACAACAGTGGCGCGTCAGTTCCCCAGCCAAATCCACTTCCCCAGAAAGAAGGAGGCCCTCGCTGGTCTGGAATTGGCTGATCTTGCTGCGTACCCGGTCAGTCGCGCCATGGTTAACGGGGAATGGGACAATCCGGCGTACTTAGCACTTGCTCCTCGTCTGAAACGCTCGGTTTTCTTCCCATAAAAAAACCCCGGTGCAAGCACCGGGGCCGACGGGCTATCCCGTCCATTCAAGGAACTGGCCAACAAGGACCAGCTACTGTCTTCGTATAATAATACGTCCCAATCGGCCCCAAAGGTCAATAGAAAATGCTACAAAATGCTACAAAATGCTATCATGGCATCGATCCCCTCCTGGATGCACGTGCCGTGATTACTTGTTAACATGTTCCATATTCAGTGTTTACTTCAGATACGGGCCACAACGGAACCGCTGAGCGGCTGGGAGGTTTAACGGTTGATGGCGAGCATGTCGCTGGAATTCCGTGGCACGAGCAACGCCCAGTTGTTGTGGACGCTGGCGGGGCTGGTGTGCGCCGCGGTCCTGGTCTGGGCGGTGGTGCAGTGGATTCAGGGCAAACGCCGATACGCCGCCCTCTGCGCCGCTGCCGCCTTCGGGCCGATCGCGCTGGGGTTGGCACTGGTCCTCGACGCCGCCGTCGCGTTGGCGGCAGGTCGTCGCGACAGGGCAGGCCGTTCGGCGCTGGGCGTCGCTGCCCTGGCGGTGCCCGTTCCGCTGGTCGCCGGCGCGTTGCACCTGGCGGGAGTCGCCATCCCGCCCGATGCGCTGCTGACGGGCGGCCTCCTGACGCTCGGGTTGGCCGGGGCGATCGGCGTGTTCTATGCGTCGGTTTACGCGTCGCTGGGAACCGCGCGGATGGTCGGCCTGCTGGCGCTGCGGTTCGCTGCGGTCGTCTCGCTGATCCTCCTGCTGTTCCTGCCGGCCATGAGCGTGGTGGACACCTCCGACGCCGGCAAGCCCTACCTGGCGCTGGTCGTGGACCGGTCCGGATCGATGGCGACCACCGACGAGCAGAACATGCCCGAACGCTATCTCCGGGCGGTGCAGATGCTCCAGGCCCAACAGCCCCGGATCGAGCGGACCTTCCGCCCGGTGTACTATCACTTCGCGCGGGACTTCGCCTCGGCAGCCTCTCTGGGCGACCTGGGGGAGCTTCGCCCCGGCGGGCGGGCCACCGACGGAACGAACCTCGCCCACGCGATCCGGTCGGCCGGGGCCGATTTCGCCCCGTCGGACCTGGCCGGAATCGTGGTGCTCACCGACGGGCTGGACAACCTCAACCCGCCCTCCGACGTCCGCATCGCCGCGGTCGACGCCCGCGTGCCGGTTTACCCGGTGGCTGTGGGGTCCACCGACGAAACGCTCGCCGGTCGACGCAACCTGCGGATCGCCTCGGTGGATGCACCCACCGAAGCCGTCGTCAACAACGTCGCCACGCTCACCGCCCACACCCGCATCGCCGGATTCGCCGGACGGTTCTTCACCGTCACGCTGAGCGACACCGAAACCGGCGCCACCCTCGCCACAGCCGAGGCGACCACCTCGAAGAATGCCGAAACCGTCCCGGTCGAGCTGCAATGGACCCCTGCCTCCCCCGAGTCTGGAGACGCCTCTGCCGTCCGGAAGCTCGCGATCGCCATCGAAGCAGACCCCGCCGAAGCGGATGCGGAGGACAACAACCACGCCCTGCACGTTCGCCTCTCGCAGCCACGGGTGCGGGTACTGTACGTCGAGGGCTCGATCCGCCCGGAATACCGGGCGCTCAAGCGGCTGCTGATGACCGACGCGAATATCCAACTGCTCACGCTGATCCGCATCGACCGGGCGCGCTTCCTCGCCCAGGGGAGCATCGACGGGCGAAAGCTCGCCGGCCTGCCCAGCACCGACTCGGACTTCGCGCTGTTCGACGTGATCATCCTCGGCGACGTCGACGTATCGTGGCTGAAGGCGGGCGACCCGGGACGGCCGGATCGAATCGCACGGTTCGTTCGGGAAGGGGGCGGCCTGCTCATGCTCGGGGGGCGCAACAGCTTCGGGCCCGGCGGGTTCGGCCGATCGGCCATCGAGACGGTCCTGCCGGTCACGTGTGGCTCGCGGGAGATGCCCCAGGAGACCACCGCCTTCGTGCCGCAGGTCACCGCTGCCGGTGAGATCCACCCGATCCTGGAGGGAATCAACATGTTCTTCCCCGGGCCCGGCGGGCGGGACGTGGGAGAGGGCCTGCCCGACCTGCCCAAGCTCAACGGCTGCGTCACGGTGACCGGCCCCAGGGGCGGCTCGGACGTGCTGATGGTGCATCCTACCCGGCGGAACGAGGCAGGCCCGCTGGTGGCGTTGGCGGTCGCCAAGGCCGTCGGGAAGGGTCGCAGCGCGGCGATGACGTTCGACACGACGTACCTGTGGGATCGACCGATGCGGGCAGCCGGTTTGGAAACGCCCTACCCGCGCCTGTGGGGTCAGCTGATGCGCTGGTTGGCGGGCGTGGACGCCAAATCGCGCCAGGCCCGCAGCGACGTACTGGTTCGCCTGGAACGCACGGATCTCCAGGCGGGCGAACGGCTGGGGATTCGCGCCCGCGTGTGGGACCCAAAAGCCGCCCGCGGCGAGGGGCCCGAGGTGACCTGCCGCATCGAACGGCTCGACGGGCGAGGCGGAAGGGCCGAGAACGTCCCGATGATCGCCACGAAGCTCATCGGCCGATACGAGGCGGACTTCACGCCGACCACCGCCGGACGATACCGCGTGCGCGTCGAAGCGACACGCCCCGATGCCGGCAAGCCCCTCGGGACCGACCAGATGGACGTCCGCGTGACGCCGCCCAGCGCGGAGATGGATCGCCTGGCCCGCGACGAGAAGCTCCTGGAACAGCTGGCGGACCACTCCGGCGGGCGCAGCGTGCTGCTGGCGGGTCTGCCGGACCTCGTCGACCACATCACGAAACTGCAGGTCGGCCGCGACGGGCCTGCCGGCCGGGCCCGGATCGTCCCGCTGTACCACTTCCCCGCCCTGTTCGTGGTACTGGTGGGGCTGCTGACGGCAGAGTGGCTGCTGCGACGACGCTGGCAGCTGCAATAGGGCGCACATGAGGTAGGGCTGGCGAACCGCCGACGTCACCTTTGGCGCGTTGGAGCAGGAAACACCCGGAATTCACGCCCAACGGTGGGTTCCTGGATTATCGAGGCGGTTTGCCGGCGGACCGACCTTGGCCGATTGCGTCGGCAAGCCCCCGGACGCTGGCAGCTGCAACAGGGCGCACAGATCGGCCGAGCCGTCCGCGGAGGACAGCCCGGCCGGGGGATTCCTTCGATCTGTTGCTGCTGGCGCCGGTCAGCTCTCGCCGTCGCCCTGGGCTTCCTTGAGCTTCTTCTCAGCCTGGGCGGCACGGGTCTCGGCGTCGGCGAGCTGTTCCTGCAGATCGGAGACCTTTTCGCGAAGATCGCTGATTTCCGTCTTCGCCTTGGCGAGGTCGCCCTGGGTCTGCTTCAGGAGCGTCTTGGCCTCGGAGGTGGCCGCCTTCTGCGACTTCATGGCCGCCAGCATCTTCTCGTTGTTCTTCTCGGCGCTCTTGAGCTCTTCGCGGGCATCATTGAGCGATTTCTGGAGCTCGCCTGCCTCCCTCTGGGCGGCTACGAGCTTCTCGCGAACCGCGTCGACCGCCTCGGCCTTCTCCTTGTCGGCCGACTCGAGCTTGTTGCTGAGCGTCTGGTTGCGGCCCTGGGCCTCGGCGAGATCGTCCTGGAGGTTTTCGACCTTCACCGTCTTCTGATGCAACTCGTCCTGCGTCTTGACCAGGCGGTTGTAACAGTGGTCGTATTCGTCCTGGCTGACGCAGCCTCCGAGAACCATCGTCATTGCGATCGCGGCGATCATCGCCAGGCATCCTGTGGTGCGCATCATCGTGGATACTCCTTTCTCCGTTGCCGGGGCAACGCATTCAGTCCATTGTATCGGCCTGCGTGGCACGGGCGCGAATGCCCGTGTTCTGGTGTCCTCACCGCTTGGCAGGAGCTCGGGTGGCATGCAACGAACATGGGCCCGAAGCCCACGCCACACGCCACCTGTTGTAGAATTCGGAAAATCCGAGGCCTCGGCGTAAGAGAAATTCCGCTTCGCTCGGCAAAGCCGCCTTCAATTCGAGCTTTCATCATCCCGGCCGACCCGCCATGAAGGCGCTCGCCGGTTTCGCAGCCGGGCCGATTCGAGCATCTGCGCGAAACGGTCGGCCGACTGCTGATCGCCGGGCAACTCGCCGAACGCCCGGAGCATCGGCGCAATGTCGCCGGCGGACAGATCGCCGTGCTCCACCAGCGCCATCAAGCCAAGATAGAGCGACTTCTTGAGCTGATCGATGTCGGGCGCACCCGCTGCCATGAACCTTCCTCCCTGCCAGTGTCCACAGGAATCATCGGACGCACGCCGCCTCGACGCCAGTGGCGGGCGGAGTTTTGCCGG
>CAZFPT010000158.1:0-7752 GCA_964521005.1 uncultured Planctomycetaceae bacterium | reverse complement strand
AGGCTGGGCACTTGTGCCCACCTTGTTGGTCTGAGGGCATGATGGCGACGAAAGCACAGGGCGGCTGGCGGTGGTGGGGGCTGGCGTGTGTGTCTGCCGGCGTGCTCCTGTCCGGGTGCGGCTGGTCGTCTCGGGCGGACGACGGCCCGGCCGACTCGGTGACGGTACTGACCCCGGAGCAGGCCCGCGCGCTGATCGAGCGCGAGGACGACCTGTTCGTGTTGAGCGTCTGCCACAAGTGGGAGTTCGACTACTACCGCATCCCGGGCAGCGCGATGATCCCCCATCACCTGCTGGCCGACTGGCTGGGCGGGGAGGATCTCTACCCGGAGATCAACCAGGGGCGTCGGCCGAGAAAGGATCAGCCGGTGCTGCTGTATTGCTCGACGGGCGGGCGGACGAAAAAGGCCTCGCGCGAGATGGCCCGGCTGGGGTACGAGAAGGTCCGCGTCCTGGGCGGCGGCATGCGCGACTGGATCCGCGCGGGGATTCCCTACGACAAGACGACCCTGGTTCAGGACGGGCTGGAGCGTCCGCAGTAGTGTCCGATGGGCGTTGGGCAATTTGGCGTTCGCCCCAAGTTGCGATCTTGCAGGGGGTTGCATTCAGGGCGGTGTGGTTGGATTTTCCCGGCCGGGAAAATGGTCACCAGCGGGGTTGAAGTTTCGCCCGGATCGGTCCATAATGAAGTGCTACACTCAAGTTGCTCTGACAAGTGAAGAAGAGGATTGTGAATGCATACGGATCTCGGGGCGTTGTTGACGCTTCAGAACATTGAGCGTCAGTTGGCACAGGTACGATCTCGGCTGAAACGGCGGCAGAATGCGGTCAACGTACAGCAGAGGCGGATCGACAAATTGCAGGAAGAGTACGACGCGCTGCACGCGCGTGCGATGGAAGCCCGGAAGTCCGCCGACGCGCTGGAGCTGGGGCTCAAGAGCAAGGCCGAGAAGATCTCCCACCTGCGCGAGGCGCTGAACAACGCCAAGTCCAACAAGGAATACGCGGCCCTGCTGACGGAGATCAACACCCACAAGGCGGACAACGCCGGTGTGGAGGAGCAGGTCCTCACGCTGATGCAGGAAGCCGAGACCGTCACCGGGCAGGCCGACGAAATCAAGCAGAAGATCGAACCCGAGCGCGAGAAGCTCGCGGAGATCCAGGACAGCTCACAGGCCGAGATCGACAAGCTCTCGGCGATGGTCGCGGAGCTGGAGAAGAAGCGTGACGCCGCGACAGAGGGGATCTCGCCGGAGGTGATGACGGTCTTCGAGCGGATCGCCGAGCGGTACGAGGGCGAGGCGATGGCCCCGGTCGAGGTCATGGGGCGCAAGCCACCCTACGACTACGTCTGCGGGGGTTGTTACATGGCCCTGACGGCAGAGCATGCCAACGCACTGCGGATGCGCGACGAGATCCGGCGGTGCGACAACTGCGGCCGAATCCTCTACATGGACGAAGATCCGGCCAAGACGTGAGATCCGCCCGCGGGCGGTTTTTTTTGTGTGAGGCGGGGCCTCTTGGGCAAGGACGCGACACGGGCATGAGCGAGCAAAACCTTTCTGTCATCATCCACACCGACGGCGGGGCGAGGGGCAATCCCGGACCGGCCGGCGCAGGATTCGTCATCGTGGACGCCGCCGACGGTCAGCCCATCTTCGAGGGCGGTCTGTTTCTCGGACGGGCGACCAACAACGTCGCCGAGTACAAGGGCGTCATCGGTGCGCTGACGGTGGCCGCCAGGCTGGGCGCCTCCCGCGTGACCCTCCAGAGCGACTCGCAACTGCTGGTCCGGCAGATCAACGGGCAATACCGCGTGAAAAACGCCGGCCTCAAGCCGCTCTACGAGCAGGCCAAGCAGTTGCAGGCCGGGTTCGATTCCTGCGAATTCCGCCACGTTCGCCGCGAAGAAAATACCGACGCCGACCGTCTGGTGAATCGGGCGATCGACGCCAGGAAACACGTCGAGGGTGCCGCCGACTGGGCGGACATCCTGGCGTAGCACATCCGCCGAGTTGACATCAAAGGGAGACACACGATGGCTGTTGAGCAGACGGGTAAGCCGAAAGCGTCCGGGTTATGGTATCTGGTGGCCGTATTGCTGATCGTCGGGGGGATCGCCTATGGCGGTTACCTTGCCGGCCAGGCCGTCATGGGCAGTATGAAGAGCTTCACCGAGGGTGACGGTGAAATCATCCAGAAGGTCGGCGTTCCCATTCCCGTCACGGACGAAGTGGTCTCGCTGCCCCAGCCCGGGGAGTATACTGTGTGGGTCGCCTTCGAGGGCACCGGCGAGCTCGACAACGAGGACCCGGCCCTGAACGAACTGGCCAGGGCGGTCCACGTCGCGGTCAAACCGGTCGACTCGAACGCCTCGGTGGGCATGTCCAAGGTGTCGGCCAACATGACCTACCAGATGGGCAACAAGGTGGGCGTCGGTGTGTTCAGCCTCGATTCCGGCGACGCCAACCAGGTGATAATGACCACCGCCCTGAACAGCGATGATCTCTCCGGCGACGCGGCCGGCGCGATGGGACGCGTTGGCAATGTCCAGATCGTCGTGGCGAGGTTCAATGACGGCGGGCTGGTGCCCAATCTCAAGTCGGCCGGGATGGTAGCAGGCGGGGGGATTGTGCTGGGCATCCTGTTGATTATCATCACGGCCGTCCGTCGCTCGGGCAGCAAAGCGGCGGCAGAGACGTACCAGAGCAGCCCGGCGGCGCAGTCTCCGCCGACGCCGCCCGCCCAGCAGTAACCGCCCGCCACAGAGAACGTGGCGGGGATCGTGCATCCGAGGCAGGAACGCCGCCCGCATCCGACGGGCGCGGAGGTAGGCTTTGCCGCTGTTTTCCGAACAGTTCATCAACCAGGTTGCCCAGGCGACCGACATCGTCGAGCTGGTCTCGCAGTACGTCGCCCTGAAGAAGCGTGGCAGGGAGTTTGTCGGGCTCTGTCCGTACCATGACGACAAGTCGCCGTCGATGTACGTCACGCCCACCAAGCAGATCTTCAAATGCTTCGCGTGCGGGGCGGGCGGGGGCGTCTTCCAGTGGATGATGATGTACGAGAAAATGTCCTTCCCCGAGGCGGTTCGCGCCCTGGCTGAGCGGTCGAACATCCGGCTGCCGGAGGCGTCGGCCGGCCCGCGTCGCCCCGATGGCGAACCCTCCAAAAGCGACCTGCTGGCCGTCATGGGATTCGCCGAGAC
This sequence comes from uncultured Planctomycetaceae bacterium, assembly GCA_964521005.1. Taxonomy (GTDB): domain Bacteria; phylum Planctomycetota; class Phycisphaerae; order SM23-33; family SM23-33; genus CAZFPT01. The sequence goes on along the minus strand of CAZFPT010000158.1, from coordinate 4,544 downwards.
CTTCTTCCGTCGGCAACTCAAAAGCCCCGCCGGCAAGGCGGCGCTGGACTACGTCTACTCGCGCAAGCTCACCGACGAATCGCTGGACCGCTTCGGCGTGGGGTTCGCCCCGGACGAGTGGGACAGCCTCACGCGGGCTGCCCGCAGCGAGGGGCTCTCCGAGCGAATGCTGCTGGCGGCGGGACTGGTCTCCCAACGCAACCAGGGCGGCGTGTACGACCGGTTCCGCAATCGCCTGATCCTGCCGATCTACGACGCGATGGGCCGATGCATCGCCTTCGGCGGGCGGGCGATGGACCCCGAGGACAACGCCAAGTATCTCAACTCGCCCGAGACGATGCTGTTCGACAAGTCGGCGAACCTCTACGGCCTCAACTGGGCGCGCGACGCAATCGTTCGCAGCGGTACTGCCGTCGCGGTGGAAGGCTACTTCGACGCCCTGATGCCCATCCAACTGGGGGCCCAGAACGTGGTGGCCACCCTGGGAACCGCCCTGACCGAGCGGCACGTTCGGCTGCTCTCGCGATACGCCGATGACGTCGTGCTCGTGTTCGACGCCGACGAAGCCGGCATGAAGGCAGCCCAGCGCGCCCTGGAAACGTTCCTCGCCCAGCAGGTGCAGGTGCGGGTGGCAACGATTCCCCAAGGCAAGGACCCGTGCGATTTCTGTCTGGCCGAGGGGGTCGAGGCGTTCGGCGAGCTCATCGACAACGCCCCGGACGCCCTGCAGTACGTCTGGGACCGGCGCCTGGCGGCCTTCCGGCAGGCCGGCGGGAACCTCGCCGACCGGCAGCGCGTGGTGGAGGACTTCCTCCGCCTGGTCGCCTCCAGCGAGGTCTACGGTGCGATCGACGAGGTCCGCCGGGGGCAACTCGCCCAGCACATCGGGCATATCCTGAACGTACCCGCCTCGGAGCTCCAGCAGCAGATGAAACGCCTCACCCGGCGGATCCAGCGACAAAGCGGAGGCCCCGCACCGGCCGAGGGCCACTACCAGGCACAGACGCCCACGGCAGGGCCCGAACGGTACCTGCTCGAAGCGATCCTCGCCGAGCCCGAACTGTTCGATCAGGCCGCTGAACGTGTGCACCCGCAAGACTTTACAGACCCTCGCCTGCGATGGTTGGCCGAGCGTCTCTGGGCCCGCGGCGAGCGGGGGCCGTTGCGCCTGGACGAGTTGCTCCGCGACCCGGAGTTGTCCGAGTCTGCCGGCTGGATCGTGCAGCTCAGCGAGGCCGGCGAGCGTCGCGGCAACAACGAAGCCACCCTCCGCGGCGTGCTGGATGTGCTGGCCCACCGGCAATCCGACGCGGAACTGCGTAGATTGAAAGAGCAGGGCCTCGACGACGACGCCCTTCGCCGGGTGGAGCAGAGCGCCCGTGGCGCCAACCCGCGGAGACTGCCGAGAATCATGTGATCTCGGCGCGGCAATGGCGGAAAATATCGACGAAAAGTCAGCGGCCCTGCGGCCTGCAGGCCGGAGAAACCGAATAAACTGTAGAGGAATGTGCCCGGTTGCCCGATTGACATGGGGGAGTGCGGCCGCCTAAAATACAGAGTTCACACACTTACGAGAAGGCCTGAGCCTTTTCCCCCTGACAGCAGGAGTCCTGACTGATGTCCGACCCGTTGGATGCCAGTGTTAAAAAGCTGATCAATAAAGGCAAGCAGCGCGGGTACCTCACCTACGAGGAGATGAACGAGGACCTTCCCGACGAGGCGGTGTCCCCGGATCGCCTCGATGCCCTGCTCATGACGATCGATGAGCTGGGAATCGAACTGATCGACGAATCCGAGGCGGCCGCCCGCGAACCCTTCTCCGAGGAAGGGGAGGAAGGCGAGAAGAGCAAGAAGAGCAAGAAGGAAGGCGCCGAACTCGAGGGCGAGACCCGCCGAATCGACGATCCGGTGCGGATGTACCTCACCCAGATGGGCGAAATCAAACTGCTCACCCGGGCCGAGGAAATCGCCCTCGCCAAGAAGATCGAGACCACCCGGATGCACTTCCGCCGGCGCGTGCTCGAGAGCGACTACTCCATCCAGTCGGCCGTCGATATCCTCGCGCAGGTCTACGCGGGCGATCTTCCGTTCGACCGGACGATGAAGATCTCCACCGCAGAGAACCTCTCCAAGGAGGTCATCACCGAGCGGATGCCCGGCAACCTCGCCACGCTGCGGACCATCATGGAACGCAACCGCAAGGACTGGGACACGCTCAAGAACAAGTCCCTCAGCGAGAACCGACGGCGGAAGGTCAAACGCGCCCTGTGGCAGCGACGCCGGCGGGCGGCAACGCTCATCGAAGAGCTCTCGCTGCGCACCAGCCGCATTCAGCCGTTGATGAAGAAGCTCCAGCACATCTCGGACAAGATGCTGGAGATCCTGCGCGACATCCGCCGGGCGCCCGACAACAATACCCCGCCCGAAGACGTCGAGGTGATGAAGGAAGAAATCGACGGCATGCAGGACCTCGTGCTGGAATCGCCCGAGGTGCTCAAGAAGCGGATCAAGGCGATCCAGAAGGTCTTCCAGGACTACGAGCAGGCCAAGCGCGACCTCTCTGCCGGCAACCTTCGTCTGGTGGTGTCCATCGCCAAGAAGTATCGCAACCGAGGCCTGAGCTTCCTGGACATCATCCAGGAGGGCAATACCGGGCTCATGCGTGCGGTGGACAAGTACGAATACCGCCGCGGATACAAGTTCTCCACGTACGCCACGTGGTGGATCCGCCAGGCGATCACCCGTGCCATCGCCGACCATGCCCGGACGATCCGCATTCCGGTGCACATGATCGAGACGATGAGCAAGCTGCGGAACATCTCGAAGCGCCTCGTGCAGGAGATGGGTCGCGAGCCGACCATCGAGGAGATCGCCAAGGAAGCGGGCATGAGCGTCGCCGAGGCCCGGCGCGTGATGAAGATCTCCCGCCATCCCATCAGCCTCGATCGTCCCGTGGGCGAGAGCGAGGACAGCTACTTCGGCGACTTCATCGAGGACGAGACCGCCGACAGCCCCATCGAGTCGGCCGGCACGGAGATGCTCAAGGACCGCATCGAGGAGGTCCTCAAGACGCTTACCTACCGCGAACGCGAGATCATCAAGCTGCGATACGGCATCGGCGACGGGTACACCTACACGCTCGAAGAGGTCGGCCGCATTTTCAAGGTCACCCGCGAGCGCGTCCGCCAGGTCGAAGCCAAGGCCATCCGCAAACTCCAGCACCCCGTCCGAGCACGCAAACTCGAAGGCTTCCTGGAAAACCGCTAGTCGCGCGTCGCAGGAGTTTCCTCTGGGCCCGATGCAATCCGTCGGTGGATTTTCTGCGCAAATCGTAACGCAGCCCTGTTTCGTTGAGCTGTATGCCTGTCTGCAGCAGGGGGTTATGGTTGTTACGGAAAACGTCAATCACTCCTGCCTGCCCCCCTGTCAACTAAAGCAGGCCCCCCGTCGGACCGATGAAACAGGTGGATCGGAAACCCCGCTACGGAGGAGTCAGCCGGAGGGCTGATCAGGAGGAAGTGAATGTCGAACGCCTTTCCCAGGGTGTTGGTAGTCGATGATGACGTGCGCCTCGGCCGTGCTGTGGAGGAGGGCCTCAAGGCACGCGGCCAGGACTGCCTCGTCGTCAACGGTGCAATCCGGGCCCGCCAACTCATGCACCGGCACACGTTCGACGTGCTCGTCACCGACGTGTCGATGCCCGTGGCCACCGGTCTGGAACTGCTCGACGACGCCCTGGAGTTCAACCCCGACTGCCGCGTGATCCTCATCACCGGCATCCGGTCGGCCCGCTGCCTGGCACGAGCGCTGGAAGCTGGCGCGTACGACTTCATCCACAAACCATTCGAAATCAGCGAGTTGGCGCGGGTCATCAAGGTCGCCCTGGAAGGCGGAATCGCCCCGGCCCTCTCCCTGCGTGCCGCCAAGGCGCTCGAGCAGAAACAGGTCACCGCCCAGGCGGGTCTGGAGGCCATCGGGGCGCTGGTCAAGGCCGTCGAGGCGAAAGACCCCTGCACCTCGCGACACAGCGAGCACGTGGCCCACTACGCGGTGGCGATGGCAGACCTTCTGGGCCTGGGGCGCTGCGAGACCGAACGCATCCGGACGGCCGCCCTGCTGCACGACGCCGGGAAGATCGGCATCCCCGACCGCATCCTCACCAAGCCAGGCCAACTCGATGACAGCGAGTTCAGCCGAGTCCGTCGCCACCCGGCCATCGGGGCCGAGATCCTCGAAAATATCGCCATGTTCTCCCAGGAGGCAGGGCTGATCCGCTATCACCACGAGCGGTGGGACGGAACGGGCTACTCCGAAGGCCTCCGCGGCGAGCAGATCCCGCTGGGCGCCCGCATCATCGCCATTGCCGACGCCGTCGACGCCATGCTCATGCGACGCAGCTACAAGGACCCCTTCACCGTCGATCAGACCGTGGCCGAGCTCGAACAGGGCAGGGGCACACAGTTCGACCCCGACCTCGCTGCCATAGCCGCCCGCTGGGTCCGCGAACACCCCGACCAGGTCATCCTCCACGCCGACCAGGCAGC
>CAZFPT010000157.1:0-7925 GCA_964521005.1 uncultured Planctomycetaceae bacterium | reverse complement strand
TTGTCGTAGCGATAGGTGAGATTCACCTTCAACAGAACCACCGCCGGCAGCGGGCCACACGTCCAGAGTGTTCGCATTGCCCGCAGCAGGATTCGGTCAAGGCGGTAGAACTGTCGATATAACCAATCGGCCCCGTCCTGCAACTGGCGGGCAGTCATCCGGGCTGGGCGAATCACCACATGCCGAAAATCGTAGTGCGACCAGTCACCATCGAGAATCCGACCGTCTCGCTCAAGGGCCTCAAACAGCGGCGTTCCGGGAAGCGGAGTCAGGATGGCCAGTTGCAGCGCATCAATCCGCGTTCGCTGCAGAAAACGTAGCGTCCGCTCGAACACATCCACACGGTCGGCATCCATCCCGACAATCATCCCGGCTTGCACAGCGATTCCCTCTCGGCGGATTCTGCTGATTTTCTCGGCATAGCGCCAGGGGTGGTTGAACCCTTTGCCCACATCGCCGAGATTGGTCGCACTGGTGGTCTCGATCCCGACGAACAGCCCTCTGCACCCAGCCTGCCGGGCCGCTTGAAGCAGTTCGGGATCGTCGGCAATCTCCAGCGAGCCCTGCGTGACCCAACGTTTCCGGAGCGGGGCCATCGCAGCCATCAAGTTCAGGGCATGCTCGCGGTTCGCGAAGAGGTTGTCGTCCACGAACATCAAGTCGCGAGGCAAAGTGCGCAGTTCGTCGATGACATCGTTTACGGGTCGCGCCCGGTAGGTTCCGCCATGAAACGCACTGACCGAACAGTATCGGCATTGATGCGAGCAGCCCCGCCCCGCCTGGACTGCGGAGGTTGTGGCATACATCCCGGGTGAATCATCCATCAGGTCGCGTCTGGCCAGCGGACGCCCAACCAGCGAGGGTGGCTTCGCATTCCGGTATATTTGCCGACAGCTTTCCCCCTCGAAGTCGCGGAGCACCTCCGGCCAGAGGTCCTCGCCCTCCCCCGCAACAACCACGTCAAAATGCTCTGCCGCTTCCTGCGGCATCAGGGTGGGATGATAGCCCCCCGCAACCGTGGTAACACCACGACGGCGGAATTCTCCTGCGATCTCATACGCCCGGGGAGCCAACCCCGTCATGAACGACACACCCACAACATCCGCATCGGCGTCGAAGTCCAGTGGCATCGTGTTCTCATCCACGACATCGACCTCCCAACGGTCTGGCGTGACGGCTGCCAGCGTCGTAAGCCCCAACAGGCTGAAGCGAAGCATCGCCCTCTGCGGCACCGTGGGCCTTTCAGACGTGACGCGGTAGTTCTCCCCTGCAGGCAGGACCAGGAGTGCTTTCCTTCGTGCTTTCATGAGTTCTTCCCACTTTCTGAACAGCGTTCATTCTGCAGCCATAGAAAATGCGGAATCGGGACCTTCCCGACCCCGCGAACGTCAGGTTTGCAGAGCAGCCAGCACGATCTTCCGTGCCTGGTCGCAGATGCGCGCGGATTCGACCCGCTCCTTGAAGTACATCACCGTCCCAGCCAGCATGCTCCATACGGCAGCCACGGTGGCTTGGGCATCCTCAGCGAACGGTCCGCCCACCTCCGCCAGGACCTCTCCCACAATGTCCAGGCATGCCTGTTCCTTTGCTCGCAGGCGAGCCATCTGCTCCGGTGGGAAGCTGTCCTCCCACAACTGACCCTCTCGCTGCAGAACGAAGAAGATGATATCGAAATACCCCGGATTCTTCTCGGCGAACGCGAAGAACCCATCGACAAGCGCCTCGGCCCGCACGACCGGCGTCCCCTGCACCTTGGCGGCTTTGCCCATGGCGACCACAAGACGGTCGTACCCCTCCAGCAGCAACTCGAGATACAACGACTCCTTCGACGGGAAATACAGATAGATCGTCCCTGAGGCAAGCTCCACGGCCCGGGCGACCTGGGGCATCGTCGTTCGCTGGTAGCCCTGCTTCCAGAAGAGTTCTCTTGCGGCTGCGAGGATCTCCGCCCGCCTTCTGGCCGCTTCCCGTTCCCGGCGTTCCTTCGTACCCATCCGATGAAGCCCTTTCGCACTGATCGGTGCCCTGAGAATCGCGCCAGACCCTTCTCAGCCCGGCGCTCCTGCCGCGGATGATTCGTCACGCGACCTACTTCACTATGAACATCGTTCAGTTTATGAGGCTACTTCACATTGTCAACTGCAAAATTCTGAAACCACGTTCTTTCCTTGAGAGATTGATCTGCCTGGTCCAGCGTGAGAAGCCATCGATCGTCAAACGTCCCGGAGTTTGGGGGGATCGCTTCCACCTCGTCGTATCGGGCAGGCAGTGGTTGGCCGGCCGAACTCCCGCGTCCATCAGTTCAGCGGCGTCCCGCAACGCCGTTCGGCCTCGACGAGGAAGTCTTCCACATCCCCCGGCGTTTCGAACCCGCCCGAATCCACAGCCAGCATGAACCCCCGCCCGCCGTCGTGCTCGTCGATAATCTTCAGGGCCCCCGCCGGCGAGGCGAATACCTGGCACAGCTTCCCTCCCTTTCGGATCGCCGCCAGCACGCTCGGCCAGTCGGCGGCCTCGGGCTGACCATCGCCGGGAATCCACTGGATGCCCCTCAACCGCTCGATGCCACAGAGGTGCGGCAGGTGGGCGAGCTGACCCTTTCCGTCGAGATGATAGAACCCGTCCGCCATCCGCTCGCAACACGCCCGGAGATCCGGCAACACGAACCGCTCGAACATCGCCGGCGAGATCATGTACGCGAAATCGCACTGCAGCATGTACGTCCGCCGCGGCGACCAGATCGGCGCCCACGGCGTTCGGCCGACCCCGCCGGAGGCAATCAGCGCATCCAGACGATCGTAGCATTTCAGCCAGACGGCGGTGATCTCCGCGACGCAGCGATCCAGTTCATCCGGCGCGTCGACGGTGTCCAGCAGCAGCCCCTCGGTGGTCCGCAGCGATGCCAGAATGTCCAGATTCCCCCCGAGATCGGCGTAACTCACGCACGCCCTGCCCGCCCAGCGATCGGCCGCGATGGCCGTGACATCACACACCCGACGCCACCACGGGTTCTGCTCGTCGAAGGTCGGGGCGATCTCGCCCAGTTCCTCCAGCCGCGACGGACGGAACCAGACGGTATTCTCGTCCACGCCGACCTGCGCCCCAAGGAACGCGGCCACGATGCCCGCCCCATAGTTGACGAACCACTTTGGCACGGCGTCGCCGTGATGGACCGTGGCGTTGAGGTCTGCCTCGTAGCGGTCGATAATCTCGCTGGCCGGCAGACCGTCCCCGAGTTGCGGGACGAGGTCCGGCGCTGGAGGCAGGTCGCAGCCTCCGTCTCTCGTCGTCATCCACACCAACGGCCGATCGAGCTCGCCGGCCCACCAGGCGTCCCAGTTCGCCTCCGCCCGATCCCAATCGAAGTCATTCCACGTCCGTCCGCTGCGCATCGGCCCGCTCCGTCCTTTCGCTCCATCATCGCCGCTTGTCGGCTCTGGCTGGCCCCAGAGCCTATCAAAGCCCCGCGCCGTTACAAGCCTCGTCTGGCTGCCCGGGGGTGGGGGCAAGCAACATTGAGGTTGCCGTCCTGCGTGTAGTAGAGGCGTTCGTCGAGGCCGGCCGCGCCGCCGTCCGTTTCGCGATCCCGCAGGACCGGAGCGTCGATGTACCGCAGCCCCCAGACGTACTGCTTGTAGACGTGGGCTGCGAACCGCGCATAATTCTCAGCCATGGGGTGCCACGGCCGTCTCGGCCGTGAGATATCCGGGTGAAGCGTAACCGACTGCACGCAATCCTCGGCCGTGGGATCTGACGGCGAATAACTCTCTGCCATGGAAGCCTGCCGCGCGCAGCCGTGGCGGCTGGGGCGGTTCGACTGAGAGATTGTCGCTGCTGCGACCATGGGCAACCCTTGCTTCTAGAAGACATTCTCCCGCGCACCCGGCCGGGCGCAAAGGACAAATCGGGCGGCGTTCTCAGCCGCAAACGGCCAACGCGAACAAGCCCGGCATGTCAATGCCGGGGTCCCTGCGATTGCGGCATGATCAATCGGCCAGTAGACGACGCGCTCATCCGCCGACGGCCGAGCCCCAACAGGGCGACCAGAGCAAGCCCGGCATGTCAATGCCGGGATCCCCGCGATTGCCGCACGATCGATCGGCCAGTAGACGACGCGTTCATTCGCCGTCGACCGAGCCCCAACGGGGCGAAAGACAGTAGCCGGGCGGCGTAAGCCCCCGGAAACCGGGCCGTCATTCCAGCGTGCGCCGACGGCGAGAGCCCGACTTCGTGAAACCGCTCAGCCTCAGAAGCCCACGATGAGCGACCAACGAGGCCGCCCAAACGTCGCATGGGCTTCCAGTCGCAGACCCTGAGCGGAGTCGAAGGGCCCATGATCGGCAAAGCCGACATGCAGCGCTTCCGGGTGATCTACCAAACGTCCGACAACCCTTCGCCGCCGTACGTCCTGGGCTGGCGTATACGATGATCAGCCAGAAAAGGTTCCTGACCCCATTCCTTCCACCCAAAGCGCCATGGTTGCCAATGTACGCCACCCCGCATCCGGCAGCATCGTGGCGACCCGAACGCCCGTGACACGGGCTCCGGAAAGACCGTGGCGCTAAACAAACCGATCCCCACCATACTGCCACCCCAACCAGCACGGCCGGGACAGCCGCGAAAAACCGCTCAGCCGTAGGGCTCGCAACTTGTTGCGGGGGTGTCCGCGAAACCGCGCACGTACGACGAGAGCCCGACTGCGAAAAACCGCTCAGCCGTAGGGCTCGCAACTTGCTTGCGGGCGCATCTGTGAAATCGCGTGCTGTCGGCGAGAGCCCAAAAGTCGCATGGGCTTCCAGCCCATGATCGGTAAAGCCGACATGCATCGCTTCCGCGTGATCCCGAACAGAACACCCCACCGCCGCCGTGTGCTTTGGGCTATCGTGGTCGATGATCGGCCGAACAGCCAGCCGTCGTCTGTCATCGGCCGTCGAAACGCCCGACGGGCTGACGCCGTCAGCGGAGCGTGTTGCGCGGCCGCCGCCATAGGGCTCGCAACTTGCTTGCGGGCGCATCTGTGAAATCGCGTGCTGTCGGCGAGACCCCGGCCACACGGCAAGGACAAATCGGCCGGCGTTCTCAGCCGCACACGGTCAACGCGAACAAGCCCGGCATGTCAATACCGGGATCCCCGCGATTGCGGCATGATCGATCGGACAGAAGACGACGCATTCATCCACTCACCAACGAGCCCCAACGGGGCGACCAGGCTGTAGGGCTCGCAACTTGCTTGCGGGCGCATCTGTGAAATCGCGTGCTGTCGGCGAGACCCCGGCCACACGGCAAGGACAAATCGGCCGGCGTTCTCAGCCGCACACGGTCAACGCGAACAAGCCCGGCATGTCAATGCCGGGATCCCCGCGATTGCGGCACGATCGATCGGACAGAAGACGACGCATTCATCCGCCAATGATCGAGCCCCAACGGGGCGACCAGGCCGTAGGGCTCGCAACTTGCTTGCGGGCGTGTCCGCGAAACCGCGCGCCGCTCTGCCGTGTCTCTTGAAGCCCCATCCTGAGTGAAACGAAGGGTGGGGTTCGGCCGTAGGACCCGCAACTTGTTGCGGGGGCGTCCGCGAAACCGCAACTTACGACGAGAGCCCGACCGTCGCATGGGCTTCCAGCCCATGATCGGCAAAGCCGATATGCAGCGCTTCCGGGTGATCCCGAACAGAACACCCCACCGCCGCCGTGTGCTTTGGGCTATCGTGGTCGATGATCGGCCGAACACCCAGCCGTCGTCTGTCATCGGCCGTCGAAACGCCCGACGGGCTGCCGCCGTCAGCGCAACGTCTTGCGCGGCCGCCGCTGTAGGGCTCGCAACTTGTTGCGGGCGAATCGTCGAAGGATGAAACGAGATTTACGCCGGGACGAGAAAACAAAACAGACCATGGGCTCCGATGCCCATGCGACGCGGATCACCGAACCACAGACGAAATCCTCGCCAACGGGTCATCGAGCCCCGAAGGGGCGTGAAGGATGTAGCCGGGGGCGTCAGCCCCCGGAAACGGGCGTCCCTCAGAAGGCAAGCCCCAGCGGGGCGACACATCCAGCCATTCGCGCGAAACCTCTCTGCCACGGCAGGACGGTTTTCGCGGCTCGTGGGCTCACGTGTTCGTTCACCGGCCGAAGGCGCAGCCGACCCTGAAACTCGCGCACTCCAACGCCCGTCGGCCCGTGGCGTCAGCGCGCGGTTACCAGGCCGACGCGTTCCGGGGGCTCCCTCGCTGCGCTCGGTCAACCCCGGCTACATTCTGCCCGGCCCTTCGGGCCTCGATACCGAGTTGTCGCGGATCGAACCGGATCATCGCGAGAACCCACGCAGCCGATGGAAGACGTCGCCCCGCGATCGCGCCCGCAACAAGTTGCGAGCCCTACGGCTCGTATATGCCCTCTCTGACCACTCCACTCTTTGGGGCAATGCTCCACTCCGCCACGGCGACATGTGACACCATCGCCACCAGAAGGAGGCAGAGAACGAGCAACCTGGTGCGCTGGTTTGGCTTCACGAGCGACCTTTGCCGATTCTGGCTTCCAACTCTGAGAGAACGTGAGACTGCAGGCTCTCCACATCGCCTGCCACCAGTGCATCCCAAGCACACTGAACGCGCCAGGCAACACTGAGCAGATCGCTCGCAGTGGTGGATGTTGCGTCGGTCCGTCGTAGTTCCAAGGCCTTGTCCAAACATGCCCAGACGATGCCAGACACAGCGTATACGACCTGACGATCAATCATTCTGCCGTGCGCTTGTGCGCCAGCCCCTTCTTGGTTCGCCTGTCGATTCAGATGGTCGAGACACTCAATGATGTCGGCCACAATGTCATCCAGACTTGGAACGACCTCCCCACGCTGAGTCTGAAAGATGAACTCCGCAAGCGTATCCCGTGGAATGTCGTCACCTGTTGTCGGAAGACCAGCATGCTGCTGTAGTCGCAATAGCGAAGCGTTCTTCGTAGTCATAGTTCGACCTCTATCGTGGCTGAACTCCGGGTTGAACTGGCACGTGTCCACCACGGCCTGCGCCAGGGATATGAATATGCGGCTGGGGGTTGGCGGTCCAGTTTGAGGGTACACCAACGTCGCCTGGGCTAGCTCGGACACCAGGATAGTTGTACTCCCGCGCCCAGTCCAAGATGGTATCAGCATCATCGACGGACAGCGGTTTTCGCCCACCCAGCGTTGCTTCATCGACAAGTTCCTTCAACGCTCGCTGGTCGCCCGTCATAGCTCTGTTTGTCGTCTGCCCCGCTGCGCTCCTTGGGGCATCCGTCGCAACGTCTACCCTATCATCGACGTCAATGTCTGGCTTCTTTGGCTTTGGCCTTGCCCGTTTGGCATATTCATAAGCAACCAGAAGCTGCCCCGTTTCATAGGCAGCATTTCCAAACAAGTACGCTGCACGTCCATCAGTCAGCCCGTTCTTCTCAGTGTACTCCATAGCTCGACTGAAGTTGCCTGCGACCGGTAGCGAAGACATAATATCGCATGCCACTTTACTACTTGCCAGTAAGGCTCCGGTTGTCCCCTCCCCACACGATTCGTACTCAGCCAAAACGTTTTTGCCATAGTCGCCAACTCCTTCTTTAAATACTGCAATCTTCTTCATCGTCGCCCCCTGGTATCCTACTGCATCTAGGGCATCTGGGTCGCCTGATATCGCATAGCCGCCAACGTCATATATGAGTATCCCCGTCTCAATTACCGCCACGGTACCAAAAATCAAGGTCTCTATGGTTGCGTCCTTTGCTTCATGCGAGCTATCAAGTACGCCTCTGCCAAACGAACCGATGTTTGTCACAACGACCTCCAATGCATCCGTGGCCGAACTCGCCGCATCAGAGATACTGTCAAGAATACCATTATCCACCTTACTAGTACTACAGCGCCACATAGTTATGGTTCACGCGGTACACAGGACGGCAGTT
>CAZFPT010000156.1:2595-7957 GCA_964521005.1 uncultured Planctomycetaceae bacterium | reverse complement strand
AAAAATATCACATTTCCCGGGCACAAGGTCGGGCCGTATCCGAACTTGCCCCTGCGGGGGAGTGAAAAGCTTCCTTCGCCTGCTAAATCACAGGGGCTCCAGAGCCGATACACCATCCAAGGGCCGGGAGGTATCGCGGGAAACCGCCCGGATCGCGCGGGGTGCAGGAACGTTGCAGTGCGTTCGTGCATCGAACTGACTGGACGCTGTCTGCCGCGAAGGAACCGCCCATTATCTGTGCCCGCAACGACAAGCAGGAACGACATCCATCGGGATGGTTCTGGTCCAGGGGGATCGGGGAACTCTCACGTCGGGGTCCTGACCTCGCCATATCCCATGAGAACCGCCCTCTTCACGCCCGGGCAGAATCCCGGCTGCGAGAGTATACACAGATTGACACTGAGGAAGTATCACGGACGGCAAACCAGGCCAACAGGCTGACCGCGAAGGAGTTGCGCGATATTGGGAGATTACCATGTGGAAGAAGATGACCGTAGGCAAGAAGATCGTACTGGGGTTCGGGGCCGTCCTGGTGCTGCTGGTTGCGCTGGGTGTGGTGGGCTTTTCTGCCCTGAGCACCGCGTCGGAGGGGTTCACCGAGTATCGCGGACTGGCCCGCGATACCAACCTCGCCGGGCGGCTGCAGGCGAACATGCTGATGGCCAGGATGCAGGTACTCAGTTACCTTAGAAATGGCGATGAGTCGGCATTGAAGGCGTTCGATGAGTACTGGAACGAGATGCGAGGGTTCATGGATACCGCCAAGGAAGAGATCCAGGATCCCAAGCGCGTCAAGCTCATCCGCGAATCCGACCAGATGATGGAGCGGTACGAACCCGCGTTCCGCCAGGCCGTCAAGAACCAGAACTCGGCCAACCGAGCGCTTTCCCAGACGCTGAACGTGCTCGGCCCGCAGGTGGAGAAGCAACTGACCGCCGTTCTGACTCACGCCGAAGAGCAGAAGGACACCGCCGCCAGCCAGGCCGCTGCCCACACGCTGCGGAACTTCCTGCTGGCGAGGCTGTACGTGCTGAAGTACGAGGGAACCGGCGACCCCCAGGACGCCCGGCGCGTGACGGCAGAACTCGGCAGCGCCCGGGAGAAGCTTCGGATCGCCATTGACGGCGAGGACCACCAGGAGATCCGCTCGGGGTTCCAGCAGGCGGAAACGGGCATGGCCCAGTACGCCGAAGGTTGGGAGACGCTCAATACCTCCATCGCCCAGCGCAACCGCATCGTCGAGGAGACGCTCGACGTGCTCGGGCCTGAGTTCGCCGAGAAGATCGAGGACGTCAAGCTCTCGATCAAGACCGACCAGGATGCCCTGGGCCCGAAGCTCGCCGCCAGCAACGCCACAGCCGTCACGATGATCGTGATCATCGCAGCGGTCGCGCTGACGGTGGGAATCGCCATGGCCTACGTCATCACACGCGGGATCACCCGTCCGTTGCAGCAGGTCATCGACGAGTTGACCAACGGCTCGGAGCAGACCACCTCGGCGGCTACGCAGGTGGCCGGTTCGTCGCAGAATCTCGCCGAGGGTGCCTCCGAACAGGCGGCCACGCTGGAAGAGATTTCCTCCAGCATCGAGGAGATCTCCTCGATGGTCACCACCAACGCCGATTCCTCCAAACAGGTTGCGGAGATGGCGGCCCAGAACACCGCCAGCGCCACCGAGGCGGCGACCGTGATGGCGAGCGCAGCCCAACTGGTCAACAAGGGTCAGGAGTCCATGGGACGGCTGAACGAGGCCGTCGGCGAGATCAAGGAGCAGTCCGAGCAGACCGCGAAGATTATCTCGACGATCGACGAGATCGCCTTCCAGACGAACCTCCTGGCGCTGAATGCCGCCGTCGAGGCCGCCCGCGCCGGGGACGCCGGAAAGGGCTTTGCCGTGGTGGCCGAGGAAGTACGCAACCTCGCCCAGCGATCCGCAGAAGCGGCCCGGAACACCTCCGAGCTGATCGAGGGGTCCCTGCGGTCCGCCGGCCGGGGCGTGGATGTGGCCACCGAGACCAGTTCGGCGCTGGATGAAATCACCGAGTCGTCCGGGAAGGTCAAGACGCTCATCGACGAGATCAACGCCGCCAGCCAGGAGCAGACCCGCCTCGTGCAGGACCTCTCCAACGGTGGCGAGGAGCAGTCTCGCGGCGTGACGCAGGTGGGCGAGTCGATCACGAGCATGGATTCGGTCACGCAGGCCAACGCCGCAGCCGCCGAAGAATGTGCCTCCGCCGCCGAGGAGCTTTCCGGACAGGCCGAGGAACTCAACGGAATGGTTCTTGTGCTCCAGGCGATGGTCAAGAAGTCCGAGCAGCGATCTTCCGCCCGGTCGACGACCAAGGCCCGTTCGGAGTACCGTGTGGAAACCAAGTCCCGCCCCAGGCAGAGCGGGAGCGGGCTGAAACGACCGGCCGTCAATAAGGCAGGGGCTGCGCCGAAGAAGGAAACCGCCGACTCGGTCATTCCCATGGAGGACGGCGACGAGGAGACGCTCTCGCAGTTCTAGTCGACGGCCAAACCGCCGGGTCCGCCAGGGCTGGGCTGGTTTGCCGATCTGCTGTCTTCTGTTCTCAAACAGGCCCGTCCGGTTCGCCGGGCGGGCCTGACCATTGCGCCATGGCAGCTGCAAATCGGCTGTTGAACCGATCCGATCGGCGCGTATAATCCGGAGGTCCGGGCCTGAGGAACGATCGGGTCCCGGCGAAAGGACAAGGATCGATGCGGAAGGCCGACGGTAACACGTCTCTCGGTGGCGCCCTTCTTGTTGAGGGACGGCCCGACCTCCGCGCCGTCATGATTGCCGGGGAAACGCACACCCCCGCGCCTTAGGGCGGCCGACCTCTTCCCGCGCCCCCAGCCCTGAGGCTCCTTGAGGCCTGAGGGCTTTTTTTGGCGGATGGGTCGAGCTGCCCCCGCCGCCGCACCTGTGTTCAGCAGCGCCGAACAGAAACCCGATGAGAACATGACCATGAACGACAATACACGAGTAGAAATCTACGACACGACCCTGCGCGACGGCACCCAGGCCCAGGGCGTAAGCCTCTCGGTGCAGGACAAACTCGCCATCGCCGAGGCCCTGGATCAACTGGGGGTGGACTACATCGAGGGCGGCTATCCGCTGAGCAACCCCAAGGACGAAGCCTTCTTCCGCGAGATGAAATCCCGCCGGATGAAGCACGCCCGTCTGGCGGCGTTCGGGATGACCCGCCGCAAGAACATCGCCGCCGAGGACGACACGGGCATGAACGCCCTGCTCGACAGCGAAGCGCCCGTCGTGACGATCGTCGGAAAGACCTGGGACCTGCACGTCAAGGAGGTCCTGCGCGTCAGCGACGACGAGAACCTGCGGATGATCGCCGACTCGGTCGCCCTGATGGTCCGGCGGGATCGCGAGTGCATTTACGACGCCGAGCACTTCTTCGACGGCTACCGGGCGAATCCGGAGTACGCCCTGGAGACGCTCGCCGCGGCCGTCGATGCCGGAGCGAGATGCCTGTCGCTCTGCGAGACCAACGGCGGCGCGCTGCCCGAGCAGGTGGCCGAGGCCGTCGACGCGGTGCGCGGGCGGTTCAAGACCGTCACGATCGGAATCCACTGCCACAACGACGGCGACCTGGCGACGGCCAATTCCCTGGCAGCGGTCCGACACGGCGCGACGCACGTGCAGGGAACCATCAACGGAATCGGCGAACGCTGCGGAAACGCCGATCTCTGTGCGGTGATCGGCAATCTCGCGGTCAAGTACGGCTGCGAGGTCCTTCGACCCGGCACGCTGAAGAAGCTCGCCGAGACCTCCCGCTACGTCTATGAGGTGACGAATCTCAACTTCCGCGACAACCAGCCCTTCGTGGGGGCCTCGGCGTTCGCCCACAAGGGCGGAATGCACGTGCACGCCGTCCAGCGGAACGTGAGCACCTACGAACACATGACCCCCGAGCTGGTCGGAAACACGCGCCGGATTCTCGTCAGCGAACTGTCCGGAGTGAGCAACATCGCCGCGGCCACCCCGAAGAAATTCGGCCTGGCCGAGGACAAAGACGCCCAGCGACGCATCCTCAAGAAGCTGATGGAACTGGAGAACGAGGGCTATCAGTTCGAGGCGGCCGAGGCAAGCTACGAGATGCTCATCCGCCGCGAGTTGGGCGGGCAGTGGTATCGCCCGCTGTGGGAGCTGGATCACTATCGCTGCACGATTCTGCGGCGCGACGGGCTCGAGGTGGGCACCGAGGCGACGGTCAAGGTGATGCTTGACGGCGAGACCCGTCATACGGTTTCGGAGGGCGACGGGCCGTTCAACTCGCTGCACGAGGCGCTGGAAGCGGCGATCTGCGATTGCTACCCCTGCGTGCAGAAGCTTCATCTTATGGACTACAAGGTCCGCGTGGTGAACACGGCTGCCGAGACGGCCGCCAAGGTGCGCGTGGTGGTGGACTGGCACGATTCGGACGCCGAGACGTACTTCGGCAGCGTGGGTGTCAGCGAGAACATCATCGACGCCTCGTGGCAGGCGATGGTCGACGCCGTGGAGTACATGGTGTTCCGCGACGCCGAAGACGCCGCTGGCTGAGCCCTTACTCGATCGTGGCGGACCGCCCCTCCGATGCGGTATAACGCCCAGCCGCCAACTCGCACCCCCGGGATGAAAGAAGCGACATGACCAGTGAACTGAGCACGACATACGATCCGACCGGCACGGAAGAGGCGATCTACAACACGTGGCTGGAGGAGAAGTCCTTCCACGCCGACCCGACGGCCGAGGGTAAAAGCTACTGCATCGTGATCCCCCCGCCGAACGTGACGGCCGCCCTGCACCTCGGCCATGCCCTGAACAACACGCTGCAGGACGTGTTGATCCGCTGGCGTCGCATGCAGCGATGCAACACGCTCTGGATGCCCGGAACCGACCATGCGGGCATCGCCACGCAGACCGTTGTGGAGAAACGCCTGCTGGCGGAGGAAGGCAAACGCCGCACCGAGTTCGAACGGGACGAATTCATCGCCCGCGTTCAGAGCTGGAAGGACGAGTACGAAGAGCGCATCACCAACCAGCTCAAGACCATCGGCTGTTCGTGCGACTGGGACCGCCAGCGGTTCACCATGGACGAGGTCTGCGCCCGGGCCGTCCGCGAGGTGTTTTTCAAGCTCTTCGCCGACGGACTCATCTACCGCGGCAAGCGACTGGTAAACTGGGACCCGGCCACCCAGACGGTCCTGGCCGACGACGAGGTCGAGCACGAGACCATCAAGGGGTTCTTCTGGAACCTCAAGTACCCGCTCGCCCATCCGGTGGAGGTGGAGACAGAAACCCTCACCCACGTCACCGTCGCCACGACGCGCCCGGAGACCATGCTGGGCGACA
>CAZFPT010000156.1:0-2495 GCA_964521005.1 uncultured Planctomycetaceae bacterium | reverse complement strand
ACCCTCACCCACGTCACCGTCGCCACGACGCGCCCGGAGACCATGCTGGGCGACACCGCCATCGCAATGAACCCCAACGACCCGCGGGCGAAGTATCTGGTGGGTAAGACGGTCCGCCTGCCGATCGTCGGCCGGGAGATCCCGATCATCGCCGACGACCACGTCGTGCTGCCCGACCCGGACAGCGACGACGAGAAGGCACGCCACTCCACCGGCTTCCTGAAGGTCACCCCCGCCCACGACCCGAACGACTACCAGATCGGCGAGCGGAACCTCAAAGCCATCGCGGCCATCGTCGCACCGGAAGACGCCGACGACCCCCGGCCGTTCGTGTTCGTCAACGTGATGGCCCCGGACGGGACCATTTCCGACCGTCACGGCTGGGAGGACGCGCGAGGCAGCGATGCCGAACAGTTCCTGGGCATGGACCGGTTCGAGGCCCGCGAAGCCATCGTCGAATGGTTCCGCCAGGAGCAGCTCCTCGGGGAGGTGCGGGACTACACCCACGAGGTCGGCCACAGCTACCGCAGCCACGTGCCCATCGAGCCGTACCTGTCCGACCAGTGGTACGTCGCGGTCAATCAGCCCGTCGAACACCTCGGCGAGACATTCGGAACCGGCACCATCGGCGAGACGAACGTCCCGGCCAACTCGCTGGCGGGGCTGGCACTGAAACCGCTCATGGAAGGCCGACTGAACTTCACGCCCGATCGTTACGGCCATACGTATCGGACGTGGCTGGAGAATCTGCGCGACTGGCCCATCTCCCGCCAGCTGTGGTGGGGGCACCGGATTCCCGTCTGGTCCATGGACCTGGAATTGCCCGCCGGCGCCAAACGCACCGGAACGGATCGCGGCCCGGATACGGCCGTCTGCGCCGCTCTCGATGCCGCCGCCGGCGAGGCGTTTAACGACGCGGTGGACGGGCTGGGGCGATACCAGCTCCGCGTGGATGAGCATCCGGCCCGCCCCGGCTGGGTCCGCGCCTACATCTGCACCGATCCGGACAGCGAGAAGCTCGAAGCCCGCATCGAGCAGATGGGCTTCGCCCAGGACCCCGACGTGCTGGACACGTGGTTTTCCTCCGCCCTTTGGCCTTTCAGTACGCTGGGTTGGCCCAAGGACACCCCGGCCCTGCGGAAGTACTACCCCGGCGACGTGCTGTGCACAGCCCGCGAGATCATCACCTTGTGGGTCTCGCGGATGGTCATGATGGGTCAGTACTGCCTGGGCGATATCCCCTTCTCGGACGTGTTCATCCACGCGATGATCCAGGACGGGCAAGGCAGAAAGATGTCCAAAAGCCTCGGCAACGGGATCGATCCGTTGGATATCTGCGACTCGCACGGGGCCGACGCGATGCGGTTTACGATGGTCTCGATGACCACCCAGACCCAGGACGTCCGCATGCCCGTCGAGGAAATCACCCTGCCCGACGGGCGGACGGTGAACTCCTCGCCGAAATTCGACATCGGGCGGAACTTCTGCAACAAGCTCTGGAACGCATCGAGATTCGCTCTGATGAACATCGGGGACCTGCCGGCATGGTCCGAGGTGCGCCCCCACGAAGACCTCGCCGACCGGTGGATTCTTTCGCGCCTCAACGCGACCATCCGCGACGTCACCGCCGCCCTGGAAGGGTTCCGCTACAACGAGTTGGCCGACCGGCTGTACCACTTCGTGTGGGACGATTTCTGCGACTGGTATCTCGAAGCGTGCAAGCATCGCATCGCCGACGACCAGGCCGCCCCCAAGGCTGTGCTGGCCCACGCGCTGGACAGCATTCTCAGGCTGTTGCATCCGGTCGTGCCGTTCATCACCGAACGCATCTGGCGAGCGCTGGGCGACGCCGCCCCGCGACGGGGCCCGGAAGACCGCACTGCCGCCCAGATGCTGGTGCGTGCCGATTGGCCCGTCGCCGACAGCGCGAGCATTCACGAGGACATCGAACGGCAGTTCGGGCTGCTGCGGGAGATCATCCGCGAGATCCGCAACATCCGCACACAGAACAACGTCGCGCCCTCCCGGAAGATCGACGTCATTCTCGAAACCGCCGACGCCGAGCAGGCCCAGCTGTTGCGGGACAACGTCGAGCTCATGCGAAACCTCGCCGCCCTGGAGAACGTCACCGTCACCGACGACGCCGGTGAGCTGCCCTCCGGCTCGGCGGCGGGGACGATCGGAGCGATGAAGCTGATCGTTCTGGATGTCGTCGATCGCGAAGCCGAGCTGCAACGGCTGACCAAGCAGAAGGAGACGCTCACCAAGGGCATCCGCGGGATCGAGGGAAAGCTCGGCAACGAGAACTTCGTCAACAAGGCGCCCGCCGACGTCGTGCAACGCGAGCGGGAACGACTCGACCAGCTCATCCAGGAGCTCAACGGCGTGGAAGAGGCCCTCTCGGCGCTGGGAGACTGACTCCGCCGATGGGATGCTTTTCCGTCGCATGGGCTTCCAGCCCATGGTCTGTTCTGTTTCTCAAACCAGCTTCGCAA
>CAZFPT010000155.1:5603-7991 GCA_964521005.1 uncultured Planctomycetaceae bacterium | reverse complement strand
CTTTCGCGCTCTCGGCCATGCGACGCGGCGCTGGAGATGTCTCGGCTGCCGTCATCGGCAAGCCCCTTCATTGTCGGCCTGCATTCTCCCGCGCCCCCGGCCGGGCGGCAAGGGCAAATCGGTTGTCATTCCAGCGTGCGCTGACGGCATGAGCCCAGCCGTGAGAAGACCCTCAGCCACGGCACGGCCCCCCCGAACGTGCAACAACACAGGCCCGGGTACCCGAACTCTCAGGGGCACCCGGGCCTGTGTGCGTGCAGCCGACGGGCCTGCAGGAGTGCGGCCGATCAGCTTTCCACCACGGTGAACGTCGCCGGGGCGGTGTGCGAGGCCTCCTCGGGCTTGTAGTACGGCTGGGCGGAAATCGGGCGGGCCTTGGCCCGGATCGGCATCGTCGGGACCATCTCGTAGGTGAGGGTCACCTTCGAGCGGGCGGGCAGCTTGTCCATGTACACGATCACGCCGCGGGCGGTGATGGTATAGCGGCTGATGACGCCGCGCTGCCGGAGCTTCTCGAGCCCTTCGGCCCGCACGACGAACCCGGGCGGGGTGCCGATGTCGATCAGCGGCATCTCCGCGGCGGCGGTGGTTTCGTTGCGAATGGTGGCCGAGACCGTCACGCTTTGGTCGACGGTGAGGTTCGTGCGGTCGTAGTCCACCGAGACCGACACCGGGGCCGGCGTGGCCGGGGCGTCCATCGCCGCAGTCGAGCGGTAGCGGGTGGCGATCTGCCAGGCCATCCCCTCGCCGCTGTCGTTCAGCAGCTGCAGGCGGTAGGTGCCCGGGCGGTCCAGCCCGGCCAGTTTCACGCGATGCACGACGTCCGAGTTCTCCGGGCGGACGGTGAGCTGCCCGATGCGCGTGTCGCCGTCGGGCCCGATCACGCTGAAGACGGCCGGCTTGTCGCGCCGCTGGGGGGCGGTGGAGGCTGCCAGAATCGCCTTGAACGCCAGGATCGTCGGATGGGTCGAACCCCACGTGCCGTGGCTGTCGCGTTTGTCGGTCAGCCACGTCAGGGCCTCGGTGGTGAGCCTGCTGTACTGGACATCCTCTCGCAGCGCCAGTACGGCCAGGGCGGTCGCCGAGACGGTGCCCCAACTGGCCCGGCCTTGCTTGCTGCTGTCGGCGAGGGCGGCCAGGCGAACCCGTGCGCCCTTCAGCGCCGGGTGGCTCGGCTCGATGGCGGCCAGGGCATTGATGCACAGGGCCAGGGTGTGAGGCCGATCGGTCGATGCGACGTGGCTGGCGATGTAGCCGGCCCCGCCCAGGGCGGCAGAGTGGGACGCGTCATGATGGGCGATGGCCCAGGTGATGTAGGCGGTGATGGCCAGCGGGCCGTTGTCACCCTCGGTGAAGGGCTCGTGGAAAATGCCGTTGCGGAACAGCCACGACCCGTCGGTTTTCTGGAGCTTGGCGAGGTATTTCACCGTGCGGTCCAGCAGCGCGGGATCCACGGTGCGGACCTTGGCCATGTCCGCGAACTCCATGAGTCCGTAGGCGGTGAGCACGGGGTTGGGCTTCGCCCCGCCGGGCCACCAGCCGAACCCGCCGGACTGGCGGTTCTCGAAGGTCAACAGCCGCTGGTAGCCCAGTTGCACGTAGCGGTCGGCCTTGGCGAGGACAGCTGCGTTGCCCAGGGAGTGGGCCTTCATGTACGCCAACGCCATCACGTTGGGGTAGGTGGTGGAGGAGGTCTGCTCGAAGCAGCCATGCGGCATGCGGAAGATTCCCTCCAGCCCGTCCAGCAGTTCGGAGAAGGTCGAGGGATAGATCTTCATGCTCACGTCGATGCTGCCCGGCTGGGCGTGGTCCGGGATGGTCAGGGCGATCGTCTCGGACGCCCGGGTGACGGCTCCGCTGGCGACGCGCGTCTGGGGGATGCCCTCAGCCACCACGTCGATGGAGCGACGCACGGCGTCGGCAAACTGCCCGGCGCGTCCTTCCACGCGGATCTCGCCGCGACCGACGCCCGACGCTTCGACGGGCACGAGCGTGCGGAGCACCTGCCCCGGCTGGAGGGAGACCGGCGGGATGCTCCCGTCGGTCACGCTCAGGCCCGTCCGTGCCGAGGCGGTGAGCTGCACGGTGATCGGCTCGCCGGTGTAGTTGTAGAGCACCACCGGCAGCGAGGCCCGGTCGCCCACGGTGAGCGTCTGGGGCGCGTCGATGTCCAGGAAGAAGGGCTGATGCACCTTCACGCCGGTTTCGACCGTGCCCAGCACACCGGCTGAGCTGACGGCAGAACCCGTGATGCGCCACGTCGTGATGCTGTCGGCCAGCGGCAGGCGCAGGACGGCCTGTCCGTCCGCCCCGGCGATGAGCTGGGGCTTCCACAGGAGCGTCTCGGGGAAGTCGCTCCGTGTCCGGGCCGGGGCCGATTCACCGGCG
>CAZFPT010000155.1:0-5503 GCA_964521005.1 uncultured Planctomycetaceae bacterium | reverse complement strand
ATGAAGGCATCCAGGCGCAACGACAGCAGGACCGCCAGAACAACCACGCATCCGGCGGCGATCAGCAGGATGACGCCCATCTCCTGGAACGTGTCGGTCCGCTCGAAGGCGACCTCCCGGCGAGCGTGATACTCTTGGATGGCTGCCAGTTCGTTGTCGGACCCGAGGCTGAACCGCGCGTTGGGCGCCATCTCGACGGCTTTGACGAACCGCGCGGGGAAGAGCTCTTTGAGATCGGGGTTTTCGGCAAACTGCCTGCGCAGCTGGATCCGCAAGGCCGGCCAGTTCTGCTCCGTGAGGACGTCCTCGCCGATCAGGCCACGATCCACCAGGTAACGCAGGTCCTCCAGCGGCGGGGTGTTGTCCATCGATCGGCTGGTCGGAGCGGGGGCAGCCGCACAGAGCACCGCGCGGGCGTAATCGTCTTTGTGCATCAACAGCGGCGTGAAGCCGTGAATCTCGATCGCGCCGCGGAGCAGTTCTTCGTCCAGGCCTCGAAGGATCTTGCCCAACCCGCCAAGCATGGGATGCACCGAGAAGACGGCCTCGTCCACGCCCGCCAGCGACAGGGCGGCTGCCGAGGGCGCACCATCGCGCGTGGTGACGCTGAACCGCAACGTCGCCTCGTCGCCGGGGCGGTAGATGTCGCGATCCTGCGTAACGTCGACGATCAGCTCATCGGCTGGCTTGACGACGATCAGCACGTCGCGCCCCAGCCATTCGCCCTCGCGATCCAGGCGGTAGGCGTGCAGCCGCAGCGTTCCGCTCAGCTCGGCAGGCAGGTCCAGCGCGAGCTGCGCCCGGCCGTTTTCGAGGGTGACCACGCGGGTGAGCATTGCCCGCTCGCCCTGCATGACGTCCACGTACACGTCGCCGCCGCGGGTGGCGCGGATGTCCAGCCTGGCCGTCTCACCGGCGGTGTAGGTGGGCTTGTCCGTGCGGAGAATCATCCCCTCGCTCGTGGTGGAGCCCAGGCGGTATTCCTTTCGGCCGCTGCGGCCTGCCTCGTCGACGGCGACGAGGGTCAGCCGTTCGGGCACGTTGTCGATGCGTGCCACCGCCACGCCGGCGTCGTCGGTCTGCAGCGTTTCGACGAACTCCTCGATGCGCAGCCGCGTTTTCGCCGGTCGGCCGTCGGGGTAGCTGGTCACCAGGAACACGCGGTTCTGCAGGCCCTCGGTGAACACGCCATTCTCCACGACCACGGCGATGCGGATGTCCTGCGGGGCGACCTGCACGTCGCGCGAGCCGGTGTACTCCTGCCGGGCGGTGTCCCGCACGCGGGCGGTGAGGGTCAGCTCGGCGTTGCCGGCGGTGCGTTTGTGGGCCACCAGCGTATCGGGCAGCTTCAGCTCGAACCGCGCCTGGCCGTCGGAGTCGGTCTTGAGCGTGAGCTTCTCGAGGACGTTCTCGCTGGACAGGGCATAATCGGCCAGGTACAGCTCGACCTCGCCACCGGTGACGGGCTTGCCGAAATGGTAGCGGGCCCGGACGGTTCCGGTGACGACCTGGCCGGGCAGGTAGTAGGGTTTGTCGGTGCTGACAGCCACGTTGAACGCGGGCAGCTTGTAGTGGAACACCTCGACGGTCTGCTCGCTGACGACGCCGGCGACGTCCGCCTTGATGCGATACCGCCCGGGGGCGATCTGGGCGTCCAGGGGCAGGTCGGCCGAGGCGATGCCATACTCGCTGAGCGTCAGTTCGTCCCGCGAGATCAGGTTGCCGGCAGGGTCGGTCACGGTGAGGGTCGCCGCCGCACCGCCGCGCGGTTTGTGCGTGGGGTTGGCCAGCGCCATCAGCCTCATGTGGATCGTCTGGCCGGGCTGATAGATCGGTTTGTCGGTGGAGAGGAACACCTTGGACCCGCGCGTGATGCGGATGGGCGTCTCGACGCGGGCCAGGTCGGCGTCCGGCGTGCGGGCCACCAGCGTGTAGGTGTCCGTGGGCCAATCGGGCATGTTCACGGTCCCGGCGGCTACGCCCTTGCGGTCGGTGGTCCATCGTGCCAGGGTGTGGACCTGCCCGGACGGACCTTTCAGGGCCAGTTCGACCGGTACGTTCGCCTGGCGGTTGCCTTCGTGGTCGCTCACGGTGGCGACCAGGCTGGCGGTAGCGCCGCCGAGCTGTTCATCCTGCCCCAGCACGCGGAGCACGCGCTGCGGCGGGACGGCGTAATGGTGGTAGTACGCCGAGACGGCAAACATCACCAGCGCCGCAGCCGCCAGCGCAGCCGGGAGGCTCGAGAACTTCAGCAATCGACGCCGGGCCACCTGCCTGCGCTCGCGCTCGGCGGAGAGCACGTCCCCAGCCGAGGCGAGGGGACGGTCCTGGGCGGCGTTGGCGGCCTGGCGGAGATCGCCGGTGAGCACGCGCTTCCGCGCGACGGCCTTCTCGTAGGCCAACTGCCATTCGGGATCGTCTTCGATCTTCTCGCGAACGCGGGCTTCGGCCTCGGCGTCCAGCAGGTCGAAGAGGAGCCGATCCATCAGGTCATCAAGCTGTCGGGTTTGATTGGGTTTCATGGTGCACCTCCCGCGAGGGGGTTGTGAAGTACTTCAGGGTCGATCGCAAACGCTGCAGGGCCCGGTGCATCGTGGTTCGCACCGAGGCGGGGCGTTTGCCCAGGGCAGAGGCGATCATGCGGTGGTCGCTGGAGCAGATCAGGTACAGGAGCATCACCTCACGCTGGGCGGGAGGGAGCCTGTGGATCGCCCGGCGCAACGCGGCAGACTGCTCCTGACGGATCGCCCGGGCGAGCGGGTCGCCGGCATCGGCGGGGTCCGGAAGCGGTTCGCTGCTGTCCAGCGATTGCGTCAGCCAGGAATCCCGCCGACGCAGTGCCGAGCGACACGTATTGACCACGATGGCGAACAGGTAGGGACGGAACGGCTTGGAGGGCTTGTACCGCTTTCGATACCGATAGAGGCGCGTCCACACCTCCTGGTACAGGTCGTCCGTGTCGTCGCGACGACACATCCGATCGATGAAGCACCATACAGGCCCGCGCCAGCGCTGCATGAGCGAGTCCAACGCCCGCCCGGATCCTGCTGCCACGTCCTGCATCAGCTGTTCGTCCGTTCGCTGTCCGGTCATGATCCACCTCTACCGCCCCATACCCCGCTGCCCCGAGATGCGCAACACCAGAAATGCAAAAAATCCGGAGCATCCGTTGGTCACGGGCAGACGATGCGCCAGGCGGCATGGATCCGCTGGTTGCGGAAGTCCTCGGGGATGGTCTGCTTCGTGATGTCCCGGATCTCCATGCCCGCCGATTGCAGGGCGACCTCGTCCAGCTTGAATCGCCTATAGTTCGTCGAGAAGTAAATCACCCCGCCGGGGCTCATGAATCCGCGGAGCTCACGAAGAAGCATGGCGTGATGGGCCTGCACGTCCCAGTCGGTCTCGATGGACTTGCTGTTGCTGAACGTCGGCGGATCGACAATCGCCAGGTCGAACCGCTCCGAGGCATGCAGCTGCCCGAGCCACTCTGCCACGTTGGCCCTCTGAAAAAGGTGAGACGGTCCGTCGAACCCGTTGAGGGCCATGTTTCGCCGGGACCAGTCGAGGTAGGTGTTGGACAGGTCGACCGTCACCGTCTGCCTCGCGCCGCCCGCAGCGGCGTACACGCTGAACGACCCGGTGTAGCCGAACAGGTTCACCACCCGTTTGCCGGCCGACTCGTCGCCCACCATCGACCGCGTGATGCGGTGGTCCAGGAACAGCCCCGTGTCCAGGTAGTCCGAGAGGTTCACGAGGAACTTGAGTTCGCCCTCGCGGACGACCTGCTGGTGTTTCGCCTCGGCCTGGCGCTCGTACTGCGAGAGGCCCCGCTGGCGGCGACGGGTTTTGACGAAGACCTTCCCCGGGTCGATCTCCAGCGTCGCGGCCGCTGTCTCGCACATCAGGTCGATCCAGTCGGCGTGCTGGGCGGGCGTCCGCTCGTGAGGCCGATCGTATTCGGCGATGTGCAGGGCGTCCTCGTAGCGGTCGACGATGAGAGGCACCTCGGGGATGTCCCGCTCGTAGAGGCGGTAGCAGTGGATACCCCGTTTCGGCCAGCGCCGCCGGTGACGGGCCATCTTCTCGAGGCGATTGGCGAATGCCTCAGCCTGCTGGCGGGCGTGGTCGCTGAGCCCGCCGAAAGCGGGGTCGATCTGCTCGATGGGTCTTTCGGTCGCCGCCGACGCGGGCGGTGGGGGCCCGTGGAACTGATAGTAGGTACACTCGATGTTGCCGTTGTAGAGCTTGCGGCGCCGGTCGGCGGATCGGCCGACGATCCGCTCGAAGGCCTTCTCTGCCGTCAGCACGAACAGCGACCAGGTGCGCAGGTTGCGGAACACCAGCGGCATGTCGCGATACAGCGCCCCCGCGTCGCCCTCGCCCACCCGTCGACCATAGGGCGGGTTGGTGACCAGCACGCCGTACGTCTCGGCTGGTGCGAGTTGGCGGAAGTCCGCCTGCTTCCAGATGATATCCTCGGCGACGCCGGCGGCTTCGGCATTCCGGCGGGCCAGGGACAGCGCCCCGGCGTGGATGTCGCTGCCCTCAATGGGCGCGTCGAGCTTGGGTCGGATCGCCTCGCGCGCGTCACTGCGGGCGTCGCGGAAGACCGTCGCGTCCACCGTGGGCCAATGCTCGGCTGCAAAGGTCCGCTCCAGGCCCGGCGCGATGTTCCGCCCGATCATGGCCGCCTCGATGCAGATGGTTCCGGTCCCGCACAGGGGGTCCAGCATCGCCCGGTCGGGCGCGTAGAAACTCAGCTGCACCAGGGCCGCTGCGAGGGTTTCCTTCAGGGCGGCCTTGCCGGCGATGGGGCGGTAGCCGCGTTTGTTCAGCCCCGCTCCGGTGGTGTCCAGCGTGAGCGTGGCGGTGTCTTTGAGCAGCGCGATCTCGATGCGGGCTTCGGGGCCGTTCTCCGGGAGCGTGTGTCGATTGTGAACTCTTCGCAGGCGTTCGACGATCGCCTTCTTGACGATCCGCTGGCAGGCGGGCACGGAGGAGAGCTTCGACCGCACGGATCGGCCGCGAACGGGGAATGCCTGGTCCGGGCCAATCCACCGCTCCCAGGGCAACTCGGCAGTGGCGTCGAAAAGCGTGCCGAAATCGTCGGCGTGGAACTGCCCGACCTTCAGCAGCACGCGGTCGGCCGAGCGGAGCCAGAGATTCGCCCGGGCAATCGCCGAGGCGTCGCCGGCAAACTCGATCCGCCCGCTGGAGACGATCTCGGGCTCGTAGCCCAGCGCCTCCAGCTCGCGCGAAGCGACGGCCTCCAGCCCGAACGTGGTGGTCGCGATGAGAGAAATCCGGTCCATGCCCACAGTGTCGGGCAGAACCCCTCCGGGGGCAATGGGAAACCGCCCTGCACTTCGTCGTGTCCTTCGACAAGCTCCCGGCAGGCTCACCATGGGGCTTCAACCATAATTCGGGTGCCCGGGCTTGTGCCGGTTCGACCGAGCGCAGCGAGGGAGGAACGGAGCAACCCGGTTGCTCAGCTCGCTTGGGC
>CAZFPT010000154.1:0-7991 GCA_964521005.1 uncultured Planctomycetaceae bacterium | reverse complement strand
TCGGCCTGCGATCGCGCCCGCAACAAGTTGCGAGCCCTACGGCCTTGCCGGGTATGGGAGTTTCCGCGCGTTAGCCGGACGGATAATCGACGAGGAAGCCCGGCGTGTTAACGCCGGGTTGGATGGGATCCCAAAGCACCGGCGTGCGGAGACGCCGGTGGCATCCGAAGCATCGTTGAAGCCCCATCTTGAGCGAAGCGAAAGGTGGGGGTATCGAGCGACAAGCGACGCGCGAATCGCGGGTGCCACGGGCTTCCCGGAAGCGTAAAGGGCGAGGTGTGCGCGGGGGAATGCTCAGAATCGCAGCGGGCATGGACGAGCATTCTGGTCTGAAGCCCGTGTTCTGTTCTGTCTTCGTCTTCGGTGTCGCGCCCGCAACAAGTTGCGAGCCCTGCGCCTACGGCACCGGCGCAGGGAGACGCCGGTGACACCCACTCGTGTTCGGCGGGCTTTCTCTCGACCAGGCGACGAGCGGCTGGGCTGCGCATAAAAGAGGCGATGCCAGGTGGAGGGAGACCTTGGCATCGCCATTATTGCCGCAACCTCGATGCAGGCGGAGGGAGACCTACATCGTTCAGGATGCAGCGGACAACTTACTGCAATATAACTCGGAACTTACCGATTTCAATCTTTAAAGGATTATCACATTCAAACCCAAAAAAATCGGAAAGTGACCCAAAACAGGAGCCCGCATATTGGCATGTCCGCACGTCAGGCCGACTTGCAGCGGCGATCGCCCCACTTGCGCGTATCCCTCCAGGCCGACGCGCTGCTGCGTCCATCCCGCCTCATGGCAGGTTCGGGTGGGTCGGAACGCTCACTCCCTAATTGTATACGCCCTGCTGCATATATCGGCCTTTTTTCCCGGCCTTCGCGGCGATCAGCTGCAACCCAGCGACGAACCGCAGTTGTAGCACTTGTAGCAGTTGCCGTTCCGGACGGTGATGGACCCGCAGATGTCACAGGCGGGGGCATCTTCCTGGTAGTGCGAGAACTGGTCGTCCACGCGCGTGATGCTTCGCGTCCGGGTGGCCGGCGATGTCGCTTTGCCTCCGCCGGTGGACGACTTTCCCGCGGCGGCCGCGGCGGTGGTGGGCGTCTTGCCGGAGGACGCCGCAGGCGGGTTGGCCTTCTTTTCCCGGGAGGCGGCGTTGCCTACGTAGAGTCCCGGAAAAATCGCACCGAAGGGCCCCTTACCTTCCTTGGCGGGCGCCCCTTCGGCGCTTTGCGGTTCCGAGCTTCGGCCATCCTTGCCTGCCTCGGACGCTGCTTTGCTGCTGCCCCCGCGATTGGGCATATTGGCCTTGCGGTACTCCTCAAGGAACGTCATGCCCATGTAGCGGAAGACGTAATCGACGATGCTTTTGGCGAACGGGATATCCCGGTTCGAGGTCATGCCGCTCGGCTCGAACCGCTGGTGGGAGAACTTCTTGACCAGCTGATCGAGCGGAACGCCGTACTGCAGACACAGCGAGATGGCTGTGGCGAAGGCGTCCATCATGCCCCCGACGGTCGAGCCTTCCTTGGCCATCGTGATGAACAGCTCGCCGGGGTGGCCGTCTTCGTAGAGGCCGATGTTGAGATAGCCCTCATGCCCGGCGACGTCGAACTTGTGGGTCAGCGACGGGCGGGTCGCCGGCAGGCGGTGACGATGCGGCTCGCGGCGGGCGGCTTCGAGCTGTTCGGCGGAGATCGCCTCGATCTCGGCGGCGGCTTGCTGCTTCATCGACACGTTCATCGGCTGGGTGCGCTTCGAGCCGTCTCGGTAGATCGCCACGGCCTTGAGCCCGAGCTTCCAGGAGTCGATGTAGACCTGCATGATCTCGTCGATCGTCGCCTCGGTGGGCATGTTGACGGTCTTGGAGATCGCCCCGGAGAGGAAGGGCTGGGCGGCACCCATCATGCGGATGTGGCCCATGTAGTGGATGGATCGGCTGCCATTGGCGGGCTTGAAGGCGCAATCGAAGACGGCCAGGTGTTCGTCCTTGAGCCCCGGCGCGCCTTCGATCATATCGTTCTCGTCGACGTACTCGATGATCTGGGAGATCTCGTCCCTGGAATATCCCAGACGCTCCAACGCCAACGGAACGGTGCGATTGACAATCTTCAGCATGCCTCCACCGGCGAGCTGCTTGTATTTCACCAACGCGATGTCCGGCTCGATGCCGGTCGTATCGCAGTCCATCATGAACCCGATGGTGCCCGTGGGCGCCAGCACGCTCACCTGGGCGTTGCGGTAGCCCATCTTCTCGCCGGCACAGAGGGCCTGGTCCCAGCTGCGGCGGGCGGCGGTGACCAGGTCGGCGGGGCAGTCCTTCTCGGCGATGCCTTCGACCGCGCCGCGGTGCATCTTGATCACCCGGAGCATGTCATCGCGGTTCTTGTAGTATTCCGGGAACGTCCCCAGCCGCGATGCCAGCTCCGCGGAGGTCTCGTAGGCGGCGCCGGTCATGATCGCCGTGATCGCGCCGGCCGTCGCCCGGCCACCTTCGCTGTCGTACGGCCAACCCAGGGACATGATCAGCGCCCCGAGGTTCGCGTAGCCCAGTCCCAGCGGGCGGAAGTTGTGGCTGTTGCGGCAGATCCGCTCGCCGGGGTAGCTGGCCCGGTCGATGAGGATTTCCTGGGCGATGATGAACGTGCGGACCGCAGCCCGGAACCGATCGACGTCGAATGACCCGTCGGGTCGGCGGAACTTCATGAGGTTCAGACTCGCCAGGTTGCAGGCAGAGTCGTTCACGAACATGTACTCGCTGCACGGGTTGGACGCGTTGATCGGCCCGCTGTTGGGGCAGGTGTGCCACTTGTTGATCGTCGTGTGGTACTGCACGCCCGGGTCGCCGCAGACGTGCGTCCCCTCGGCGATGTCGTGCATCAGTTCGCGGGCCTTGTACTTCTCCAGGGGCTCGCCGCTGGTGACGGCGTAGGTCTGCCAGTCGTCGTCGTCCATCACCGCCTGCATGAACTCCTCGGTCACGCGGATCGAAAGATTGGCGTTCTGGAACATCACCGAGGCGTAGGCGTCGCCGTTGAACGAGCCGTCGTAGCCCTGCTCGATCAGCGCCCAGGCCTTGCGCTCTTCGTCGGTCTTGCAGTTGACGAATTCCTTGATGTCCGGATGGTCCACGCGGAGCGACTGCATCTTGGCGGCCCGGCGCGTCTTGCCGCCCGAGCGGACCACGGCCGCCACCTGGTCGAAGATGCGCATGAAGCTGATCGGCCCGGAGGGCGTCCCGCCGCCCGAGAGTTTCTCGCGGCTGGAACGGAGCGTGGAAAGATCGCTGCCGGTTCCCGAGCCGAACTTGAACAGCCGGGCCTCGTCGGCAGCCAGACGCATGATGTCTTCCATCGTGTCGTCGACCGACTGGATAAAGCACGCCGAGGCCTGGGGATACTCGTAGGTGTTCTCGGTGGGGACCGGTTCGTTCCTGTCATAGTCCCAGTGATGCCCTGCCGCCGAGCCGTCCACGCCACGGACGTGGTGGAGCCCGACGTTGAACCACACCGGGGAATTGAACGAGCCGAACTGGTTGACCGTCAGGAAGGTCAGGTCGTCATAGAACCGCTCCGCGTCGGCATCCGAGGCGAACACGCCGTCCTCGCGACCCCAGTCGGCGATCGTCCGCGTCACGCGGTGGACCAGGTCGCGAACGGAAGCCTCGCGATGGCCTTTCTTCTTGGCGTCGCCGTAGAAGTACTTGCTGACCACCACGTTCGTCGCCAGCTGCGACCAGTCCGAAGGAACCTCGACGTCGGGCTGCTCGAAGATCGTCTCGCCCTTGTCGTCGGAAATCTTCGCCGACCGCTTCTCCCAGGTCACCTGCTCGAAAGGACTCTCATTGTCCGCCGAGAAAGTCCGCTCGAACGGAAGACCCTCCGGAGAAGGCCCGTACTCAAAGGATTCTTCAGAATGATTGGCCGACATATCCATCTCCCACATGCCCAAACTGCCCTGCTGACGAACGCTGAATAATGACGTGCGCAGGCCCGGGTCGATTTTCAGGCAATTTCCATAATTGCGAAATTACTCGCGGCCACACCTCGGCCGCCCCGTACTGCGAAAGGATCCTGCCAGAGCACAGGCGGCGGGCTCGACCCGCTTTCCTACGATACTCCATAGCATAAGCCCAACATATGGTGGCTGCAAGACCCTAATCTTCAAAATATAGTAACATTCCTGCAAATCGTTGCCAAATCTCACCTTCACGCATTCCCAAAACAGTTGCCAACACTTTCCAACACGCATCGCCCGGTCCGGAGGAAAGGGCATTTGGCCTATCTCCTGAAGGACTATACGGTTGTGAGTAACCGGGGGAGAAGCTGTGAGAACCTGTTGGCAGTGCATCCCAGCAGGTGGCGTTTTTTGGGCTTCTCCACCGCCTCGACCGACGAATCACAGGCCGCGGTGTCTTCCTCCGTGACCAGTATAGGCGGCCGACCCGCCTCCTCAGGGAATGCACCGGCGCAGGTCGTTCGGCGAAGGTGGCGCTTCCCTCGCTGTCCGCAGCAGGTATAATGGAGAGCGTTACGACGAAAACTTCAATCGAAGGGAAACCACGATGACGGAAGAGACCACCATGAAGGACAAAGTCGCCGAGGTCATCCAGACCATTCGGCCGCACCTGCAGGCCGACGGAGGCGACATCGAACTGGTCGACGTTGACGAGGAGACCGGCAAGGTCTCGGTGCGTCTGCAGGGCGCGTGTGCGGGCTGTCCCGGGGCGGCGATGACACTCAAGATGGGCGTCGAGCGGCGCCTCAAAGCCGAGATTCCCGAGGTCTCGGAAGTCGTCCCCGTCTGAGGCAGGCCCGACGCCTCGGCAAACCGTTCACCGCGCGGCGCTCGGCGAAGTCCCGGGCGCCGCGTTTGTGCGCGCACCGCGCGCGTGAAGCCCTTGCCCCGTGGCGGGCTGTCGGGTAGCATGGAGAGGATATCGTCGTACCCCCAATGAGGATCGAACATGGCCGAGACGAGTGACGCACAGCAGGCTGCCGACGCCCGCAAGGGAAAGGGCAAAGCCTTCTTCGACCGCGCCGACCAGGTGGCGGAAACCGGCAACTGGGACTTCGCCATCGAGATGTACACCGAGGGCATCAAGCGAGAGCCCGAGGACATCCAGCGCGGCCACAAGCGTCTGCGCGAGATCGCCCTGAAGCGGAAGCTCGCCGGTGGCAAGAAGGCCGGCATGATGGACAGCCTCAAGCATGGCTCGTCGAAAGATCCTGCCGAGAACCTCGCCAACGCCGAGTACCTCCTCGCCAAGGACCCCGGCAACGTGCAGCTGATGGTCAACGTGCTCAACGCCGCGACCAAGCTGGAGCACCCGCCCCTGGTCGATTGGATTGCCGATATCATTCTCGACGCGATGCGCCAGGCGAAGAAGCCCAACATCCGCGTCATCCGCAAGGTAATGGAGAGTTACGAGAGCATCGAGGAATACCACGCCGCCCTGGAGGCCTGCCGGCTGGGACGAGAAGCAAACCCCGAGGACGAGTTCTTCCTGAACAAGGAAAAGGAACTCGGCGCGCTGGATACCCTCAAGGCCGGCGGATACGGCGAACAGGGCGACTTCAAGAAGTCCGTCAAGAACCTCGACGAGCAGATGAAGCTCTCCCAGGCCGACCAGATGGTCCAGAGCAAGAACTACCTCGAACAGCAGATCGAGGAGACCCGCGCCGAGTACGCCGAGAACCCCACCGTTCCGGCGAAGGTGATGGCCCTGGTCGACGCCCTGACCCGCACCGAGGATCCTTCCTACGAGAACGAGGCGATCGACATCCTCAACAAGGCCTGGCAGGACACCAAAAACTACCAGTTCAAGGTCCGCATGGGCGATATCCGCATCAAGCAGATGACCCGGCGCTACCGGAAACTCGTGCAGGACGGCGACCGCGATGCCGCCGCCGAGCAGGCCAAGAACCAATTGGCCTTCGAGCTGGAAGAATACGGCGAGCGGGCTGCGAACTATCCGACCGACCTGGGCATCAAGTACGAGCTGGGACGGCGGCAGTTCCTTGCCGGCAAACTGGACGAAGCGATCGCCTCGCTGCAGCAGGCCCAGCGCGACCCGCGCCGCCAGCGGCTGGCGATGACCTATCTCGGCCAGGCGTTCGCCCGCAAGGACTGGTACACCGAGGCGGCTGAGACGTTCGAGCGGGCCCTGGACATGGACCTCACCGAGGATCAGGCCAAGGAACTGCGATACCACCTCGGAGACGCGTTGGAGAACATGGAGCAGTACAAAAAGGCCCAGGAGCAGTTCTCCCACGTGGCCCAGACGGACTACAACTTCAAGGACGTCCGCGACCGCCTCGAAGCCGCCCGCGCCAAGGCCAATCAGCAGGAAAGTTGATCGCAGCCGAAATCACCGGCGAATCTGCGCGAAAAGGGCTTGCCCTCCGCAACGCCTGAGATATAATGCTTCGTTCGCCCTGAAGGAAGGGCGACATGCAGAACCCCGTTGAACGCAACAGGAGAGATTTGTGGCGAATTCACCCTCTGCCAAAAAGAGAATGCGACAGGACGTCAAGCGGCGTGCCCGCAATCGCTGGCGCAAGAACCAGATCAAGGACGTCGTCAAGAAGTTCGACGAGCTGATCGAGGACGGCAACACCGCCGATGCCGCCGAGCAGCTGAAGGTCTGCTTCTCCACGCTGGACAAGATCGCCCGCAAGGGAACGATCCACAAGAACGCCGCGTCACGCAAGAAGGCCCGCCTGTCGAAAAGGCTCGACAAGGCCAAAGCGTAACGCCAGGAACAGACTGATCGATTCAAGCTTCGCCCTCCGGCTTGATCGGGTCAACGCGCGGGTCAAACCGCAGCTGAACCTGATCGCTGGTGGGCGATTTGCTTGCGCCCCGGTCGACCCCGCCTCGGCCATCACCGCTCCAGACCCTTCATGACCTCCAGCGACGAACCAACCCGCTCCTACGTCTCCCGAGGCGGCGAGAAGCTCGCCGGGGCCCTCGACGAGTTCGACCTGGACGTAACGGACCTGCGCTGCGTGGATCTCGGCTGCAACGTCGGCGGATTCACCGACTGCCTGCTGCAACGCGGCGCGGAACATGTTTACGCCGTCGACACCGGCTACGGGGATTTCGCCTGGACGCTGCGGAACGACCCGCGCGTAACTCTCCACGAACGCACCAACGCCCTGCACTTCGACCCCCCGGCGACGGTGGACCTCGCTGTGGTCGACGTCTCCTGGACGCCGCAGCGGCGCATCATCCCAGCCGCCCTGGCGTGGCTGGACGCCGAGTCGTCCTTCCCGCCCGGCCGCGGCGGGGGCGCAATTGTCTCGCTGCTCAAGCCCCACTACGAATACGCCAAAATCCATGGCCGAAAGCTCTACCGCCCGCTCACCGGGGAGGAGTCCGCCGATGTCCTCGCCACCGTCCGCGGGCAACTCACGCAACTCGGCGCCGACGTGCTGGCAGCCACCCCCTGCACCATCCGCGGCAAGGGCGGCAACCGCGAGGTTCTCCTGCTGCTGACGCCGCAACGATAGACACCGAGCTTACCCGCGCTTGTCCCCAGAATGTTCACCCAGCAATCCCGATTGACGAAACGCGCAAACTCTCCTATAATTGCCAGTATCGACACATCCGTATGGTTCAGCGCGCCCGCAGCAGCGCGGGGAGAGTCCGATGGACAACATACGCGTCGCGATTGCGGGGGTGGGCAATTGTGCCTCCTCGCTGGTGCAGGGGATCCACTACTATCGCGAGATGTTCGCCCGCCAAGACCCCGACGCCCACATCGGGCTGGCCCACCCGATTCTCGCCGGCTACGCCCCGGGCGATATCGACATCGTCGCTGCCTTTGACATCGATGCCCGCAAGATCGGTCGGCCGTTGCATGAAGCCATCTTCGCCAAGCCCAACTGCACACAGGTGTTCCACTACAACGTCCGCAGCGATGACGTCCTCGTCCGCATGGGGCACACCGCCGACGGCGTAGCCGACCACATGAGCGAGTTCCCGGAAGACC
>CAZFPT010000153.1:0-8062 GCA_964521005.1 uncultured Planctomycetaceae bacterium | reverse complement strand
GCTTCTTTCGCTTCTCTACCCCCACCTTTCGCTTCGCTCAAGATGGGGCTTCAAGGTCGCACGGCCTTCCAGGCCGTGTTCGCCGAAGGCGAAGACAATACAGAACAGAACATGGGCTGGAAGCCCATGCGACGCGCACGCCGGTGCCGTAGGGCTCGCAACTTGTTGCGGGCGGAATGGCCGCAGCGTTGTTTGACCGGCTTCACACCATGCAAAAACCCCGCCACGCGAGGTGACGGGGTTGGGTGATTCGGCCGGAAGCTCGGCGGTGTTACTTCACGGGCTTCATGTCGTTGCTGGCCGGGAGGAAATCGCTCTCGGTGAGCCCGACGTTGAACTTGATATCCTTGAAGATGTAGCGGCAGAGCAGCTTTCCGTCCCAGTCGTAGCCTTCCACGATCGTGGGTACGAGATACTCGGTGTCGATGTGAATGATTGTCCTGGCGGCAGGATAGCCTTCCCGGGCGGGCAGCTCGCGCACCAGGATCGCCGCCTTTCGGCCGGTTTCTTCGTGCACGCCGAAGCCCTTGAACGACTCGGTCAACTCGCCGCGTTTCTCAGCGAGGCGATAGACCCTTTCGAGGTCGTGCATCGAGTTGGCGAACCCGAACTGATTGATCGGACGAAGCGTGCTCTTCATGGCCTCGGGGCCGGTGGGGTCGCGTTTGACGGTACCGATCCACGCGAAGAAACCCGCCGGACGGGCGAGCATCTGGTCGCCGTACTTGCCCTTGACATACAGCACGCGGTCGGCCCGGCCGGGGTTTTTGGTCCATGCCAGGGCGACGCTGTAGGGCTCGCGAAGGTACTTGGCGGCGATGGTCTGGGGCTTGCCCAGTGTGCCGTTGATCCGTTCCTGCTTGATGAGCGTGCAGGTGTAATCGCGAACGCGCTTCTCGTAGGCCTGCTGGCAGAACTCCAGCAGCTCGGCGTGATCCTTGCCGGCAAGCGTTTCCACCTTCTGCAGAACGCTGGGGGCGTTCTCGCCGACGGTCTCGCCGCTCATCATCACGGAGAATTCATCGGCTTCGCGATCCGCCTCGGACGTGCCCACGCACTGGATGCAGAACAGCGCGGTCAACATCAGACCCACCGCCAGGCGGATCTTGCGGTTCGTGGGTCGCAGCATGCGGCGGAATGTCATCTGACTACCTCAAATCTGGCGGCCTGGCCCGGCGGTTGGATCGGCCAAACGGGCCGTCCGGTGCACCGGGCAATTCCCTCACCAATCGTATCGACGCATGGCGGGGGTTCCCTTAATGGGAAACCACCTTTTCCGGAACTCGTTGCGATCGACAAACAGCGGCGACCGTTCCTGAGCCCTTGGGGCGATTATTCGGAGATTATACAGGGTCTGCCTTACAGTACGCAGGAAAAAACTCAGTTCCCGACAACTTCCTGAATCCGATCAGCCGCGCAGTTCGGACCGCATGCACCTTATTCGCGCAGGCCGTAGGCGTAGGGCCTTCAACGATACTTCGGATGCCACAGGTGTCTCCGCACACCTGTGCTTTGCAGCGCCACCAGATCCACCCCTCAAGGGTGCCCGAGTTTGTGGCGTTTCGACTGAGCTTGCGAAGGAGGAACGCAGCAACCCGGTTGCTCAGCTCGCTTGGGCTCGCTGCACAAACCGGGGCACCCTTGGTTTATGTGAATTGACAAATTCCAAGTACCAAATTCCAAGGAAAGCAGACGCTGATCGGTCCGCATTCCGATCTCCCGCATTCGGGTCGATGTGGGAGGATCACTCCTTGGAACTTGTGATTTGGAATTTGGAATTTCGCTGCTTACCCCCACCTTTCGCGGAGCTCAAGATGGGGCTTCAAATGCGCTTGACCCCTTGTCGCTTGTCGCGATTCGCTTGTCGCTGCTTTTCGCCTGCCGTCGCCGCGTCGGCCACGAGGGTCTTGACGCGAGCCACGCCGATGCGTACTCTCGCGGGCCGAACCGAAATCGTCCCCTGCCGGGCCAGTCGCCCGCAGACGGGCTTTCACAAAGACGCACCAGAAGGGATTCGACATGAACCTCATCACCGGCGCCACCGGACTGCTGGGCAGCCACATCGGCGAGAAACTCCGCCACAGCGACCAGCCCGTCCGGGCCCTGGTCCGCCCGACCAGCGACACCGCCTTCCTCGAAAGCATCGGGGTCGAGCTCGCCCCGGGCGACGTCACGGACCCGGCCTCGCTGACCAAGGCGATGGAGGGCGTGCATACCGTTTACCACGCCGCCGCCCAGGTGGGCGACTGGGGTCCGTGGGAGCGGTTCCAGGCCGTCACCATCGATGGCACCCGCAACATGCTCGCAGCGGCCGAGAATGCGGGCATCCAGCGATTCCTGCACGTCTCGTCGATCAGCGCGTATGGCCATCCGGACGGGGAAGGCCTGGTCCTCGACGAGACCGCCCCGCTGGGCGTGGATCTGCACAAGTGGAGCTACTACTCCCGTGCGAAGGTGGAAGCGGAGAAGCTCGCCTGGGCCGCTCACCAGGCCGGCAAAGTGCCGGTCACCGTGGTCAAGCCCAGTTGGCTGTACGGTGAGCGCGACCGGGCGTCGATGCCGCGCCTCATCCGGGCGATCCGCGCCGGGAAGGGCAAGCTCATCGGCGACGGGTCCAACCGCCTGAACCTCACCTACGCCGGCAACGAAGCCGAAGGTTGCATTCTGGCCGCCACGAAAGACCACGCCCTGGGCGAGAACTACAACCTCTCGAATGACGGCGTGATCACCCAGGCGGAGTACATGAACAAGATCGCCGATATCCTCGGCTGCCCGCCGGTGACCAAAAAGGTACCCTACAAGGTCGCCCACTCAGCCGCCTTCCTGATGGAACTTTTCGGCCACATGGTGGGCAAGAAGAAGCCCCCGCTGGTGACCCGCTACTCGGTCTGGCTGATCGGACGGCGCTGCTTCTTCTCGGCAGAGAAGGCCCGCGAAGAGCTGAACTGGCAGCCGACCGTCTCCTACGACGAGGGCATCGAGCGATCGGTGAAGTGGTGCCTCGAGCACGTCGTCGACGCGTAACGGCGCCGGGGGCTGTCCGTCAGTCCAGGAACCGCAGCGTCCGGACGCTGTGGAGGATGTCTTTCCGCAGAGCGGCGTGGTCGCCGATTTCCAGGACCACGAACTGGCGGAAGCGGATCTCGTCGAAATCGGCACACATGAGAAAGAAGAAGATCGCCTCGTCGATGGGTTCCTCGTCGAACTGGGCGGTCATGACGAATTCGTCCTCGCTGACGGCCGGGTCGTGGTCGAGATAGGCCGCGTCGATCGATTCGTGCCAGTCGTCGGCGTCTTCGGCGTAGATCACGATGTTCCGCGCATTGGTTTCGATCAGCCGGGCCGCCACACAGTCCATCATGAACTCCGGCAGCCCGCCGACCGGCCCGACCAGCAGGCAGGTCCAGGGCTCGCCGCCTCCCTCGGGCGGGTCGAACCCCTCAGCCCCCTCCCAACGGGCGTACCAGATCCGTCGGTGCGCGAAATCGCTCACGTGTTCCATGACCGCTGCACCGTACCTTCCCGGCGCGAAGGCCGCGTGAAGACCGCTCTCAGACGACGTGGCCCTGCCCGGTGACCACCCACTTGTAGGTCGTCAGGTCGGCGGCCCCCATCGGCCCGCGTGCGTGGAGCTTGTCCGTGCTGATGCCGATCTCCGCGCCAAGCCCGTAGCGGGCCCCGTCGGAGAATCGTGTCGAGGCGTTGACCATCACGCTGGAGGAATCCACCGCGCCGACGAACGCCTCAGCCGCCGCGATGGACCGCGTGACGATCGCGTCGGTGTGCTTGCTGCCATACGTGTTGATGTGTTCGACGGCTGCCGACGCGTCGGGCACGACCTTCACCGACAACACCAGGTCCAGATACTCCTCGCCCCAGTCAGCCTCGCTGGCCTCGCCCATCTCCGGGACGATCTGCCGCGACCGCTCACAGCCACGAAGCTCCACGCCCGCCTCCACCAACCGACGGGACATCCGCGGCAGGAACGCCTCGGCCACCGCTTCGTCCACCAGCAGCGTCTCCATCGCGTTGCAGACGGCCGGGTATTGCACCTTCGCGTTGAAGGCGATCTCCTCGGCCATGTCCAGGTCCGCCTCGGGATGCACGTAGACGTGGCAGATCCCGTCGTAGTGCTTGATGACCGGAATCGTCGCCGCCTCGGTGACCGCGCGGATCAGGCCGGCCCCGC
The DNA here is from genome assembly GCA_964521005.1 of uncultured Planctomycetaceae bacterium. Classification (GTDB taxonomy): domain Bacteria; phylum Planctomycetota; class Phycisphaerae; order SM23-33; family SM23-33; genus CAZFPT01. Next base: position 3,873 of record CAZFPT010000153.1, on the reverse strand, counting down.
CACGGGGAATGATCAGGTCGATCAAACCCTCCGCCGTTGCCATCGCGGGAACAACCGCGCGGTCGGGCGTGTCGATCACCGTCATCGCCGCCTCGGGCAGATCGGCCGACCGGATGCCCTCGCGGAACACCTTGGCAATCGCGAGGTTCGAGTGAATCGCCTCCTTGCCGCCGCGGAGGATCACCGCGTTTCCGCTCTTGATGCACAGACCGGCTGCGTCCGACGTCACATTCGGGCGGGACTCGAAGATAATCCCGATCACGCCGATGGGCACGCGCCGCTTCTCCACGCGAATGCCGTTGGGACGGTTGCTGGCGGATATCGCCTCGCCCACCGGGTCCACCTGCATGGCCATCTCTTCCAGTGCGACGGCCATTTTCTCGATGCGATCGTCGTCCAGCGTGAGGCGTTTGACCATCGCGCCGGTCAGGCCGAACTCTTCGCTGCGGGCGAGGTCTCTGGCGTTGGCTTCCTGGAGGATCTTTCGGCCGTCGCGAATCGCAGCCGCACAGGTCCGCAAGGCCGCGTCCCGCTGCTCGCCGCGTGTTACCGCCAGCCTGGCCGCTGCGGAGCGGGCGGACCGGGCCAACTGTTCGATCATCGTCTGGGCATCCATCACGTGTGCTCCTGTGGGGTTTCTCTCAAAGCGATCAGCGTAGATCATCCCCCCGCCGATTGCAACTTGGCCGACCACCAACTCACGCTCAAAACGCTGGCGTCACAGCGGCGGGGATAGTATGTAACAACTATGAATCGAACGCACATCTACTGGAATCGGACGTCTCTTCTGCTCGCGTTGCTCCTGCTGGGCGGTGCCCTCGTCGGCTGTGGCGTGCCCGAACCGGACGAGCCGGCCGGCACGTTCGGGCTGGACTTCTCCCTGCCCGACGACGCGACGCGCTCGGGGGCGATCGTCTTCCTCGTCGACGGCGTGAACACGGAGATCTTCAACGAGATGCTCTCCGCCGGCGAGCTGCCCGCCATCCGGAAGTACTTCATCGACCGCGGGCTCTACTGCCCCCGAACCGTCGTCAATACCCCGTCGGTGACACTGGCCAACGAGACCTCGGTGGTCACCGGCCTGTTCCCCGGCCATCACGGGATCACCGGGATCAACTGGTTCGACCGCTCCACGCTCATCTGGCGGAACTACGAGACCATCGCCCAGAAGAACACGCTGGACGGCGACTATCGCGCGACGACCATCTACGAGCAATTCCCCGATCGCACAACGATCTCGATGTTCTACCAGGCCCACCGCGGAGCCACCAAATTCGTCGAGAACTGGACCTCGGCCGGCCCGCCGTTCTTCTTCGGGTGGTTCGAGTTCGTCGACCGCCTGACGCTCTCGCGGTTCGACCTGGTAATGGACATCGCCCGCCGGCGACGCGAGATGCCCGCCTTTACGATGGTCTACCAGCTCGCCCCGGACTTCCGGGCGTACGCCAAGGGCGTCTCGTCCGACGCCTACCGCGCCGCGATGAAGCACACCGACGTGCAGATCGGGCGGGTATTGGCCGACGTCGAGCGCGCCGGGCTGCTCGACGAGATCCACATCGCCCTGCTCTCGGACCACAGCCTGCTGGACGTCGACAGACACGCCCCGCTGGATGAGACTCTCTGCAAACTCGGGCTGAGCGTGGCCTCGGCCCGACTCTGGGAGGAAACACCCTTCGAGGACCGCCTGGCCGTCTACCGGAAATCCAACTGCGTGCTCTATGGCAGCGGCGACCGGTACTGGGCGATCCAGCTGCGTAAACCCGTCCGCATCACGCCCGAACGACCGGGCGAGGACGAGCCGGTGCGCTACCACTCCTGGCCACAGCGACCGACGGCGGAAGACCTCACCGTCTATCCCACCGCCGACGGGAATGTCGTGAACATCCCGGCTGAGCTGCTGGCCAGACACAAAGGCATCGACGCGCTGGCCGTGGCGAAGGGCAAGAACCACGTGGTGCTCATGCGACCCGAGACCGGGGCCGTCGCGTTCCGTCAGCCCGACGGGCCGGGCGGGCCGATTTACTACCATCGGCTTCGCGGGACCGACCCGCTGGGGTACGCCGGACACGTCCCCCAGGCCGTGCTCGACGGAAAGAAACCCCTCACGCCGCGGGAATGGCTCGAAGCGACCAACGACACGCAGTTCCCGGACGCCCCCCCGCAGGTGGTGGCCTATTTCCGCGCCCATCGCGCGGGCGACATCGCTGTTTTCGCCGCGCCGGGGTACGACTTCGGCACGAAGAACCGCGCCGGCCATGGCGGACTTCGCCCGGGCGACATGCACGTCCCGATGGTCATCGCCGGGCCCGGCGTGCCCAGGGGCAAGCGAATCGACGCCGCACGCACCGTCGACCTGGTCCCCACAATCCTGACGACCCGACAGAAACCCGTCCCCCCCGGGCTCGACGGCCGATCGCTGGTGACACCGGCGAAGTAACTCCATCCCGCCAATCACTCACCACAATCCGGTGCCACGGGCTTCCAGACCATCCAGCCCGGCCAGGTCGCAAGGCGATCAGATGGCCTCGGTTGACCCGACCGGCGCATGGCGAGCGTCTATACTGTTGCAATGAGGCAACACATCGAACCGATCGAAAGGAGATTGCTGGGATGGAATACAGAAGTCTTGGACGAACCGGCGTGCAGGTCAGCCCTTTGTGTCTGGGGTGCATGAATTTCGGGCGTCGAACGGAGGAGGAAGAGGCCCATTCGATCATCGACGCCGCGATCGACGCGGGGATCAACTTCCTGGACACCGCGAATGTCTACTCGCGCGGCGTGAGCGAGGAAATGGTCGGCCGGGCGCTGAAGAATAACGGCCAACGCGACCACATCGTGCTCGCCACGAAGGTGCACGGGAAGATGTCCGACGAGGACCCGAACATGGTGGGCAATCACCGCCGCCACATTGTCGAACAGTGCGAGGCGTCGCTCAAGCGTCTGCAGACCGACTGGATCGATCTCTACCAGGTGCATCGACCCGACCCCGACGTGCCGATCGACGAAACGCTACGTGCCCTGGACGACCTGATCCGTTCGGGCAAGGTGCGTTACGTGGGGACCAGCACGTTCCCGGCGTGGCAGGTGGTGGAATCGCTGTGGGTGGCCAAGGAACTGGGGCTCAATCGCGTGGTCACCGAGCAGCCGCCGTATCACCTGCTGGACCGTCGCGTCGAGCGTGAGTTGATTCCGATGTGCCGCACGTACGGGATCGGGGTCATTCCCTGGTCGCCGCTGGCGGAGGGTTTTCTGACCGGCAAGTACGACCGCGAACAGGAGCGAGTCTCCGGTCGGCTGGAAACCAGCAGCAAATGGAACGACCGCCACTTCGTGGACCCCGCCTTCGACGTGGTCGACAAGTGCAGGGAAATCGGCGAAAAGCACGGCAGCGCCACACCCGCGGAAATCTCGCTGGCGTGGAACATGCAGCAGCCCGGAATCACCAGCCCCATCATGGGCCCGCGAACGCTGGATCAGCTCAAGAGCGACCTCAAGGCCATCGAAATCACGCTGGACGTGGAAGATCTCGATGCGCTGGACGAGGTCACCAAGCCCGGCCGAGCCATCGTTCCCTACTACGGCGCGAACTGGAAGGCCAAGAACCGCAGCTGGGTCTGAGTACCGATTCCCCGCCTGTCGCGGAACTCCAGATGAGGCTTCACGATACTTCGGGTGCCCGGGCTTGTGCCGGTCTGACCGATCGCTACACGAGACTTCGGCGGCCACCGGCGTCTCCGCACGCCGGTGCCTTCGGATCCCATCCAACCCGGCGTTGGCACGCCGGGGTCACTCGTCCGACCCGGCGTTAACACGCCGGGCTTCCTCGTCGATCATCCGTCCGGTTAACGCGCGGAAACTCCCATACCCGGCAAG
>CAZFPT010000152.1:0-8077 GCA_964521005.1 uncultured Planctomycetaceae bacterium | reverse complement strand
TACTTTAAGGAAGGGAGGGTGCCATGAATAAGCACCTCGCAGCAGTGATGATGGTTTTACTGGTAGCAGCCGGCGCGGCGTCGGCGGATGTGCTGCTGTACGACAGCTTCGACAACTACTCTGATGGGCAGGTAGACGGCGTTGCCGGTCAGGCGGACGAGGGCAGCCATGCTGGAGATTGGTCCGGCAGCACAGCCGGGGGATCGGCGGAGTTTGATAGCGGGACTTTGAAGATCTGGCGGCCGAGCGGATCTTACTCGTCCGGAGTTTACGAAGCCAAGATCAATCCGGGTGTTTCGCCGTCAGGAAATGCCTTCTATTTCAGCGCTCTGCTGACCGTTGATGCGGGCGTCAATGGTGCTCGGTTTGGCCTGGACAATGCAGAGAGCGGTAACAACCGCTTTTCTGCTGTCGGATTCACTGCGGCCGGCAATGCGGCGATCTGGAACGACCAAGAGGACGCGGACAATCCAGTTGCGACATCCACCGGGACATACGCCTTCGGACAGCAGTATCTGTTGGTAGCCAAGGTGGAAGACAAGACGAACTGGAGTGGATCGAATGACCGCGTGACTCTCTGGATCGATCCCGTGCTCGGATCGACAGAGGGTGACAATGCTTTCACCTTGCAGGCTGAAGTCAGTTGGAATGGTTTCTATCCTGACGAATCCGGCCTGACCGAATTTTTGTTCGAGGCCGGCACCAACGATGAGCCGGAGACCGTCACATTGGACGACCTGCGAATAGGTGAGGTTTGGGGCGATACGGTCGTCCCCGAGCCGGCGACGATGAGTCTGCTGGCGCTGGGCGGGCTGGGCGTGCTGATCCGACGTCGCCGTCGCTGAGAACGGATCGCATCAGAGTTGCAGTGACAATCCAAAGGGCGGCTTCTGCAACGGAGGCCGCCCTTTGTGTATCCTGCCGGGGTGCGGCCTGGTCCCGGCCAACCATGAGGACGTACCATGAGTATTCGACGGTTCGCATTGATCTGTGCAGCAGCGATGTTGGCGGCGGCCTCCTCGGCTCGGGCCGAGGGCCCGCTCGAGGTCAGCGGGATTTACCCGCACCTGGCGATGTTCGGCGGGGGCGACGAATCGGGCATCGGGGCGACGATGGTCTGGAACGACCGGCTCTGGTCGCTGACCTACCCGGCCCATGCCCTGGGAGGAAGCAGCGACAAGCTGTATTCCATCGGAACGGACCTGACGCGTCAGGTCGAGGCCGACTATGGCGGAACACACGCCGCCCGGATGTACCACGAAGGCAGCAACCAGATGATCATCGGGCGGTACTTTGTCGACGCAGCCGGGAGTGTCCGCACCTGTCCGATCTCGGGGCGTCTGACTGCCGTCGCCGAGCACCTGACCGATCCGGACAAGGTCTATTTCTACGCCATGGATGATGACGCCCTGTGGGAGGTCGATGTCAACAACCCAGAGACGGGCTATACGCGCCTGAGCAATGGGGCCCTGTCCGGTAACCACGGCAAGGGGGCCTACACGGGCCAGGGCAGCCTGATCGTCGCCAACAACGGCGGCGATGGCGTATTGGCCGAGTGGGACGGGGACGGCTGGGACGAAATCGACGTAACGAACTACACCGACGTGACCGGGCCGGGCGACGTACACGGTTCGCCGTCTGCCGACGCGCCGGTGTGGTCGATCGGCTGGGACGAGAAGTCCGGAAAGCTGGCAATGAAGGACAACGGCCAGTGGAGCTTCTACCGCCTTCCGATCGCCTCCTACACGTACACGTCCGACGGTGGATGGTACACGGAATGGCCCCGCATTCGCGAGGTCGGCGGCGGCGTGACGCTGGCGGATCACCTCGGACAGTTCTACGAGTTCCCCGAGACGTTCTCGGCCGAGAATACAGCCGGCATTCGACCAATCTCCAACCACCTGCGGATGGTCACCGATTTCACCGAGTTCAACGGGCAGCTCGTGATGAGTTCCAACGACGCCTCGACGTTCAATAACTCCACCGTCTCGGAGGCGAATTCCAATTTCTGGTTCGGGCAGGTTGAGGACCTCAAGAACTTCGGGGCCGCCTGGGGCACGGGGGGCGTTTGGCACTGGGACGACGAAGCCGACCCGACCCAAGGCACGGAGACCAGCGACCCGATGCTCTTCGCCGGGTTCGAGCGGCGGAGCCTGCACCTGAAACACTACGCCCTCTCCGGCGGGCAGACCGCCACGTTTACCATCCAGTTGGACGTGAATGGTGACGGAACCTGGACCGACTACGACACGGTCACCGTCACGGACAAGACCTACAAGGCCTACATCTTCGACAAAGACGTTCAGGCGGAGTGGGTGCGGCTGAAATCGGACATTGCTACGCGCCCGATCGCATACTTCCGGTACACCTCGCGCGCCGAGCCCAGCCGCGCCAGGCAGTTTACCAGCGTGGCAGAGGTCGGCACCGACGCGGCACGGAATATGGGGCTCCTTGTGCAGGAAGGCGGAGAGAGCGGCGGAATCCAGTACGTCGCAAACCATGTGGACGCGGCCGGCAACGTCACCGGCAAGACGCTCTATAGGGTCCGCTTGCAGACCGATACCGACGGGCTGGGAACCGACCTGCAGTTTACCGAGGTGGACGATCCGGCCGAGCTGGCTGCCCTGGAGAGCGACCACGCCCCAACCCCCAGCTACACCGTCGACGACGCGTCGATCATCTATGGAGGATACCGCTTGCCGAAGGGCACCGCCGGGGCCGACGGAACTCTGGCGGCCGGGGTGGCAAGGGGCGTTCGTGAGGTGGTCACCGAGCGGTCGCTGCTGAACGCCGGCGGGACGATCTTCGAGCTGCCCCGTCATACCACCGACGGCATGCGTGCGATCACCACGCACAACCGCGAGATTTATGATTTCATGTCGTGGCGGGGCATGCTGGTGGTCAGCGGGAATCTCACCGATGCACCCGAGGATGGGCACTACTTCAAGTCCGACGACGGCCAGGCGGGACTGTGGTTCGGTAACGTGGATGATCTCTGGTCGTTCGGCACGCCCACCGGCGTGGGTGGCCCGTGGCTGAACGACGCGGTGGGCGCCGGCGAGACGTCGGATCCGTACCTGATGGCCGGCTATGATCGTAAGCTTCTGGAACTCTCCCACGATTCGGACGAGGCGGTGGATTTCACCGTTCTGATCGACTTCCAGGCGAATCTCGACAAATTCTACGAGTACGAGACATTTACTGTCGAGGCCGGCGAGACATTCTCCTACCTCTTCCCCGAGGGCTTCGACGCCCAGTGGATCAAGTTCAAATCGCACTCGGCCACCACGGCCACCGCGTGGCTGACGTACTCCCAGGGGCTCCTGCCCGGCGACGCCAACAACGACGGCGACGTGGACTTCGCCGATGCATGGGCCCTTCTGGACAACTACAAAAGCGGCGAACAGAACCGCTTCTGGGCGGATGGCGATTTCAACGGGGACGGCGTGGTGGACGACGCCGACGCGGCGATCCTGCTGAACGCCTACGCCGCCGCCGGCACGATTGAGGCCTCCGAAGCAGCCGGCATGCTCATCCAGAAGACCGGCGTGCCCGAGCCGGCGACGATGAGTCTGCTGGCGCTGGGCGGGCTGGGCGTGCTGATCCGCCGCCGTCGCTGAGGGCAGATCCCACAGGAGTTGCAGTGACAATCCTAAGGGCGGCTTCCGCCAACGGAGGCCGCCCTTTGTGTATCCTGCCGGAGCGACCAGACGCGTCTCGGCGTCCAGATCGCCCATAAGCCCGCCAGCCGTGAGGGGCTTCGATTCTTACTCGGACGTCCTGGCCTTGGGCAGATCGATGCCTTCCAGCCACTTCGCGACCGTCTCGGGGTTCTGCTCGATCCACTTCCTGGCGTTCTCGAAGGGCTTGCCGCCTTTCTGGTTCATCACCAGCACCTCGTTCATCTGCTGGGGCGTCCAGTAGAACTGATCGAGGAACCGGTAGACCTTGGGCATGTCCTTTTTGAGGCCCTTGCGAACGATGGTGTTGATCCGCTCCTTGCCCCCGTAGACATTCTTGGGGTCGTGCAGGAACTTCAGGTCGAACTCTTCGAACGTCCAGTGCGGCCGCCACCCGGTGACGACGACCCAGGCGTCTTCCTCGATGCGGGATCGCAGGGCCGAGGTCATCATCGGTCCGCTGGAGGCGACGAGGTTGAATTTGTCGCCCAGATCGTATTCTTCGAGGGCCTGCTCGGTCTTCTTCATGACGCCGGCCCCGGGCCCGATGCCGATGATCTCGCCGTTGAACTTCTCGGCGTGAACCGCCAGGTCCGGGATGGTCTCGATCGTCACATAGGTTGGAACGACAAGCCCGATCTGCGTGCCTTCCAGGTTCGGCCCGAGGTTCTCGACGTTGTCCCTGTTCTTTTCGAGATAGTCGTCGTGGGTGGTAGGCAGCCAGGCGGCAACCATGCCATCCTGCCCGCCGGTCGCGACCGCCTCCCACATCGCGGCCGCCCCGACGGGGGTGATCTGGCAGTTGTACCCGAACTTCTCCTCCAGGACTGCCTTGACGATGTTGGTGGACGCGACCTCCGTCGACCAACCTTCCACGTACACCATCTTAACGGTGGGACGGTCGTCGCCTCCGCCGGTGCTCATCTGAACAGCCACGAACACACCCACCAGAATCAGCACAACCACGACAATGGCAATCAGCTTCTTCATGTCCATCTCCTTCTATCGTAAGGCCCTATGGAGTTCTAAGATTGTCTGCGTCACACGGCGCCGCATTCCATCGACCGATCGGGCGCGACGGGGGTTACACGCCCTTGGCGGCGCCTTTCTTCTTGCCCTGCCCGGCGCTGATGAGACGGTCCAGCACGATCGCCAGAACGACGATTCCGATACCCGCCTCGAAGCCCAGACCGATCTGGCCCTGCTGGAGGGCCTTCCACACCTCGCCGCCCAGCCCACGCGCGCCCACCAGGGCTGCGATGACCGCCATCGACAGCGCCAGCAGGAGCGTCTGGTTCACGCCGGCACGGATGCTCGGTGCGGCGATGGGCAGCTGCAGCTTCGTCAGCTTCTGCATGCGTGTCGAGCCGAACGCGTCGACGGCTTCGACCAGTTCCTTGGGGACCTGCTGAATGCCCAACGCGGTCAGACGGATGGCCGGGGGCATGGCGAACACCACCGTCGCGAACAGCGCCGCCGTCTCGCCCAGCATGAAAAACGGCACCGCCGGGATCAGATACACGAACGGCGGAAGGGTCTGCATGAAATCCAGGATCGGCATGATGATGTGGTTCAGCACGTTGGACAGCGCCGCCAGAATGCCCAGCGGAATGCCCACCGCCACGGCCACCACCGTCGCCACCGACACCAATGCCAGGGTCTCCATGGACGCTTCCCACACTCCCATGCCCCATAGCAGTGTCATGCCCAGCAAGGTAAATCCGCTGAATGTAAGCCGATGCGTCAAAACCCAACCCAGCCCGGCCAGCAGCAGCGTCAGCACCAGTGGCGGGAAGAACAGCAGGAACGACTTGATCGCGCGGACGCCGTAGTTCACCTGGCCGGCCATCGCGCGGGTCTTTTCTTTCACGAAGCTGATCGCGTCGATCCCGGCGGTGATCCACTCGCCCAGCGGGACGTTCGGGCCGTCCTTGAAGATGCGGACCTGCCCCTGCTCCATGCGGAACTGCACCGAGATCCCCTGCTGAACCCAGGCGTACCCCATCAGCACCAGCAGCACCACCACGGCCGATCCGTACAGTATGTTTCGTGTCTTGGAAGACATCGTGCGTTTCCTCTCTTGCTCAGGACTGACCGTTCTGCAGGGTTCCCTCACACACCCCGGCCAGCAGGGCACCGATGACCACCACGCCTTTGAGGCGTTGTTCGTCGTCGACCACGGCGATCGGGTCGCGGGTGGCCGTCATCAGGGGCATGACTTCCGAGAGCGGCGTATCGACCGACACGAACCGATCGGTCGTTTCGATGAGCGAGCCCTTTTGTTCGTCGCTGGCGGGCGTGTCGCCTTCCCGCTTGGCCAGCTTGGCTGCCTCTTCGGCACGCACCAGGCCCTTGAGGCGTTTGTGAGCGTCCACCACGAACATGGTGGAGACGCCCTCGTCCTTCATCTTGTGGAGGATGGTCCGCGGGCCGTCCGAGGGATGGGCCACCGTGCGGGCGGGCTTCATCACCGCCTCGGCCGTCAGTACCTTCGAGACGTCCACCTCCTCCACGAACCGCTCGACGTAATCATTGGCGGGGTTGGTGAGGATATCCTCAGCCGTGCCGGCCTGCACGACGTAGCCGTCCTTCATCAGCACGATCCGGTCGCCCATGTTGATCGCTTCGTCCAGGTCGTGGGTGATGAAGACAATGGTCTTCTCCAGCTTCCGCTGCAGGTCGATCAGTTCGTTCTGCATGTCCTTTCGGATCAGCGGATCCAGCGCGCTGAGGGCTTCGTCCATGAGGATGATTTCCGGGTCGGTCGCCAGCGCCCGGGCCAGGCCCACCCGCTGCTGCATGCCGCCGGACAGCTGGGTGGGGTACTCGCTCTCCCAGCCGTCCAGGCCGACCAACTCCAGCGCCCGGGCCGCCTCCTCGCGCCGCTGCCGGGCCGGCTCGCCCATCACCTCCAGGCCGTACGATGCGTTCTCCAGCACGGTGCGATGGGGCATGAGCCCGAAGTTCTGGAAGACCATTCCCACCTTGTGCCGCCGCAACTGCAGCAGTTGCCGGCGGGACATGGCCGTCACGTCCTCGTCGTCGATCCACACTTCGCCGGCGGTCGGCTCGATCAGGCGGTTGATGCAGCGCACCAGTGTGCTCTTGCCGCTGCCCGAAAGCCCCATGACCACGAGAATCTCGCCGCGTTCGACCTCGAAGGTTACGTCGGCGACCCCGATGACCTGCCCGGTCGCGTCGCGGGTCTCCTCGCGGTTCTTGCGCTGCTCGATGTGCTCCAGTGCCCGCTGGGGGTGTGACCCGAACACCTTGCTGAGATGTCTCACACTCAGAATAGCCATGGGTTTTCCTCAGGTACGTCCGTGCAGAGAACACCGCCGACAGGCATGAAACTCCGGGCCGGCGCGCAGACACCACATTGACGGGTTGAAGTATCGACGAGTGTCGGACCCCTGACCCTACCCAAGCATAGCCTCGTCGCAAGGAAAAAACCGCCGGCCGACCTGCGTGTCCGACATGAAGAGGGGGCACGCTCCAGGTATTGAATTGCATCTGAAGCCCCATGGTGAGCCTGCCGGGAGCTTGTCGAAGGGCTCCGCGAACCGTGGGGGTAAGCAGCGACGAGCGAATCGCGACACGCGACACGCGGTGAAACGAAGTTGAAGCCCCATCTTGAGCGAAGCGAAAGGTGGGGGTATCGACAAGCTCCAAATTCCAAATGACAAATTCCAAGGAGTGATGGCCCGCATCGAACCGCGATCGCGCCCGCAACAAGTTGCGAGCCCTACAGCCTTACCGGGTATGGGAGTTTCCGCGCGTCAATCGGACGGATGATCGACGAGGAAGCCCGGCGTGCTAACGCCGGGTTGGATGGGATCCCAAAGCACCGGCGTGGGGACACGCCGGTGGCACCCGCTTCCCGTCGCATGGGCTTCCAGCCCATGGTCTGTTGTCTTTTGTCTTCGGTGTTGCGCCCGCAACAAGTTGCGAGCCCTACGGCCTTACCGGCAGACCCGGCCTTGACAGGCCGGGCTTGCCGGGTATGGGAGTTTCCGCGCGTTAACCAGACGGATGATCGACGAGGAAGCCCGGCGTGTTAACGCCGGGTTGGATGGGATCACAAAGCACCGGTGTGCGGAGATACTTGTGGCACCCGTTTTCCGTCGCATGGGCTTCCAGCCCATGTTCTGTTCTGCTTTTCAAACCTGCCCCGCAATACCGTTTCGCCTTCGGCGAAATCTGCCTGCCGGCAGACACGGCCTGGAAGGCCGTGCGACGCGTGAAGCCCCCTCTTGAGCGAAGCGAAAGGTGGGGTAGAGAGGCGAAGATCCAAGTTCCAAATGACAAGCTCCAAGGAGTGACCATCCCGCATCGACCCGCCATCGCGCCCGCAACAAGTTGCGAGCCCTACGGGCCAGCAATTACCGACGGGCGTC
>CAZFPT010000151.1:0-8086 GCA_964521005.1 uncultured Planctomycetaceae bacterium | reverse complement strand
GCCCTGCGGGCTACTTGTTCTCCCAGGGTGCCGGGCCGATCGCTGCCGGCGAGCCGCTGCCGTCTTCCCGGGCGGCCATCCGCTCCTGCAGCATCCGTTCCGCCTCGATCTGCCGATGCGTGATCAGGATGCTGGAATGCAGGATCAGTCCCGCGACCGTCGCACCGGCCGCCAATACCAGGGCGCCCATCACGGATGTGCGGCGTTCTTCCGGGCCGGCCAACCAGCTCAGCAGGCAGATGCCCGCCGCGTAGGCCGGGTAGACCGCGAAGAACACCCAGCCCCACCCGAGCACCACGAACATCGCCGCCAGGGCGATCGTGCCCATCAGCAGCGCCGAGGCCAACCCGAGCTGTCCGCAATAGAGGTGGCCCGCGCCGGGGATGAATCGACCAAGCATTGCCGCCAGGAACGGGTCCTTCGCGCGTTTGCGGGTCTGCTCCATGACGGGGGTGTTCTGCTCGCGGGCTCGGCGGTGTGCGTTGGGGATCGATGCGATCCACGTGCCCGCCAACCCCAGCACGATCGGGACAGCCACGTACCACACCAGGGCGTCGAGGGCGTGGAGGATCAGCGCGACGGTGGACAGGACGACGGCCACGCCGAGGTAGATTCCGCCGGCCAGCCAGGCACGGGCGTAGAACTGGCCCGCCCCGGGAACCAGCAGCGAAAGGTTCGCCGCCAGCCAGGGCTCCTTGAACAGGCCGTTTCTTCTCGCCATGGTGCAACTCCTGCGACGTCGGCGGACAGAGGTCAGAGAGAGCGGTCCGGGGGCGGATCTCCCTATACCGCTGTCCCCTGTATCGGCATGCCGGCAGGGGCGCTTTGGCAGCAAAACCGGCAAACCCTGCGGCTGAGCAGGCAGGGGAGGGCTTCCGACAGGCTGCGCTGCTTCGTGGCAGGTCAGACCTACGCAGCCGGTCCGGCGGTTTCCCCGGCGTCCTGGCCGGGCATGGAGGGCAGGGTGATGGTGAACGTCGTACCCTCGCCGACGGTGGATTTCACGTCAATCTGGCCGCGGTGTTCCTGGATGACCTTCCGCGCGACCGCCAGTCCCAGCCCCGTGCCTTTCTGCCCCTTGGCGGAGTAGAAGGGCGTGAAGATCTGGTCGAGCTGGTCGGCTCCGATGCCGCTGCCGTTGTCGATCACCTGGATGATCACTGCCCGGTCCATCGAGTTGTACTCGGTGCGGACGGTGATGGCGCCGGTCTCGTCCTCGACGGCATCGAGAGCATTGCTCAGCAGGTTCAGCAGCGCCTGGGAGAGCCCGCTGGCGTCGGCGGGGATGGCGGGGACGTCGTCGAGATCGGAGAGTATCGCGACGTTCCGCTCGTCGGCCTGGGGCGTGATGATTTCGAGGCACTCGTCGAGCACGCGGTTGACGTTGACGTTCTCCAGCAGGGGTTGACGATCCTTGGAGAAGGCGAGCATGTTGAGGATCAGATCGTTGATGCGCCCCAGGTTCCGCTGCACGATCGGCCAGGCCTCCTTGGCCTTGATGAGGTTGTCCCTGTTCATGGCCATCTCGACCATGTCCGTGCCGGCAGAGAGGCCCTGCAGGATGTTCTTGATGTGGTGGGAGAGGAAGGCGACGGTCTCGCCGACGGCAGCCAGCCGTTCGCTCTCGACGGCCGACTCGTAGAGACGCACGTTCTCCACCGCCAGGCCGGTGTGGTACCCGATGGCCGTCAGCAGGCGCAGCTGCTCGGTGGAGTAGGTGTGATCCGAGACGCTGCAATCGATGTGGATCACGCCGAGGATTCGCTCGCGCCCCTTCAGCGGCACGCAGACGGCCGATCGGATGCCCAGATCGTGTACGCTCTTGCCGGCTGTGAACCGTTTATCGCTCATCGCGTTGGAGCTCAGCAGGCCGACCTCGTTGTTGACCACCTCGTTGATGATCGTCTGGCTGATCGGTGCCTTCTGGTCGTCACAGTCCTCGCTGACCCGCGACGCCTTGAGCGACAGCTCGCCGCTGTCGGTGATGAGCATGATGTACCCGCGATCGGCCCTGAGGACCGAGAAGACCTTATCCAGCGTCCGCTGGAGGAGCTGATCGGTATTGAAGATCGAGCTGACGTCGCTGATCAGGTCGTAGATGATGCGAAGATTCCCGATCGCTTCCTTGCCGGCCTCCGGGGTGGGAATGATGACCGAGTCTTCGTTGGAGGGGATCGAGGCGACGATGGCGGCATCGACGAGCTGCCCGGACTCGTCCACGTCGACCGTGCCCTGGAGGCCCGGCGAATCGCCGCCGAACACCAGCAGGGATCGCCCCACGCGGATCTGGTCGCCGCGGTTCAGCGGGGCGCTGCGCCGGAGGCGAACGCCGTTGAGGTACGTACCGTTGGCGCTGCCCAGGTCGTCCAGAACCCATCGGCCGTTCTGGCGCGTAATGGTCGCGTGCCGCCGCGAGACGGTGGTCTCACTGAGTTCCACGGGGTCGCCGAGCCGACCGATGACGTTCTCGCCGTCGTGCAGCTCGAAGGTTCTTCCCTTGTCCGGGCCTTGAATAACCTGAATGGAAGCCACGAATGCCCTCGGAATTCGGCGCAGTCAGCGCAGCGACCCATGCACGTCCGGGCCTGCCTGGCCCGCGGGCATGTCGCACCTGCCTGCACCAGTTTCCATGTGACTGAGACGTCTCTGATGTGCCGTGGACAACGGTATGAATGATGGCTGGTATACGACACCAGAACGGCTCAAAGCGGTATGGTACGTTGGCGGCAGGTTCCTGTCAAACGCTTCGACGAAGGGAACTTGCCCGCGCCAACGTCAGGGGGGTGCTGGTCAGACGGCCTTGCGCAAGGCCGTCCGGAGACGATCCAGGTCGATCGGTCGGGCCAGAACGCCGTGAAACCCTCGGGCCATCAGTTCGGCACGACGGGAGGCCGACGCGTCCGTGACGACGGCGAGCACCTTTGTCTCGCGGAGCTGGTCACAGTTCTTGACGACCCGGCAGGCGGCGGCAGCTTCCTCGGGCCTCTGCGAGACATCGAACAGAATAATGTGAGGGCGGTGCTGCAACGCCGCCACGCCCGCCTCGAACGCCCGACGGGCCGGCAGCGTCTCCCACGACGGGCCCCAATCAGGCGGGTTGTCACAGAGGCTCTCGCCCACCAGCAGAACGCGCGTGGGCCCGAGGTCCAGCTCGTCGGTGGGCAGGTTGTGGACCTCCATGAAACGCACCAGCTCGGCCAGCGGGATCCGCCGGTCTCGGCTGCCGGGAATGCGATATCCGCCCAACTCGCCCGCATCAAACCACTTGGTCACAGTCCGGGGGGCCACGTGGCAGATCTTCGCAACTTCTCCGGTGGTAAGCACTTCACGTCTGAGATTCATGGACACTCCATCCTCTGAAGGGGGTCGATCCGGCGGCACATTCATGTCGGACGTAGCGTGGTGGTTCTTTGACCCGCGGCTGAAAAATCCCGCAATCCGGGGGCATTCTGTCGGGTTTGGGGTGGATTGCCGCTGCCGCGGCGTGCGTTTCGAGGGATGCACCGTAGCCGGCAAGCCGCTCAAGGCCCCCGCCGATGCCGACGTCCAGATCAACGACTGCGTCGACGACGTGACGTTCGAGTAGGGGGGCTCGTGGCGTCAAGAGGGCGAACACACCCCACGCCGTTCTGATCGATCACCAATCAAAGGGTGCCCGGGGCTGTGCCGTTTCGAGCGAGCTTGCGAGGGAGAAACGGAGCAACCCGGTTCCTGTCGCGATTCGCCCGTCGCTACTTGCCTTGCTGTTTCTGTATTTTCGCCCAGGTATCGCGGAGGGTGACGGTGCGGTTGATCACGAGTTTTTCGGGCGTCGTGTCGGGGTCGATGCAGAAATACCCCCGGCGTTCGAACTGGCACTGCCAGCCGACGGGCTGCTCGACGACGCAGGGCTCGACGTAGCCTTTCATCACCGTCAGCGAGTCGGGGTTGATCGTGGCGGTGAAGTCCTTTCCTTCCGGGACGTCCTCTGGGTCTTCCTGCGTGAAGAGGTGCTCGTACAGCCGCAGTTCCGCGGGGACGGCCTGGCCGGCGGAGACCCAGTGGATCGTGCCCTTCACCTTTCGCCCGTCGGGCGCGTCGCCGCCGCGTGTTTCGGGGTCGTAGGTGCAGTGCAGTTCGATGACGTTGCCGTCGTCGTCCTTGATCACGTCGGTGCAGGTCACGAAGTACGCGTATCGCAGGCGGACCTCGCGCCCCGGGGCCAGTCGGCGGAACTTCCGGACGGGTTCTTCCATGAAGTCGTCACGTTCGATGTAAATCTCCCGGCCGAAGGGTACCTCCCGCGTGCCGGCGGAGGCGTCCTCGGGGTTGTTGATCGCATCGAGCGTCTCGGTCTGCCCCTCGGGGTAGTTGGTGATGACCACCTTCAGCGGATCCATCACGCCCATCACGCGCGGGGCGACCTTATTGAGGTGCTGCCGCAGGCAGTGCTCCAGCAGCTCGATCTGCACCGTGCCGACGAACTTCGCCACGCCGACGCGCTGGAGGAAATCGTGAATCGCCTCGGGCGTGAAGCCCCGCCGCCGAAGTCCGCACAGCGTCGGCATGCGCGGGTCGTCCCAGCCATTGACGTGCTTCTCGGCGACCAGGCGCATGAGCTTGCGTTTGCTCATGAGCGTGTAGGTGAGGTTGAACCGGGCAAACTCGATCTGCTGGGGGTGGTGGATCGTCTCGGGGCCCTCGCGTCCCTGGTTGATCGCGTCGATGAACCAGTCATACAAAGGTCGATGGTTCTCGAACTCCAGCGAGCAGAGCGAATGCGTCACGCCCTCGATGCTGTCTTCCAGCCCGTGGGCCCAGTCGTACATCGGGTAGACGCACCACGCGTCGCCCACGTGCGGATGGTTGGCATGCAGGATGCGGTACATCACCGGGTCGCGCATGTTGAGGTTCGGGTGGGTCATGTCGATCTTCGCGCGCAGTACGCGCGAGCCGTCCGGGAACTCCCCGGCCCGCATGCGTTTGAACAGGTCCAGGCTCTCGGCGACAGGGCGGTCGCGGAAGGGCGAATCGACACCCGGGGTTTTCAGCGTGCCGCGGTTTTCGCGGATCTGCTCGGGCGTCTGGTCGTCCACGTACGCCAGGCCCTTCTCGATGAGGCCCAACGCCCATTCGTACATCTGCTCGAAGTAATCGCTGGCGTAGTAGAGGTGTTCGCCCCAGTCCCAGCCCAGCCAACGGACATCGTCCTGGATGGCCTGGATGAACTCCTGCTCCTCCTTGACCGGGTTCGTATCGTCGAAGCGCAGGTGGCAGGCGCCGCCGAACTCCTCGGCAATGCCGAAATTGATACCGATGGCCTTGGCGTGCCCGATGTGCAGGTATCCGTTGGGCTCGGGCGGGAATCGCGTCACCACCCGGCCGTCCCACTTGCCGGTTTTGCAGTCCTCGGTCACGATCTCGCGGATAAAGTCAGTCGGTGCGTTGTTGTCCGTCTCGCTCATGCTGTCCTTCTTTCGGTGGCACGGGCATCCAGCCCGTGTTGGGTCAGGCATGGACAGACTGGCCATGCCACGAGCCCTACTGTGCGGATTCCTGCCTCCGTTGTCCAGAGGGCATCCCCGCACGAAGCAACGCTTGCCGGAACCCGCGCTGGTTTTGTCCGAACGGCATCGGGCGGCGTGCGTCCTGATTGTGGAACGCCGCAATACCTCAACCGGGAGAAACACCATGAAAACTCACTGTCGCTGGATCACGATGGCTGTGCTGGCTGTGCTCGCTTCGCCGCTGTGGGCAGACGGGATGATCGTCCCGACCGACCCGGGCATCCGCGTTCGGGGGCAGTGGTCGGTAAAGCATCACTTCGTGGACATGCGGATCCGCGACCAGGTGGCCTCGGTGACGATCGACCAGGCCTTCGTCAACGACGGCAAGGGCGACCTGGAAGTGCAGTACATGTTCCCCATTCCGCCCGGGGCTGCCATCAAGGGCATGACGATGGTCGTGGACGGCAAGGAGTTCAAGGGCGAGCTGCTCGACGCCGACAAGGCCAGGAAGATTTACGAGGACATTGTCCGTCGCAAGAAGGACCCTGCCTTGCTGGAGTACGTCGGGTACGGGCTGTACCGGACGCGGGCGTTTCCGCTCCAGCCGGGCAAGCCCTGCAAGGTGGTCATCAACTACACGCAGGTCTGCCCGAAGGATCGCGACGTGGTGGAGGTGATGTATCCGCTGAACACCGAAAAGTTCTCGGCCAGGAAGCTCGACAAGGTCCGCGTGACGGTGGACATCAAGAGCAAGGTGGACCTGGGGGCGGTCTATTCGCCGACGCACTCGCTGACGATCACCAAGGACAAGTCCGCCCCGGCCCGACACGTGACGGCCGTCTACGAGGCCGAGAAGGTCCTGCCGCAGATCGACTTCAAGCTGCTCTACACCCAGAGCAGCGAGACCATCGGCGCGACGTTCCTGACCCATCAGCCCAACCCGGCCGAGGATGGCTACTTCATGCTGCTGGTCTCGCCGAACCCGCGACACGCACGGAAAACCGTCGCGCCAAAGGACATCGTACTTGTGCTGGATCACAGCGGCTCGATGAGCGGCAAGAAGATCAAGCAGGCTCGCGATGCCGTCGCCCACGTGCTGAAGAATCTCAACGAAGAGGACCGCTTCAACGTCATTCCGTTCAGCGACGCCGCCCAGCCGTTCTTCGAGAGTCTCCAGCCGGTCAACAAGAAGACGATGTCCGAGGCAATGGACCGCCTGGATCGCGTCGACGCCACCGGCGGGACAGCCATCCACGATGCGCTCATGACCGCGGTGGGGCAGCTGGACACGCCCGAGCGGAAAAGCAGCACCAACCCGCGCCCGGCGTACGTGCTGTTCCTCACCGACGGGCTGCCCACCATCGGCGAAGGAGACAAGACCTCCGAGAAGGTCATCGTTCGCGACGTGAAGAAGGCCAATGACATCGGGGCCAGACTGTTCTGTTTCGGTGTCGGCTACAACGTCAACGCACGGCTGCTGGAGAAGCTCACCTCCGACAACGGCGGCAGGGCGAAGTACGTCAAGGAGAAGGAGCCCATCGAGGGGGCGATCTCCTCGCTGTACAACAAGATCCGCAACCCGGTAATGACCGACGTGCAGGTAACGCTCATGAACGCCGCCATCCGCCAGGCGTACCCGCGCGAGGTGGGCGACGTGTTCGACGGCGATCAGCTCGTGCTGGTCGGGCGATACGACTGCGACGCCGCAGCCAGACTCTCGCCTGACGATGACGGCGACCGACGCACGCAGTTGACCATCAAGGGGACCTATCTCGGCAAGCCCAAGGCCTTCGAGTACAACGTGGAGCTGCGCAAGCCCGGCCGAGATGTGCGGTACGAGTTCGTCGAGCAGCTCTGGGCGACGCGCCGCGTGGGTTGGCTGCTGGACCAGATCGCTCACAACGGCGAGTCGAAGGAGCTGGTGGACGAGATCGTCCGCCTCTCGCGCGAGTATGGAATCATGACGCCGTATACCAGCTTCCTCGCCGATGAGGGCAGCCAGACGGCCACGCGAGATGAGATCCGCCGGCGGTTCACGAGGACAAACAGCGACGAGTTCGCCAAGGCCCGCGGCGTCGGCGGCGTGCGCAACGCCACCAACCGTCAGCAGCTCGCGGAGGCATCCAGGCCGGCCAGCTCGATGGTGTCCGACAAGGCCAGCGGGAAATCCGGCGGCAGCGTGCAACTGGGCCACAAGGGCGACGCCACCTTCGACGACGGCAAAGCCGAACAGGTCAAGGGGTTCCGCCAGGTGGCGACCAACACGCTCTACCAGCGAGGCAACGCGTGGCTGACGCCGGAGGTCTCGACGCTTTCCGACGAGAAGCTCAAGGAGGCCGTCGAGGTCGAACGGTTCAGCGACAAATACTTCGAGCTGGTCCGCAGCAATACCGTCGGCCAGAACCAGATCCTCGCCTCGCAACGCAAGAACGAAGAGCTCGTGCTCAAGCTTCGCGGACAACTCTACCGCATCCGCTGAGAGCGACAGACCTGTCGGTCCTGGACCGACACCTGCAAGCCCCGGCCGGCCGGTTTAACCCCCGCCCGGCCGGGGTGTCCGTTTCCCGTCACATGGGCATCCTGCCCATGTTCTGTTCTGT
>CAZFPT010000150.1:2891-8099 GCA_964521005.1 uncultured Planctomycetaceae bacterium | reverse complement strand
GCAGGACTCTTGCTCCGCGAGACCAGCCATGACCCCAGACCCTTCGACGAAGCCGCCCGCTGCAACAGGGCCTCGCGACTCTTCGCGAGCATCAGCCATTCGTCAACGGTCCAGCCGTCCCAGTCGTCCGCTTCGACCGCCCATCGCACCAGTTCCTCGTCGATGGCTGTTTTCTACTGCTCTCCTGTCACCTGCTCTCCTGCTCTATTGAAAAGGCCCGCTTTTGGCGGGCCTTTTCAATGGAGGCGGTGGGAATCGAACCCACGTCCCGTGACGTTTCAGCGACGGCTTCTACGTGCGTAGTCGGTTTATTGGGGTCTCACCGGGAGGACTCGAACCGACACGATTCCACATGACCAGGACGACCAATGTCCCCGGTGGTCACCGTCCGACGCCTACCGAGCAAGCCCGCTGTTCGTCGTCACCGGCCAGCCCACGGGCAAAGCCAACCGGGACGGGATGCGTTAGTTACGCAGCCATTCGGTAGGTGTTATTGGCACCTAAAAGGTAGTCCAAGGTGTTTTACCAGGCCTCCTTGGAACCTGGGCACGCCACCGGCACTGGAACCCGTCCGGTCGAAACCATATCGCCCCCGGGTGGGTCCAAGCCGAAGCTCGGATGTCTCTTGTTGTACGTATTCTATCACAGTATCGTTCAGATTTCACGGGAACTTGCGGACGTTTCGCTCGGCTGCCGCCCGGCAGCAGGCCCGGGACGGGGCGTATCAGCCTTCGCCGTCGGGCTCGACGAAGCGTTCGTAGAGTTGTTCGATGGCGGCCGGGTCGCCGATGAAGGTCAGGTGGTCGCCGCGTGCGAGTTCGGTTTCGCCGGTCGGGTCGAAGCGGTCGTCCCCGCGTCGCACCATGGCCAGGAATGCCCGGGGGGGCAGTTCCATCTCCCGGACCTGCTTGCCGACCAGCGTCTCGGTGGCGGGGTCCTCGCCCACGAACAACTCGAGGAACCGGGCGTCGCGCAGCAGCGTCTCTTTGAGTTTGTCGGGGTTTTCGATCCGCCGCCAGGCATCGATGAACGACTCGTCCTCGGCCCGGTCGGCCAACTCGGCGAGAATACGCAGATGCTGGCCTGTCTTTTCCTCGGGGCTGACCAGCGCGTAGAGGCCAAACACCTCACACGACCGACCGGCCGGCTGGTTCGGGTCGTCCGGCGGGAGCGAAACACAGACGCCCTCGACCGACCGCGCCAGGGCCAATTCAGGCCGATCGATCTGGGGCGATCGGAAGTGCAGCAAGGCGATCCCCTTCGAGATCGGCGATCCTCCATACCGCCCGGTTTCCAGCAGGGTTTCGGCGATGCGGTCGGCCCCCATGGGCACACGGCGGGCGAGGGACTCAGCCAACTGGTGCACCACGTCTTCGAGTGACTCATCGGCGTCCAGTTCGAGCACCTCCGCCCGCTCGAGAATCTCATCGTAGGGGTCTTCCTCGCGGAGGCCTTTCTCTTTGATGATCTCGCGGAACTCGGTCCGCAGCCCGGGGTGGCGGTACCGCCCCAGGCGAGCGAAGACATGGTGGATCGCGCCGTATCGCTCCACTTTCGGCCTGGCGTAGCGGACGTACCAGACGGCTCCGACGACGATGGCCAACATGGAAACCAGCGTCGTCGCCCAGCCCATCTCGAGGATCAGTCCGGCGCTGATGAACACGCCGGTGATGGGGATCCACGGGTAGAGCGGCACGCGGAAGCCGGGGTCGTACGCGTCGATGCGGCTTTCGCGCATGACGATCACGGCCAGGTTGATCAGCCCGAAGATCAGCAGATTGAACGTACTTCCGAACTTGGCGACCTGCTCTGTGGAGAGCACAAGAATAAGGACAACCATCACCGCTCCGGTCAGCAGGATGGCCGGCGTTGGGGTGTGAAACCGCCCCACCGTATCCATCTGGGCGGGCATGAGTTTGTCGCGTGCCATCGCCAGTGGATATCGACTGGCTGAGAGGATGCCCGCGTTGCCCGTCGACGCAAAGGCGGCGACCGCGGCGATCACGACCAGCAGCAGACCCCACCGGGCAGGCAGCCAGTCGCTGAACTCTGCCATCGCCGTAGCCACCGGGGTCAGATCGCCCCGCAGCTGCTCCGGTCCGAGCACTGCCGTCATGATGAACATGCCCAGCACGTAGACGACGGTCGCGGTGGTCAGCGAGAGGATCATTCCCAGAGGCAGGTTGCGCTCGGGGGTGCGCACCTCCTCGCTGATGGAGGCGACCTGCGGAAGCCCCGCGTAGGAGACGAACACCAGTCCGACGGTGGCAGCGAGTCCGCTCAGACCATGGCGGGCGTGCAGGAACGGGGTGTACTGCTGCCGCACCGACTCGCCGGACATGCGAGCTCCGATGTGCCAGAACCCCTCGACGATGAAGAAGGCCAACACGCCCAGAATCGCGACGACCAGGACCTTCTGGATTCGCGTGGACTGCTTCGCGCCGACGATGTTGACGCCCACGAACAGCACCGTCAGGGCGACGGCGAGTCCTTTGACCGCCCACATCCCGCCGCGCGGGCCATGCGGCAGATGGTCCGCCAGACCCGGCGCGATGGCGAGGTATGCCCCCATCCCCACCAGCGCGAAGGCGGCTTTGAGCACCAGCGCCAGCCACGTTCCCAGCCCCGTGACGGTTCCGACGGCCGGGCCGAGACTGCGATCCACGAAGTAGTACGACCCGCCCGCCCGCGGCAATGCCGTCGCGAGCTCGGCCATGCTGAGCATCGAGGGCACCATGAGTACGCCGGCCAACAGGTATGCCAGCACCGCCGACGCCCCCGCCCGCGCCGCTGCCAGCCCGGGCAGCAGGAAGAACCCCGAGCTGAACATCGCCCCGGTAGCGATGCAGTACACGTCCCACAGCCCCAGCTCTTTGCGAAGCTTGGGACTCTGGACTCTATCTGTGTCGGCCTTGGTGTCCGCAGGTTCCATGGGTTAGGGAAGTATAGGGGGTGGTCACTCCTGACACACACTCAATAGACCTGCCGATCTCGCATGCGACATTTCCTGGCGTCGGCCGACATGCGTCGCGTTTCGATGACGCGCCCTCACTTCGAGTGCCCGGGATTGTGCCGGTTCGACCGAGCCTGCGAGGGACGAACGGAGCAACCGGGTCGTCAGTGAAGTGACAAATTCCAAGTACCAAATTCCAAGGAAAGCAGACGCTGATCGGTCCGCATTCCGATCTCCCGCATTCGGGGGCGATGCGGGACGGCCACTCCTTGGAACTTGTGATTTGGAATTTGGAGCTTGTCGATACCCCCACGGTTCGCGGAGCTCACCATGGGGCTTCAACTACGATTCACCGGGTGCCACCGGCGTCTCCGCACGCCGGTGCCGTAGGGCTCGCAACTTGTTGCGGGCGCGATCGAGGGGCGATGTGGGACGATCACTCTTTGGATCTTGTGATCTGAAATTCGGATTTTCGCTTCTCTACCCCCACCTTTCGCTTCGCTCAAGATGGGGCTTCAACTTCGTTTCACCGCGTGTCGCGTGTCGCTCGATACCTGGAGCGTGCCCCCAATTCATGTCGCACACCCGATCTCCCCGCGAAACCTTGCGGCAATACTGCGGTTTCAGTATAGAGTATGCGGCATCTGCCCGGGCGTTGACGGAACGCCCGCCGGACGGGATGCCCCACACACTATGGAGCCTGCCATGCCGAGACGTGCCGCCCTGCCCTTGCTGCTGTGCCTTTGTGTATTCGCCTCCTTCAACGCGCCGGCGAGCGGGGGCGACGTGCCCCTGGGCCACGCGGATTTCAAGCCCACGCCCGAACGGCCCATCGGGTGGCGTGGCGACGGAAGCGGCGTGTTTCCCGGGGCTACACCTGTAACCGAGTGGGATTACGAGACCGGCAAGAACATCATCTGGAAAGCCGAGACGCCCTACTGGGGCACGCCCAGCCCGATCGTGGTGGACGGAAAGGTGATCACCGCCTGCGAGCCGCACACGCTGCTGGCGTACGACGCGGAGACCGGGAAACTGCTGTGGCACAACTCGAAAGACAACCTCGACGCATTGCCCCCCGCAGCCGACGCCGAGAAGATCCGCAAGGATTGGGCCGAACTGATGAGCAGCAAGGTCGGCAAGAACGCATCCAAGGAGCACCAGCGATTCTATGATATGGGATTCACCGGTCTTCGACACCGAGCCCAGGGGCATACGTTCCCCACGCCGATCACCGACGGCAAGTACATTTACATCGCCTGGGGCCTGAACACCATGGGCTGTTACGACGTGAAGACCGGCAAGACCATCTGGCTGCGATGCTGGGGAAAGGTCATCAACTCCGGGAACGGGCTGAAACGCAACGTCGAGCAGAGCCAGTGCAGTTCATGGAACGAGCGATGGGTCGCCAGCCCGCTGTTGGCCGACGGCGTGCTGGTCGCCTGGCAGGGGGCGGTGCTTCGCGGCGTCGACGCCAAAACCGGCAAGAAGCTCTGGGACTGGCACCTCAGCAAGAATGTCGAAGCGGTGTACAAAGAGCACGACAAGCTCGTGCGTCGCGACGGGCCGCAGGCACACTGGGGCTGCGCCACTCCTGTGAAGCTGAAGCTGGAGGGAACGTGGGTGCTCGTCACCGGACATGGCGTCTGCGTGCGATTCAAGGACGGCAAGGTCCTCTCTCCCTACATCGGAGCGATGGCCGACGTCTCCGGCGGCTCGCCCGTGACCAACGGGACCGACACGGTCTACATGTTCGACTACCAGGACGGCGGACGCGGATGCTCGACCGATGAGACATGGGCGGTCAAGCTCGCCTTCGACGGGCCCGACAAGGTGGTCGGCAAGGTGCTCTGGCACAAGCGGCATCCCAGCCAGACGGGAAGCCCGCTGCTGGCCGACGGAATTCTCTACACCAAGAGCCTCAAGGGCGTCGTGGCTGCCACCGGCGAAAAGGCCGGCCCCGACCCGCGTCGCATCTCGGGCGGGTACGAGTCGCCCGCCAAGGCCGGCGAGTACTACTTCCACTTCCGAAATGCCGAAGGAACCGTCCTTTCACGGACTGGCGGCAACTGGAAGAAGGTTGGCGGAGGGGATCTCCACAAGACCCTCTCCAAACGAGACAAGACCTACGACACAGCATTGCGCCGCCGTGCCGAACAGGCCGTCAAGGACGGGATCATCCCCTACGTCGATCGACTCCCCGCCCACGGACAGACCGAAGGCATGTACGGATCGAGCCCCTTCTTCCAGGGCGACCG
>CAZFPT010000150.1:0-2791 GCA_964521005.1 uncultured Planctomycetaceae bacterium | reverse complement strand
CCCACGGACAGACCGAAGGCATGTACGGATCGAGCCCCTTCTTCCAGGGCGACCGAATGTACGTCCGCACGCGGCTGGCCCTGTTCTGCATCGGCCCGAAGAAAAACTGACCCCGCAACCCGCGCCCCCAAATACGATCAGCCGACAGCGATGAGTGACATCGCCGTCGGCTGATTTTGTCTCTGTTCGGATTTGGCGGCCGCTCCGGCAGCCCGTCCGCTAACGGGTCGCTAGCGCGAGGCCGTAGGGCTGGCGAACCGTCGGCTGCAGGCGAAGCAAACGCTGCCGGACCGAACTGCTGTATGTGCCGGAAGACGCCGGTAAGCAGTACCTGTAGACGGTTTGCCGGCGGAATGTCTCGCCGGTATCTGCGTTCCCGTTCCGCCGGCAATCCGCCTCGAAAGGTGTCGCGGGTCAGTTGGTTTCGGGATGAATGCTTTCTGGTCGGCCATGGCCTTGGCAAAACATTCCCGGCGGATCGCCAGCCCTACAGACTGACCCCGCCGCTCCAGCAGCCCGTCCGGTAACGGGTCGCTAGCGCGAGCGTTTGTTCCGCCCTGCCCCGCCCTTTCGCCCTGAGCGACGCTTGCCGCTGGGCCCTGCCGAGTTTCGCGGGTAGCCGCTCTTCTTGCCGGCAGAGCCGCTCTTCCCGCCGGTACGACGGGTGCTCTTGCCCTTGCCACCCCCACCGCCGGAAGACGCGCCCCCACCGCCGGAAGAGCGTTTGGACGAAGTCCGCGAGCCCCCGCCTTTGCCGCCGCTGTTGCGTCGGCTGTTCTTGCTCGAATTGCGCTGGCGGGAACGCTCAGCCTGCTTGCGGGCCTGCCGACGGTGCGGCGTCTCGGCGGGCTTGCCGTCTTCCAGACCCTTCGAGGCGTCCTCGGAGTGATACTCATGGTCGAGAATCACGGGCACCCGCTGGCGGATGGTGGCTTCGATCTCCTGGAGATACTCGCGCTCGTCGCCGGAGCAGAAGGAGATCGCCTCGCCGGCAGCACCCGCCCGTGCGGTTCGTCCGATGCGGTGGACGTAGCTTTCCGGCTCGTTGGGCAGGTCGTAGTTGATCACGTGGGTGATCCCGTCCACGTCGATGCCCCGGGCGGCAATGTCGGTAGCCACCAGCACGCGAAGCTTGCCCGCACGGAAGCTGTCCAGCGCCCGCGTGCGGGCGTTCTGCGACTTGTTGCCGTGGATGGCACTGGCGGCGACGTTGCTCCGCTCCAGCTGCTTGCAGATGCGGTCGGCCCCGCGCTTGGTCCGCGAGAAGACCAGCGCACGCCCGATCTCGGTGTTCTGCATGAGCGAGGTGAGAAGGCTCTTCTTGGCGTCCTTGTCCACGAACATCAGCGACTGGTCGATCCGGTCGGCCGTCGTGGCCTTGGGGGCGATCTCCACCCGGACCGGGTCGGTCAGCATGCGGTCAGCCAGCTCGGCGACGGGCTTGGGCATCGTCGCCGAGAAAAACAGCGACTGCCGCTTGGGCGGCAGCGCGTCGATCACGCGGCGGACGTCGTGGATGAAGCCCATGTCCAGCATGCGGTCGGCTTCGTCGAGCACGAACAGCTCGAGCTTGCCCAGGCGGATGAGCCCCTGGCCCATCAGGTCCAGCAGGCGTCCCGGAGTGGCCACGAGAATGTCCGGCTTGCGTCGCAGGGCCTTTTCCTGCTTGCGCTGAGAGACGCCACCAAAAATGACGGTACTGGTCAGCGGCAAGTGTCGGCCGTACGTGTCAAAGCTGTCGCCGATCTGGGCAGCCAGCTCGCGCGTGGGGGTGAGAATCAGCGCCCGGATGTGGCCTCGTCGGCCTCCGGACTCAGCCAGACGCTGCAGAACCGGCAGCGCGAAGGCAGCGGTCTTGCCGGTGCCCGTCTGGGCCGACCCGAGCAGGTCTCGCCCTTCCAGCAGGTGCGGGATGGATCGGGCCTGGACCGGCGTGGGCGTGTCGTAGCCTTCCTCGGCAATGGCACGGGCAAGCGGCTTGATGAGGTCAAGTTCAGCGAATTTCTGTACGTCGGACATATGCAGCGGTTCCTTACGGAGGGTTGCTCTGCGGACAGAGCGCGGTGCGAACGGTGAATGGAGGCTAAAACGACGGGCGTTCAGGCTCGACCAACCGGCGGCACACACATGGTGCCATCGCGTTGACTGGAGCCCGATCCCGGGGGAAACCAGCGGGGTACAAGCGGCATCGCCATTCTCCAATGAGGAGTCAGGATCCGGCGGTGCAGCGAGGCCGCATTGTCGCACAACGCCCGCCGAACGCAAACACAAAACCCGCGCTTTGCGAACATTTCTTTTTGCGGTCCAACAACTTGCAGCACGCCCCAGCCGCAGGCCCCGCAACTCGCTTGCGGGCGTTTTCTCGAAGACAACGTGCCGCATCGCCGTGCCCTCATGAAGCCCCATCCTGAGTAACACGAAGGGTGGGGGTCGGCCGCAAGGCCCGCAAGAAGCCCGGCATGTCAATGCCGGGAATCACACCGACAAGGAATGCGTCACAAACCCGCCGAGACCGCTCCGAAAAACATAGCCTCCTGAAAATGCGAATCGACATGCAGCCTCCCAGCCATGCCGACCCGCTTGTCTATTGCGCCAAACCCCCCGGCCCATCAAGAATCAAACACCTATGGGATGGTTGTGAATTGTTTTGACTTCTCGCTCTTCATAGGTGGGTCAGAGAGAATTGTTTTGACTTCTCGCTCTTCATAGGTGGCACCCGCACAGGGAAGCTCACCCCGTCGGGTTACGTTGTCACAGAAACGCCACAACAAGTTGCGGGCCCTACGGTTGC
>CAZFPT010000149.1:0-8182 GCA_964521005.1 uncultured Planctomycetaceae bacterium | reverse complement strand
TAGGGCTCGCAACTTGTTGCGGGCGCAATCGCGGGTCGATGCGGGACGATCACTCTTTGGAGCTTGTCATTTGGAATTTGGATTTTCGCTTTTCTACCCCCACCTTTCGCTTCGCTCAAGATGGGGCTTCAAATCCGATTCACCGGGTGCCACCGGCGTCTCCCTGCGCCGGTGCCGTCGAGCCCATCCGATCCGCCCGTTCACGTGGGGACTTCAAGAGGGCACAACGAAGCGGCGCGCGATTCCGCAAAAACGCCCGCAAGCGAGTTGCGGGCCCTACGGCTGCTGACACCCCCGCCGGCGTCGCGGGCGATGCTCCGCGCAGCCGCCCTTGACTAATCGGTCCCGGTCGCCGATCATGCCCGCTTTGACTTTCCGAGGTGCACGACCATGCTGGAAAAGGTACAGGCAGACCGACAGGCCAAGCTGGAGAAGATCCGCGAGTTGGGGATCGACCCCTACGGCGGGCGGTACGAAACCAACACGCCCATCGCCGGGATTCTCGCCGGCCACGAAGAAGACGAACCGGGCAAGTCCACGCCCGGACAGACCGCCGACGCAGCCGGCCGATTGGTGCTGATCCGCGACATGGGCAAGATGATGTTCGCCCACGTCCGCGACCAGTCGGGGCAGATGCAGGTGGCCTTCCGCAAGAACGCCCTGTCCGAGACCGACTGGGCGCTGGCGAAGCTGCTGGACCTGGGCGACCTGATCGCCTGCAGCGGCGACCTGCAGAAATCCCGCACCGGCGAGATCACCATCTGGGCGAATTCACTCACGCTGCTGAGCAAATCGCTCAACCCCATGCCCGAGAAGTACCATGGCCTCCAGGACGTCGAGGCCCGCTACCGCCAGCGATACCTGGACCTGATGACCAATCCGCAATCGCTGGGCGTGTTCGCCCGTCGCAGCGAGATCATCAACCACATCCGCGGGAAGCTCACCGATCGCGGCTACCAGGAGGTCGAAACGCCGGTGCTTCAGCCGATCTACGGCGGGGCGGCGGCCCGGCCGTTCACCACGCACCACAACGCCCTGGACGCCACGCTGTACATGCGGATCAGCCCGGAGCTGTACCTCAAACGGCTGCTGGTGGGCGGGATGGAGCGTGTCTTCGAGTTCAGCCGAAACTTCCGCAACGAGGGCATCGACACCAGTCATAACCCCGAGTTCACGCTGCTGGAACTCTACGAAGCCTACGCCGACTACAACGTGATGATGGAAATCACCGAGGAACTGGTCTCCACCGCCGCGGCGATGTACACCCCCCGCGTGGCCCCCGAAGCCGACCGCCTCGAAGAGGAGGCCGACCGTCTCAGCGAGGCGGCGGACAAACTCGACGAAGCCGACGAACCCACCCGCGCCCAGGCCCGACGCGAGGAGGCCGACCGCTGCCGGACCCGGGCGAAGGTCTATCGCGAAGCGCAGGAGCAGATCGACGCCGGACGGGTCGCGCTGCCGTACGGCCAGACGGTGATCGACTACACCACGCCCTGGACGCGGAAAACCTACGCCGAACTGCTGAAAGAGCACGCCGGGGTCGCGATGGGCGAGATGGACGCCGTTCGCGCCAAGGCCCGCGAGCTGGGGATCGAGGAAGCGAACAAGGACGACGCGGTCGTGGTCAACGAGGTGTTCGAGGAGACGGTCGAGCCGGCGCTGGTTCAGCCGACCTTCGTGAAGGACTACCCCGCCGCCCTGTGCCCGCTGACGCGTCGCGACCCGGACAACCCCGAGATCGCCCTGCGGTTCGAAGCCTTCGTCGCCAACATGGAACTGGGCAACGCCTACACCGAGCTGAACGATCCGGCGATCCAGCAGGAGAACCTCTCCGCCCAGGTCGCCGGCGAGGCCGAGAACGAGACGATGCGCGTGATGGACGAAGATTTCATCACGGCGCTGCGTCACGGCATGCCCCCTGCCGGCGGGCTGGGCATCGGCATCGATCGCGTGGTGATGCTGCTGACCGACACCACGAGCATCCGCGACGTGATCCTGTTCCCCACGCTGCGATCGACGGCGGCAGAGTCCCCCAGCCAGGCGCCCCAGCCCGAGTAACCCCAGGCCGGGGCGCGGGAGAACCATGTACCGCATATTCCTCTCTCTTCGATACCTTCGCACCCGCCTGCTGGCGGTGTTCGCGGCGATCACCGTGACGCTCTGCGCGTTCATGCTCATCGTCGCCATCAGCGTGATGAACGGGTTCGTCAACAAGCTGGAAGACGCCGCCAAGGGGTTGTTCGGGGACGTCATCATCGAGGCCACCAGCGCCAGCGGGTTCGGGCTGTACGATGAGTTCATCGCCGAGATCACAGACCCCAACACCGGCGTGGAGGGCGTGGAGGCTGCCTCGCCGTTCATCGTTACCGAAGGGCTGCTCCGCGTTCCGGGCGCCTCGGACTTCCAGCGGGTGGTGAAAGTCGCCGGCATCCGCCTGCCCGAGCGCATGGACGTTACCGACCTCCGCGACGGCCTCTGGGCGCAGCACAACCTGCCATCGCCCTCCTTCGACCCCAATCTGTCGACGCCGGTCGCCCGGATCCGCAAGGAGATCCGCCAGACCCGCCAACTGGCCCAGCAGTTGGCCAAACCCGTCGAGGAGCTGCGCGAGCAGGTGGATACGATGCGCACCCGGGGGGCCGGGCCGGAGAAACTTACCCCCGTCCTGAACCAGCTCGCCGAGGCAGAGCACCAGCTCGAACGCGCCACCCGCGGCGTCAACCAGTTGCAGCACGGGCTGCGAGAGCTCCAGCGGGCCCAGCCCTATCAGCAGCGCATGCGGGAGACATGGGAGACAATCGCCGAGCTGCGCGAAAACCGCCCTGCCCCCCACGACAGCAACCAGATGCTCGACCTGCTCGACCGTCTCGATGACCTGGTGGACGTCTCAGGCCTCCAGCCTCCCGGCGAACGCGCCATCGTCGGAGCACGTATTCCGGGGTTCAGCTGGCGGGCGGACTTCGGGCAGACCGTGCGGTTCATGGCCCCGGGCCACGAGCTGACGCTGATGGTGTTTCCCATCGGAAGGCAGATCAGCCAGACGGATATCTCCCTGCCCAAACGACGGTTCACCGTGATTGATGAGATCGCCACGGACATCTACCAGATCGACTCGGAGTACGTGTTCATCCCCTTCCGCACCGCGCAACTGCTCAACGAGATGACCGCCCGCTACAGCGCAGCCGACCCCAGCCGCGTCGCCATCCCGGCCCGTTGCTCCAGCGTGCACGTGAAGCTCGCTGCCGAACTGGCTGCCGACGAGACAGCCATGCTCGAAACGGTCAAGGATATCCAGGCCCGCTGGATTGCCTTCCGCGAGGAGAACCCGCTGGTGTACGCCGGCTCGGACGTGAGCATCTCCACCTGGCGACAACGGCAGGCGCGGGTGATCGCCCCCATCCAGGCCCAGCGGACGCTGGTGGCCATCATGTTCACCATCATGTCGGTCGTCGCGCCGTTCGCGATTTTCGTGATCTTCTACATGATCGTGGTCCAGAAGACCAAGGACATCGGGGTGCTCAAAGCGATCGGTGCCTCGGACATCGGGGTCGCCTCGATCTTCCTGTTCTACGGGGCGCTGCTGGGCGTGGTGGGCTCGCTGCTCGGGCTGGTCGGGGGGTACTTCTTCATCCGACACATCAACCCCATCCACGAATGGATGGGCCGGGCGATGGGCTTCCAGGTCTGGACGCCCGAGACGTTCCTGTTTACCGAGATCCCCAACCAGGTGGACTGGTCGGCGGCCTTCATGATCGTGATCGGCTCGGCGGCTGCGGGTATCCTCGGGGCAGCGATCCCCGCGATCCACGCCGCTCGCATGCAGCCGGTGGAGGCATTGCGCTATGAGTAACCCCCCTCCCCTCAGCCTGGCCGTCGACGCCCGCGGACTGAGCAAGTCCTATCGCCTGGGCAAGGTCGACCTTCACGTGCTCAAGGGCGTGGACCTGAAAGTGGGCCACGGCGAGTTCCTCTCCATCACCGGAAGCTCCGGCAGCGGAAAAAGCACGCTGCTGCACCTGGTCGGCCTGCTGGACGTGCCCGACTCCGGCGAGTTGAGCATCAACGGGGAAGACACGCTGCGCTACTCTGCCGGGCGACGAAGCCGTCACCGCTGCCGGGAGATCGGCTTCGTGTTCCAGTTCTATCACCTCCTGCCCGAGCTGACCGTGCTGGAGAACGTCCTCATGCCCGCCATGGTGGACACCCCCCCGCTGGGTTGGCCGAGTCGATGCACCGGGGCCCGAAGACGCGCCAAAGAACTGATCCACGAGATGGGCCTCTCCGAGCGCATCGGCCATCGCCCCAAGGAACTCTCCGGCGGCGAGCGGCAGCGCGTGGCCATCGCCCGGGCCCTGATGAACAGGCCGAAGCTCCTGCTGGCCGACGAGCCGACCGGCAACCTCGACACCCGGACCGGCGCGAAAATCATGGACGTGCTGGCCCGCTACAACCAGGAGCACAACCAGACCATCATCATGGTCACCCACGACGAGAACCTCGCCCACCAGGCCAACCGGTACATCGTCCTCCGCGACGGCCGACTGGTGGGGTGACCAGACGACCTTGACCCGCGCCCCGGGCTTGGCTAGGCTGCTGCTGTGCCGTGACGGCACGGGAGACCCCTGTATTCATGCATGAGATGACTCTGAGCGAATTGGCCGACCACCTCGGCGGACGTCTCGATGGCGACGGTGACGTGACGGTCACCGGGATGGCCTCGCTGTCGGAGGCGGGACCGGACGACGTGGCGTTCCTGGCCAATGACAAGTACATCCCGCAGATGGCCGAGACGAAGGCCGCTGCCATCATCGTCACCACCGACTACGACGGGCCCGGCGATCCGCTGATCCGCTGCGACGACCCCTACTTCGCCTTCCGCAACGCGATGGTCGCCTTCCATGGCTTCCGTCAACCCGAGTTCGAGGGTATCGACGATCGGGCCAACATCCACCCGACCGCGACATTGGGCCAGGGCGTTTGCATCGCCGCGTTCGTAACCGTCGCCCCCGGCGCCCGCATCGGTGACGGCTGCGTGCTGTATCCCGGCGTGTACGTGGGCCCGGACGTCGTCATGGGAGACGACTGCATCCTGCACCCCAACGTGACGCTCTACGACCAGACGCACCTGGGCGACCGGGTGACGGTTCACGCGAACAGCTCCATCGGCCACGACGGATTCGGCTACGCCACGCACGAGGGCGCCCACCACAAGATTCCCCAGGCCGGTCACGTGGTCGTCGAAGACGATTGCGAGTTCGGTGCCGGCTGCGCGATCGACCGCTCAGCCATGGGCGAGACGCGGATCGGGGCGGGCACGAAGTTCTCCGACCTGGTTACCATCGGCCACGGGTCCAAGCTGGGCAAGCACTGCCTGGTGGTCGCCCAGACGGGCATCGCCGGGTCGACCACGATCGGCAATTACTGCGTGTTCGCCGGGCAGGTGGGCGTCGGAGGGCACCTGAACGTCGGCGACGGAGTGAAGGCCGGCGCCCAGGCGGGCATCATCGGCAACGTCGCCGCGGGCCAGAAAGTCTGGGGCACCCCCGCGATCCCGTTCGCCAAGTCCAAGCGCGTCTACGGAAGCCTCCCCCGCCTGCCGGAGATGCGCAAGGAGATCCGCAACCTGCGGAAACAGCTGGAGTCCCTGGAGAAGCAGGTCGGCAACGCGGAGGATGCTCAGTGAGCCAGAACCGGCCCATCGGGCTGTTCGCCGGGGCGGGGCGCACGCCCTTCCTGGTCGCCAACGGCATCCGTGAGATCGGTCGTCCGGTGGCGGCGGTGGGTCTGCGGGAGTTCGCCTCGCCGCTGCTGGAAGGCGTGGTGGACCGTTTCCGCTGGGTCGGTCCGACGCGCCTCGGACGGGCGATCGCCGCCTTCAAGCATTGGGGCGTGCGGGAGGCCGTCATGATCGGCGGGGTCAAGAAGCGAAAAATCTACTCGCCCCTGCGGTTTCTGCGGTATATTCCGGACTATCGCACCGCCCGGCTGTGGTACGTGAAGGTCCGGCGGGACAAACGCGACAACGCCGTGCTCATGGCGATTGCCGACGAGCTGCGAAGCGAAGGGATCGAACTGGTGTCCTGCGTGAAATACTGCGAAGAACATCTTGCCGGCGAAGGACTGATGACCGAAACGCCCATTCCGCGCCACGCCGAAGGCGACGTCGAGTTCGGCCTGCGGATCGCCCGGGCGTCGGCAGAGCTGGACATCGGACAGACCATCGCCGTCAAGGAGCGGGACATCATCGCCGTCGAGGCGATGGAAGGAACCGACGCGATGATCCGCCGGGCCGGACGAGTCTGCCGCGTGGGCGGATGGACGATGGTGAAAGTCGCCCGCCCCCACCAGGACATGCGGTTCGACGTGCCCACCATCGGGCCCGGAACCATGCGCTACCTCAAAGACGCCAAGTGCGTCTGCCTCGTGGTCGAAGCAAAGCGAACGCTCATTGTGGACAAACCCGCCACCCTCGCCCTGGCCGACCGGCTGGGAATCGCCATCGTCGGGCGACACAGCGAACAGGGAGAGTACCAGGGACACTCGACCCTCGAACTGCCCTGAGACCCCTCAGGACTCCGCCCGGCGAAGCTCCTGCAACCGGGCCGCCAACACCAGATGACGCAACTCCTCCAGGTCCAGCTCGAAGAGATAGTCCGACGTGAAGTCGATGGCAAACCCCACCCGAGCAGTTCGGATCGCGCCCATCAGGGCCTCCCGCTCCATGGCGGCGACTTCCGTGACGATGATATCCACCGCAGCTTGCAGCACCGTCCACCTCCCAACCGAGAGCCGTACTTCCTCCATCGACGCGTATCGGCCGATTCGGGAGCAACCTTTGACATCACCCCGCCAAGCGCCCAAAATCTGCAGGTTCCGTGCCAATCAATCGCGAAAATGACAAAGATACGATGTGGATAACCCGTGCATAACCCGGATCGGCCATAACTAATGCTCCCGAAAGACAGGATTTATCCGGAATTCACTACGCTACAGGAATGTGAGTACATGCAGATTGACGAATGCAGCCAGTTCCGTTTATTCCGACAAATCCGGCTTTCGCGAGAGGATTTCGACCCCTCCCCCCGGGCCGATCTGGCGCAAAGGAGACGGCCATGACGTTGCGCACGAGTGATTTCGATTTCGACCTGCCCCCCGAGCGGATCGCCCAGACGCCGCTGGAGCGGCGGGACCAGTCGAGGCTGGCGGTGTTGCGACGCAAGAACGGCTCCCTGGAGCATCGCCGCTTCGCCGACCTGCCCGAACTGCTCGACGAGGGCGACCTGCTCGTGCTCAACGACACGCGGGTGGTGCCCGCCCGTTTCCACGCCCGGCGCGAAACGTCGGGGCGCATCGAGGGGCTCTTCCTGCGCGAGTCTGGCCCGGGTGTCTGGGAGTGCATGCTCCGCAACGCGGGCCGATGCAGCCCGGGCGAACCGCTCGCCCTGGACAGCGCCGGCGACCCGCCTGTCACACTGACCCTCCGGGAGAACCACGGGCAGGGACGCTGGACGCTGCACGTCTCGCCGGCGACGCCCGCCTTTGAGATTCTCGACCGCGCCGGCCAAACGCCCCTGCCGCCCTACATCCGCCGCGACGACGAAACAGCCGACACCGCCGACCGCCGCACGTACCAGACGGTATACGCCCAGCGCCCCGGCGCGGTAGCCGCCCCGACGGCCGGCCTGCATTTCACGCCGGAGTTGTTCGAGCGTCTCACTCAGCGCGGCGTCGAGACCACGCGCGTCACCCTGCACGTGGGGCTGGGCACGTTCGCACCGGTCAAGGCCGACGAGCTCACCGACCACCCCATGCACAGCGAGTGGTACGAACTGAGCCCCCCTGCCGCCGAGACGCTCAACGCCGCCCATCGGTCGGGCCGGCGCATCATCGCGGTGGGCACGACGGCGGTCCGCGTGCTGGAGACGGCCGGTCGGAACGGCTGGCCTCTGCGCAGCGGGGAAGGCTGGACGGATATCTTCCTGTATCCGCCGGCCGACTTTGCCGCGGTCGACGGGCTGATCACCAACTTCCACCTCCCCCGCAGCACGCTGGTGATGCTGGTGGCCGCCTTCTGCGACCCCGGCGGATCGGCTGGGCGGGAGATGATTCTCGACGCCTACCGGGCCGCGATCGCCGCCGAGTACCGCTTCTACTCCTACGGCGACGCAATGCTGATCCTGTA
>CAZFPT010000148.1:0-8271 GCA_964521005.1 uncultured Planctomycetaceae bacterium | reverse complement strand
CCGTTCCTCCCTCGCTGCGCTCGCTCCGACCGGCACAATCCCGGGCACCCGGAGTGCCACTGAAGCCCCATGGTGAGCTTTGCGAACCGTGGGGGTATTCGCTCGGCGCAGCAAAGCGGACCCGTCTTGCGGGCCCGCGATCGTGTTTCCGGTTTGCTGACGCCGTCGTGGTCAGGCAGCCGCCACGGCACCGACGCCGCCGTAGAGTCGACCCAGCGAGACCGTGTCGAACTCCATCCCCACGTCGAAGCCGTCCTGCTCCTTCGAGCAGCGGATGACCGTCGCGTAGATGTTGCGTCGACCTCCATGGTCGCTCAGCGGCAGGCAGAGCACCACGCGCTGGCCGGGATAGAACGAACGACGCGTCTTGACCCCCATCCCGCTGCGGGAGATGTCGAACATGTGCAGGGAGTCCACCACGTCCCCCCCGTCGGGGTCGAGGCGAATGCCCTGAAGCGTCATCTGCAGCTTTGTCCGCGGATGCCGCCGGCGTTCCATAGCCTGTTGGTTCTTTTCCATGGCTGGTCTCCAGACGTCTCGTCTACCTCCAAATCGGACAGGACTTACGGGCACTTGAGGTAGCCCGTGTTTTTTTGCAGCCGACGGAGGGCGGGCCTACAATGTCGGCATGACCGAACCGACCACGAACTCGGGTCTCGTCGTGCTCATCGGCGCCGGGCCCGGCGATTCACGCCTGCTGACCATCGAGGCGATGCGATGGATAAGCATTGCCGATACCGTTATCTACGACCGTCTCGCCGGCGAGGACGTGCTGGATCTTGCCGACGAGGACGCCGAAACCCTCTATGTGGGCAAAACGCCCGGACAGCCAGGACACTCCCAGGAAGAAATCAACCAGTTGATGATCGAAAAGGCCCGTGCGGGCGACCTCGTTGCCCGCGTCAAGGGCGGCGATCCGTTCATTTTCGGCCGTGGCGGGGAAGAAGCACTCGCGCTGCGGGAGGCGAACGTCCCGTTCCGGATCGTTCCGGGCATCACGGCCGCCTCGGCAGCGGCGGCGTCGGCGGGCATTCCGCTGACCCATCGCGGGCTGTCCAGCAGCGTCACGCTGGTCACCGGTCATGAGGACCCCACCAAGGACGCCTCCAGCATCGACTACAACGCCCTGGCCCGGCTGGGAACGCTGGTGTTCTACATGGGTGTCTCGCGCCTGGCGGAGATTGCCGACCGCCTCATCGAGGCCGGCCGATCTCCCGACACGCCGGCCGCCCTGGTGCGCAACGCCGCTCTGCCCGACCAGCAGGTGATCTCGGCTACCCTGGAGTCTCTGCCGTCGCTGGCCCGGCGGGAGAAGATCACCGCCCCGGCACTGCTGATCGTCGGGGAGGTCGCCGGTCTGAGCGACCAGCTCAACTGGACCGCCGAGCTGCCCCTGGCCGGGCAGAGCATCCTGGTGACCCGTCCCGCCCACCAGGCCGAGGTCATGAGCGTGATGCTCGCCCAGTACGGAGCCTCCGTGCTGGAAGCCCCGGCGGTAGACATCCAGGAGCTGGAAGAGCCCGGCGAACTGGACGAAGCCATCCTCGACCTGCCCGAGTTCGACTGGGTGGTGTTCACCTCCGCCAACGGGGTGCGGGCGTTCGAGAACCGCCTGCGAGCGTTGCACCGCGACGGACGAAGCCTCAGCGACGTGCGCATCGCCGCGGTGGGGCCCGGAACCGCCTCCGCGCTGGAGGACATCCTGCTGACGGCCGACCTGATCCCCGAATCGTTCACCACCGAGGAACTGGGTCGATCGCTGTCGTTGACCCTCGAACCCGGCGACCGCGCGCTGCTGCTGCGAGCGGACCTGGCGACCACGACGCTGCCCCGCCTGCTGGGTCGGTCCGGCGTGGAAGTCCGGGAAGTGACCGCCTACCGCACCACCCGACCGGCGTCGCTGCCGGAGAACGTGTCGGCCGCCCTGCGCGACCGACAGGTCGATTGGCTGACGGTCTGCTCGGCCTCGTCGGTGGACAACATCATCTCGCTGGCCCGCCAGAGCGGGGTCAACCTTCACGACGTCCAGATCGCCGCGATCGGCCCGGTTACCGCCCGGGCCCTCCACGAACACGGGCTGGAAGCCAGCGTCGTGGCGCGCGAGCACACCATCCCGGGGCTGGTGCAGGCGCTGGTGGCCGCCGCCCGGCGCCGGTAGCGGCGCATGGGCGTTGATTCCCGCCGCCGGACCTTCTAGGATAGTTGCTTCGCCGCCACCGACCGGTCGGCGAGGAGAACGAACCCCAACAGCAAAGGCGATACTCCGATGGGCATGACGATTACCGAGAAGATCCTGGCTTCCCACGCCGGCAAGGACCGCGTGACACCCGGCGAGAACATCTGGTGCGACATCGACGTCCTCATGACGCACGACGTCTGCGGGCCCGGCTCGATCGGTATCTTCGAGGAGCACTTCGGCAAGGACGCGAAGGTCTGGGATCCCGATCGGCTGGTGATCATGCCGGATCATTACATCTTCACCGCCGACCCCAAGGCCCACCGGAATATCGACATCCTCCGCGACTTCGCCAAACGCCAGGGGCTGAAGTACTTCTACGACGCCGACTTCATCCCGTCGCACCTGGGCGAGGAGATGCCCACCCCCTACGACGATCCGAGCACCACCGCCTACGCCGGTGTCTGCCATGCCGCCCTGCCCCAGAAGGGGCACACCCGCCCCGGCGAGCTGCTGCTGGGCACGGACAGCCACACCTGTGCAGCCGGCGCGTTCGGGCAGTTCGCCTCGGGCATCGGCAATACCGACGCGGGCTTCGCGATGGGCACGGGCAAGCTCTGGCTGAAGGTTCCCCCGACGCTGAAGTTCACCTGGAAGGGCGTCGCTCCGCCGTGGGTGATGGCCAAGGACTTCGTGCTGCACGTGATCGGCGAGATCGGCTTTGACGGGGCGACCTACAAGGCGATGGAGTGGGACGGGGAAGCCGTCTTCGCCTTCAGCATGGACGAGCGCATCACGATGACGAACATGGCCATCGAAGCCGGCGGAAAGAACGGCGTGATCGCCGCCGACGAGGTGACCGTAGCCTACGTGGAAGACCGCGCCCGCGAGAATGCCCCCTCGTTCCAGATCGTCCACTCCGACGAGGACGCGAACTACGAGTTGCACATGGAGTTCGACGCCTCCAGGCTCGAGCCGACCATCGCCCAGCCTCACGACCCGGGCAACCGCGCCCTGGCCCGCGAGCTGACCGACACGAGCATCGACCGGGCGTACATCGGCTCGTGCACCGGCGGCAAGACGACCGACATGCTCGCCGCCGCCCGTGTTCTCGACGGCCAAAAGGTGAACGTCGACACTTTCGTCGTGCCCGCCACGCCCGAGATCGACATGGACCTGGACCGTCTGACCGTGGGCGACAAGACGTTGCGGCAGGTGTTCCAGGACGCCGGTTGCCAGATCGGACCTGCCAGCTGCGCCGCCTGCCTGGGCGGGCCCCGCGACACGTTCGGGCGCGCGAACGAACCGATCAAGGTCGTCTCGTCGACCA
Organism: uncultured Planctomycetaceae bacterium; assembly: GCA_964521005.1. Lineage (GTDB taxonomy): Bacteria > Planctomycetota > Phycisphaerae > SM23-33 > SM23-33 > CAZFPT01. The sequence continues at coordinate 4,765 of CAZFPT010000148.1, read as the reverse complement.
ACCGGAACTTCCCCGGCCGCATGGGTCACAAGCAGGCGGGGATTTACCTCGCCAGTCCGCTCACGACGGCCGCCAGCGCCATCACCGGTCACATTACCGACCCGCGAGACTATTACGACGGCGACGCCATCGGTCGGGCGAAGGAATAGCAGCCCGTTTAGAAATGGGCTCGTCGGCGAGAGCGAGGAATGCCGGCGAGCACCAAGGAGCGAGAACGCAGGCAAATCCCGTTGATTTGTCGAGTTCTTGCGACGCAGACGCACAGCCGGCAGGCCCGCTCGCAGCCAGAGCAGCTTTCTAAACGGGCTGCCAGGGCGTTACTTGCGGGCCTTGCGTGCCTCTTCGAGCAGTTCGTCGGGGTTGAGGCGTTTTTTGTAGTCCGGGTCGTAGTGTACGAAGTCCACCGCGCCGTCGGCCCCGACGACGTAGACCGCCGGGACGGGCAGGATGTGATGGCTGTGCCCGGACGCCTCCTCCAGGTCGATCCCGTAGCCTTTGTATGTCTGGCGGGTATCGGCATCGAGGGTAAAGCCCAGCCCATACGCCCGCACCGCGTCGGCCGACGCGTCGGAAAGCAGCGTGTAGTCCAGCTTGAGCTTCCCGACCGTCTCCCGCAGCTTCGGGGGTCGATCCGGGCTGACCGCCACCGTCTGGTAGCCCATCGCTTCGAGGTCCGGCTGGATCATCTTGAGTTGTCCCAGCTGCTGCCGGCAGTACATGCACCACCCGCCCCGATAGAACACCAGCACGGTCGGCTGCCGGGTGACCACCTCGCGCAGGTCCTTCCGCTCGCCGGAGACGGTTTCGACCATCACCTTCGGCACGACCTGCCCCTCGCCCAGCGGCTTGACGTGTTCGGCGTGCTCCACGACGTGCCCCGCCCCGCGCAGTCGGCAGCATTCGGGCGCCGTCTGGCAACCGGCCAACGCGAACGCTCCCAGAAGCACCAGAACACCCAAGGCCGGCAGGAGCACTGCCTTCCACCACCATCTCGATCGCATGTCCATGACAGTCCGTCCCTTCGTTGATTTCCCGCACAACATTGTAGACAACGTGCAACCCGCCACGCGCGTTCCGGGTCGCTGAATCCCTTGACACAAGTGCCGACGCGCCTATGCTTGTGGGGTTGCTATTTTCGCGGTACTCATAAGCAGGAATACAACGGCCATGAAAACGAGAAATGTGACGGTCATCGGACTTCAGTGGGGCGATGAGGGTAAGGGTAAGATCGTGGACGCCCTGGCGAAGGTTTCCCGGTACGTCGCCCGCTATTGCGGTGGCGCCAACGCCGGACACACCGTCCAGGTGGGCGACCAGAAATACGCCCTGCACCTGATCCCGTGCGGCCTGCTGCATCCGGGCGTGACCAACGTGGTGGGCAATGGCGTTGCCTTCGACCCGGCCACCGCCCTGCAGGAACTCGACGGGCTGGCCGAACGGGGCGTGACGCTCGACGAGCGCAACTTCCTGATCGCCCGGACCGCCCACTGCGTCATGCCGTGGCACAAGGTGCAGGACCTTCTCTCGGAGAAACGCCTCGCCGACGACAAGATCGGTACCACGGCGCGGGGCATCGGCCCGTGCTACGCCGACAAGGCCAACCGGTCGACGGCCATCCGCGTTGCCGACCTGCTGGACGAGGCGGTGCTGGGGCAGAAGGTCCGGGCGATCGTGGAGATCAAGAACACGATGTTCGCCGCGTTGTACGACAACCCCGAGCCGCTCGACGCCGATGCGATCCTCGCCGAGTACGCCGCGTTCGGGCGGCGCCTTGCCCCCATGGTGGGCAACGCCTCTGCCATCCTGCGCAAAGCGATCGACGACGGACAGCGAATCCTCTTCGAGGGCGGGCAGGGGTCCATGCTGGACATCGACCACGGGACCTTCCCCTTCGTGACCTCCTCGACGGTGACGGCCTGCGGGATTCCCACCGGAACGGGCGTGCCACCCAAGGCCGTCGGTACCGTCGTGGGGCTCATCAAGGCCTACACCACCCGCGTCGGGGCCGGTCCATTCCCCACCGAGCAGGACAACGAAACGGGCGATTACCTGCGTGAGCGTGGCCACGAGTACGGTACGACGACGGGTCGTCCTCGCCGGTGTGGCTGGTTCGACGCCTTCGCCGTGCGGTACACCTCCGACCTCTCGGGGGTCGACGAGCTGGCACTGTCGCTGCTGGACGTGCTGACGGGCCTGGACGAAATCAAGATCTGCACGGGCTACACCGTCGATGGCGAGCTGCTCGACGCGTTCGACCCGGCCTTGATGGACCAGGCTGAGTGCGTCTACGAGACGCTGCCCGGCTGGTCGGAAGACATCACCGCCTGCCGCAGCTACGACGAACTGCCCGCCGCCGCCCGCGACTACGTCGACCGCGTGGAAGAGCTGGTCGGACGGCGCATCGGGTTTATCAGCGTAGGCCCGGGTCGCGAGGCGACCATTCCCTACAGGACGCAGATCGAAGGGCTGCAGTAATGGCCGACGTCTCCGACAGCGCGGTGCGCGCCGCCCGGGCCGAGCTCGGGGTGGACGACGAGCAGATTCCGCGCCACGTCGCGATTATCATGGACGGAAACGGGCGATGGGCCACCGAGAAGGACCTGCCCCGCACCGAGGGACACCGCGAAGGCGGAAAGGTCGTCCGGCGGATCGTCACCGAGGCCGCCCGTCTCGGGCTCGATGCCCTGACGCTGTACAGCTTCTCCATCGAGAACTGGAACCGACCGGCCGAGGAAGTCAGCACGCTGATGCACCTCTACGCCCAGTACCTCGTGGAGGAACGTCCGACGATCATGGACCACAACATTCGTCTGCGGCATCTGGGCATTCGCGAGGGCCTGCCCGACAGCGTGCTCCGCGAGCTGGACGAGTCGGTCCGCGCCTCGTCGCAGAACACGGGCATGCATCTGTCTCTGGCGCTGAACTACGGCGCCCGCGCCGAGATCGCCCGGGCTGTGCGGCAATTGGCCCACCAGTCAGCCGCCGGGGGGTTGGACCCGGACGCCATCGACGAGCAACTGATCTCCGCGCACCTGGACACCGCCGGCGTGGTCGATCCGGACCTGGTCGTCCGCACCTCCGGCGAGCTGCGCGTGAGCAATTTCCTCCTGTGGCAGATTTCCTACGCGGAGTTCTACGTCACGGAGGTGTACTGGCCTGACTTCACCGAGGCCGAGTTCCACAAGGCGATCCGGGCATTCGCCGGACGAAACCGTCGATTCGGCGGCCTCAAAAAGACCACCTCCTGACCCGCGCGAAGACTGGACGACGGATGGCATTTCAGCCGACCGAGAACATCGCGATTCCCGAACATGAGATCGAGCTGAACTTCATTCGCGCAAGCGGACCCGGCGGCCAACACGTCAACAAGGCATCGACGGCCTGCCAACTGCGATTCGACGTGAGCGGTTCGCCCTCTCTGCCGCGAAACGTCAAACAGCGTCTTCGGGAGATCGCAGGCCAGCGCATGACCCGGGACGGCGTACTGGTGATCGACGCGCGGGAGTCCCGCTCGCAGTCGCAGAACCGCGACGACGCCCTCGGGCGCCTCGCAACGCTCATCCGCCAGGCAGCCAAGCCCAGAAAACGCCGCCGCAAGACCAAGCCCACCGCCGCCTCGAAACGCCGCCGCCTCCGCAAAAAACGCCGGCGCGGCGAGACGAAGAAGCTCCGCAAGAACCCCAAGCGCGAGAACTGGTAACCATTTCTCGCGATCGGCCCTCACGGGGACAATCCGGGGCTGGCATTCTCACGGTCTTGGGCTTTTAATGGGGGCATGAAGAATCGCATCGTATTCGGATCCATCATGATCGTCGCCACGGTGGCGCTGCTGTGGCTGGACTGGCACCTCCAGCAGGAGGAGATGCCCACGGTCACCGCGCATCGCACGGTCACCTTCCAGAACCCCGTCACGGGCGAGGACGTCCAGCAGACGCTGGCGATTTCGAACGTCGTCACCGCACTGCCACTGGGCGTGGTCACGCTGCTGCTGGTGGCGGTGGGATACTTCGAGGTCGCCCGCATGATCCGCTCTGCCGGCACGGTCCCGCTGGGGGTGACCGGACCGCTCGGGGCGTGCATTCTGGCGACCTGCCCGGTGTGGCTGCAGCTGCTTCCCGGGCTCCGGGTGGGGGGCGGAATGCTCTGGGTGCCGGCGTTGCTGCTGCCGGCGGTCTTCATCGAGCAGATGATCGTCGGTCGAACGCACGACGCGATCCGCCGCGTCGGCTGTACGCTGCTGGCGATCGCCTACCTCGGGCTGGGCGGGGCGATGATCCTGACCATCCGCATCACCTACGGCGTGCCGATGCTGGTGCTGTTCCTGGTGGCGGTGAAGTTCGCGGACATCGGGGCGTACTTCACCGGCAAGGCGTGGGGCAAGCACAAGATGATCCCCTGGCTGAGCCCGGGCAAGAGCTGGGAAGGGCTCGTCGGCGGGATGGTCGCCTCGGCCGTCGTGGCGACGCTGGTGGTCTGGCAGCTGAACATGGGCGGAAGCTTCGCTCTGTGGAAGGCGCCGCTGTTCGGGCTGGCCATGTGCCTGGCCGGCCAGTTTGCGGACCTCTGCGAGAGCCTGCTCAAACGCTCGGCCGACATCAAGGACTCCGGATCGCTGGTTCCCAACTTCGGCGGCGTGCTGGACATCATGGACTCGCCGCTGATCGCCGCGCCGATCGCCCTGGTGCTGCTGGCGATGCTCGGGTAACGCTCTGCCGCAACGATGGGCCCATCGCGTTCGCCTGCGCAAAATCGCACCGGGACAGGG
>CAZFPT010000147.1:0-8301 GCA_964521005.1 uncultured Planctomycetaceae bacterium | reverse complement strand
GTAGTCTCTCTGTGCTTTCTCCAGCGCAGCCCGAAGAGCGTTTTGCCTTGGGGACTTGCTCCTTTGGGCAAAGTACACGGTGTAGCGGCTGTTGTTGAAGTGCAACCGACCGCTTAAGAGCCGCCTGACCATCGCATCGTATAGATGATTGGGCTGGTATCGGTAGGATGAATCGACCGACTCCATTCGCCTGATCAACTCAAGAACCGCCTGCTTGTGGCGTACGACGGCATAGAAACGGATGTCATATTCTCTTCGACACAGCAGACGGAATACCCGCTCGCGAACGATCGGATGGTCGTCCTTGGCGTGGAACTGCCTGGCGGTCTTTCTCTTCGCCGGTGCCATCGACGGTATCTTTGAGATATCCGGCGAATTCAGCAAGCAGGTGCGGATGTTGTCAAGGGCGTTGGACAACACGCTTACCTCGCGGATATCGGCCAAGCCCATAATGAAGAACCTGGAACTCCCCTTACCGATGAGAACATCCTTCTGACGCCGGCCCCATATCTCGGGCTGGCCCGCTTCGTCCACGAAGTAGTAATGGGACTTCAGGAGTTCCGTCATCATCACGCAACCTTCGGCAGTCAGTCCGAATGGAGACACACAGAAGCTGTGAACCGCCCTGTGACCACCTGACACATCCCCGGCAGTTTGGCCCACGGCGCTTCGACTGTCGCCTCAGTACCATAGCAGGAGCAATGAGAGAGTAAAGAGCGTTGGCTACAGGAATTCGGTAAGCAACCTACCCGACCTGCGAATGATCCGCGCTCGCCGGGGGGATCGCTTCCGTTTGCCCGTCCGGGACGGTATTCTGAAGGCATGCGGCTGCGGACTGACGCAATCTGCCTTCGGACGACCGACTACAGCGAGACCTCGCAGGTGGTCCACTTCTTCACGCGCGAGCACGGGCTGGTGAAGGTCATCGCGAAAGGCTCGAAACGCCCCAAGAGCAAGTCCGGTGGGGCCCTGGACGTATTGGCCGAGGGCGAGCTGGTGTATTCCGAGTCGCGATCGGGCGGGCTGGGGACGCTGATCGAATTCAACGAGACCGCCTGGCGCACGCCGCTTCGACGGTCGGCAGAGAAGCTGAACATCGCGATGTACATGCTGGAAGTGACTGCTTCGACGATGGCGGAGAACGATCCGCACCCCGAGGCGTTCGAGTTGCTCAGCAAGGCGATGCGCCGCCTCACCCAGGAAGACGCCCCGGCCCAGGCGGTGCTGGCGTATTTCCAATGGAAGCTGCTGCACTGGGTCGGCCTGCTGGGCGAGATGGACGTATGCGTTGCCTGCGGAGGCGAGTTGAGCGACCCCCGTCAGGGCGGGACCTTCTCGTCGCGGCAGGGCGGGATGCTCTGCAAGGGGTGCGAAGGTGCGTCGGCAGAGAAGCTGCGGATCGACACCGCCACCCGCCAGGGGCTGGTGACCATGCGGGCGGTCCAGTCGCGCAGGCCTGCCGGCGGGGCAGCCCGTGCGTCGCTCCCCGACGACCAGGCCCGCGCGGTCAACCGTCTTCTGGAGTACCATCTCACCGAGCAGCTGGGCCGACGCCCGCGAACCGCACGCTACGTCATCGGTTGATCGGACGGATCTGCGCCGGACGGGGAACGGTCGGCCGACGAGTCTTCCTGCGAGTCTTTCTCCCTCCAGCGAGGCAGGACGATGTCAAAACGCGTGCCCTCCCCGGGCTGGGAATGAACCGAGATCGCCCCGCCATGCGATCGGACGATCTTCTGGCAGATCGCCAGGCCGATGCCCGTTCCGGGATACTCACTTCGGCTGTGAAGTCGCTGAAACGGACGGAAGATCCTCTCGGCGAACTTCTGGTCGATTCCGATCCCCTCGTCGCGCACGCACAGCCGAACTTGCTCGCCATCGACAGTCTCGGCCCACACGCGAACCCGCCCGGCCTGCTCCGGTTTGCGGAATTTGCGGGCGTTGCTCAGAAGGTTCCCCAGCAACAGGCGTAACTGCGTCCGGTTGCCCCGCACCGGCGGGATAGGTCCGGCCAATTCGATCTGCAACTCGCCGTCGATGCTGACGTCATCTTTTAAGCTGTCGACCAGCTTCTCGATGTCCACGCGCTGCGGCTTGAGGGGCCCGCGTCCCGCACGGGAATAATGCAGCAGGTCGTCGATCAGGTTGCGCATCCGCCCGGCTGCGTCGATCATGCGGTCCAGGTACAGCCCCGTCCGCTCATCCAGCTGGTTGCCCAGGCTCGCCTGCAGGCGATCGCCGAAGGCGGTGATCTTCCGCAGCGGCTCCTGCAGATCGTGCGACGCGACGTAGGCGAACTGCTCGAGTTCCTCGTTGGACCGTTTCAGTTCGGTGGCCTGGGTGTCCAGCTGCCGACGGTAACGGTTGATCAGCTGTTCCGACCGGCAGCGACCGAGGGCTTCGAGATAAGTCACCGCCAGCAGGCCCAGGTCGTCCAGGTCGGCCGGGCCATAGCCGTCTTCGGCGTCGCCCAACAGCAGGACCAGTTCCAGCTCGCCCTGGCGGCGGAGGGGCAGCACGAGCATGGTTTCGAACGCGCCGGGGTCGGCGTCGGCGTCGATGGCGTTGCGGGCATAGCCGCCCTGGCCGCCCCGTTCGGTGGCGTGCGACCAGAGCTCCCGCAGCCGCCGAGGCTGGGCGGACAGCACCCGCTCGACCGAAGCGTCGGAAGCCCAGTTGCCCGTCGCGTCACGAATGGCCAGGGGCCTGGCCGATTCGCCATCCGGCTCGACCAGCATCGCGAACCTGCTCTGGGTGAATTCCTGGGCGAAGGCGAGGGCGGCGTTGGCCAGGTCCGTTTCATCGCGGCTGTGAAGCTCCTGGCGCAGGAGCGTGTTGATCGCCTCGAGCAGCCGATTCTCGCGACGGTCTTCCTGGCGTCCCTTGGCAGTTTCTGCCTCGTCCGAAGCGATCTCGGCGTGGGCCTGCTGGATCCGTCGGCGACGCCCGCGTTCGCGCAGGTACGCCAACACAAGCACCGCCGCCAGACCAAGCAGAATGACACCCGCCACGACGGACGCCAGTGTGAGCGACCTCTCAAAGGCAAGCTGGGCGTTCGGATCGACCTGGTTGGCCGCCAGGCAGGTCAGGTTGGGCAGCTGGGCCGTCAATCGCGTCTCCGGGAGGCTCGGCGGTTGCATCGACGATGCACGGTATTTTAGGCCCGTCTCCCGGAGGCGGCAAGCAAGATCGAATCCGCCATGGATGGTTGTCTTGACGGCGGGGGGACACTAGGATAGAGCCCATGGATCGATTCGCCAGATCGACCGGCCGCGATACGTGTGAATTCGTCAGCGAGCCGCTCGCGCCTCAGGAGGGCTCGGGCCTTGCCTCGGCGGCGTCCCCCGGCGAACCTGCGGTTCCCGCGCGGTTCACCTGGCGGCAGGAACGTTGGCTGCTGCGGGGAGTTCTGCGAAAGTGGACCACCTCCGGCCCCTGCCGCAACGGCAGCGCCGAGAAGTACCTCCGGCGACACTACTATCAGGTCCACGTGACCGGCGAAGAGGGCGAATACGTCTCGGCCTCGTCCGGGCGAGGCGACCGGCAGGGGGGGCTGGTCCTGACGATCTACTTCGAGCGACAACCCCGGCGAGGTCAATCGCCCAAGGCCCGGTGGTACGTCTACACGATCGACGAAGTACTTGGCTGCGATGATGCGGGTTGATCGGTGCGTGGGGTGCGGTATAATCCCGAATCGAGCGGCTGGGGGACACGCCCCGCCCGAATGCGAACTGACAAGGACCATGTCATGACACGGAATCGTCTGACCGCCCTGACCGTTGTGCTTCTGATGGGCCTGCCTGCCGGCGGGCTTCTCGGCCAAGGCGACATGGAATTCAAGGACGGATGGGTCCAGACGCCCGAGGCGAAGAAGGGCACGCCCGCCGGCGAACTGATGCTGATCCGCAAAGCATTGGCGGACGACGAGCCTGGCGACGCGCTGGACGCGGCGGAGGACTTTCTCGATACGTATCCCAGAACGCCGCTGCGGGAAGAAGTCCTGCTGCTCGGGGGCGAAGCCCAGATGCAGCGAGGCCGTTACATCGACGCCTACGAGTGGTTCCAGCGGCAGGTCAACGAATATCCCGACGGGCGGTTCTATTCCCGCGCGCTGAAACGCGAGTACGAGATCGCCGACGCGTTCCTCAAGGGTCGTAAGAAGCGGATGTGGGTGCTGTTCCGTGTGGACGCAACGGAGGACGGGCTGGAGATGCTCACGCGGATCGTCGAGACGTCGCCCGGAACCGCCATCGCCCGAAAGGCGCTGCTGCGGATGGGCGACTGGCACTTCGACCGGCGCGACTACGCCGAAGCCGTCATGATGTACGACCAGTTCCTGCGGATCTACGGCAAGAGTCGCCAAGCCGACTACGCCATGCTCCAGGCCGCCCGCGCCAGCCACCTGCAGTATCGCGGACCGAAATACGACGACGCCTCCCTCCGCTCGGCCAAGCAGCGGTACACCGTCTTTGCCGAGCGGTTCCCCAAGCGGGCCGCCAAGCTCAAGGTGCCCGCAACGCTCCAGGAGATCGACGACCAACTCGCGGGCAAGCTCTGGAACACCGCCCGGTTCTACCAGCGGGTGGACCGCCCCAAGGCGGCGGTATACTACTATCGGTTGATCGTGGAGAAATACCCCGCGACGCGATGGAGTTCCCGGGCGGGCGAGAATCTCAGGCAGGCCGCCCCGAGGCGGCAGGCCAGCCCCACCAACAGGACCGACGGCGGGGGAAAACCCACGAAGCTCGAAACGCTGGTGCCCGACAAGGACGAGAAGGAGAACCAATGAACCTTCGCAACGGACTGCTCACTGCCGTCATGGGCGCCCTGCTGCTCTCATCGGCGGGGTGCGGGTACCAGGTCGGCGGGCTCTACCGCGACGACGTGGACACGGTGGCGGTGGATATGTTCACCCGCGGCCGAATGGTGTACCGGCGGGAGCTGGAAACGCGCGCGACCGAGGCGATCATCAAGCGCATCAACCTCACGCCGTACCGGATCGCCCCGAAGAACCAGGCGGACACGATTCTCACCGGCAGCATCGACGTGGTACCCCAGCGGGTTCCGCAGTACGACCCGGACAGCGGTCAGCCTCGGTTCAAGGAGTTGCTGCTGAATGTCTCTTTTCAGTGGAAAGACCAGCGAACCGGCAAGGTGCTCGCCGAGCACAGCAACGTGATCGTCTCGGGGACGTACGTGACGCATGCTCCGCTCAGCGAAGATTTCTTCCAGGGCAGCGAGGACGTGGTGAACCGGTTGGCCGAGCGAATCGTTGGCTACATGGAGCGGGACTGGTCGACCGAGCCCGCCGGCGAAGACGCGGACGGCGAAAAACAGGCCAGTTCGCGACCCACCGGGCGGTAAGAACGTATAAAATGTACGTCGTGCCCGGTTCCGATATGGACCGGGAGTCCGAGCGGCCCGGTGGCGGGCCGCCGTTGTCTATCGAGACGAGAAGTATATGAGCGAACCGAATCCGAATCCGAACAAGCCGACCCCTCAAGGCCCCCAGCCTCCCGGGCGGTTTGGTCGACCGTTGATGTTCTGGGTGCTGGTGATCGGCCTGGCGCTGCTGCTGGTGTCCCTCTGGAACCAGGGGTTCGGCGACCGCCGGGAAATCACCGCCAGTGAGTTCTGGACTCACGCCCGCAACACCAGGACCACCGGCGACATCGTCGGAACCGTTGTCGTGACCGACACCGAGATTCGCGGGACCTTCCGCGAAGACCTCCCCGGGCTCAAGCCCGACGAGTCGCGCAAGTTCTACGTTCCCTACGAATACAAGACGCACGAGGGCTTCCAGGAAGAGCTGGACCAGGCCCTGGGCAACCGGGCGAAGGTCAAGTACGAACCGGCCGGCTGGTGGAGTTCGGTCCTACCGCACCTGCTGATTCTCGGGCTCGGACTGTTCGCGCTGTGGTTCTTCCTGCTGCGTCGCATCGGCAGCGGAGCCGGCGGCGGGGCGTTCGGGAATTTCGGGCGGTCCAAGCACCGGATCCTCAACAAGGAACACGTCAAGGTCACCTTCGACGACGTCGCCGGCATCGAGGAAGCCAAGGAAGAAGTCTCCGAGATCATCGAGTTCCTCAAGAACCCGCGGCGGTTCGCCCGTATCGGCGGTCGCGTTCCGCGCGGCGTGCTGCTGGCGGGCGAGCCGGGCTGCGGCAAAACGCTGCTGGCCAAGGCGATCGCCGGAGAGGCGGAAGTTCCGTTTTTCAGCATCTCCGGCAGTGACTTCGTCGAGATGTTCGTGGGCGTGGGCGCTTCGCGCGTGCGCGACCTGTTCCGTCAGGCGAAGGAATCGGCCCCGTGCATCATCTTCCTGGACGAGATCGACGCGGTCGGCCGAAAGCGAACGCACGAGTCGCCCGGCGGCGGCGGACAGGAAACCTCCCAGACGCTCAACGCGATTCTCGTGGAAATGGACGGGTTCGAGTCGTCCGACCAGGTCATCGTCATCGCGGCGACCAACCGCCCCGACGTGCTGGACCCCGCCCTGACGCGCCCGGGTCGATTCGACCGCCAGATCCGCGTTCCCCTGCCCGACCTCAAAGGTCGCCTGGACATCCTGACCATCTACATGGAAAGGGTCAAGACCGGTCCGGACGTGGACCCCGAACGGCTGGCGCGTGGAACGGCGATGTTCTCCGGTGCCGACCTCGAAGCCATCGTCAACGAAGCCGCCATCGCCGCAACGATGGCCGGCAAGGACTTCATCGACCAGGGCGACCTGGAAGAAGCCCGCGACAAGGTCCGCTGGGGGCGCAGCAAGAAGTCCCGCGTGATCGACGAGAAGGAGAAGGAGTCCACCGCCTTCCACGAAGCCGGACACGCCGTGGTGCAGTTGCTCACGGAACACTCCGACCCGCTGCACAAGGTCTCGATCATTCCGCGCGGGCCCATGGGCGGGGCGACGTTCTCGCTGCCCGAGAAGGACCGCTACTTCTACTCGCGGAACTTCTGCACGGACTTCATGAAGGTCTGCTTCGCCGGGCGCATCGCCGAGGAGATGTTCGTCCACGACGTCAACTCCGGAGCGAGCAACGACATTGCCCAGGCCACCGAACTGGCCCGCAAAATGGTGCTGGACTGGGGCATGAGCCCCAAACTCGGACCGGTGAACTACAACAAGGAAGACAACAACTCCCACATTGATCTGGGCGGCAAGGAGTATTCCGAGCGCACCGCCGAGATCGTCGACGACGAGATCCGCAATCTCATCGACGGGGCATTCTCGGCTGCCAGGGACATCGTGGAAGGCAACCGCGACGCCGTGCAGCGAGTGGCCGAGGCGTTGATGAAATACGAGACGCTCTCCGCCGACGAGGTGCAGGCGATCGTGGACGGAAAGACGCTGGACAAACCCACAGTGCAGGATCTCATCGCCGGCGAGCACGCGAAACTGGGCGACTCGCAGACCGACGCCGCCTCGTCGGGCAACGCCGAACCCGAGCCGCCCACCGCTACGGGGCTGGGACCCGCACCCCAGCCGAGCTGACCGCCACTGGCCATGACACGCTCGCTGGACGACATCCTCACGCCCGACCCGTCGGCCCCGCCGGTGGTGATGGGCATCCTCAACGTGACCCCGGACAGCTTCTCGGACGGCGGCGCCTTCGTCGAGCCCCCATCCGCCCTGCGGCAGGCCCAACGGCTGGTCGCCGACGGCGCGGACATCCTGGACATCGGCGCCGAGTCCACCCGCCCGGGCTCGGACCGCGTTGGGCCCGACGCCCAGATTCAGCGGCTCAGCGAGACGCTCCCCGCGGCTGTCTCGACCGGGGCGATCGTGAGCATCGACACCACCAGCGCCGAGGTGGCCCGGTGGGCGCTGGATCACGGCGCGCAGCTGGTCAACGACGTCTCGGGCGGCCGAGACGACCCGGACCTCCTGCCACTGGTAGGCCGACGCGGCGTGCCCGTCGTGCTGATGCACATGCTCGGGCAGCCCAAATCCATGCAGCAATCTCCCCACTACGACGACGTCGTCGCCGAAGTCCGCGACCACCTGGATCAGCGCCTCGCCGCCGCTGCCGAGGCCGGCGTTCTGCGAGAGAACTGCATCCTGGATCCCGGGATCGGGTTCGGGAAGCTGCTGGAGCACAATCTCGCCCTGCTCACCCGGGGCGTGGAGGCCCTGAGAACCCTCGGCTGTGCGGTGCTCGTGGGCCCGTCGCGCAAGCGGTTCATCGGTGAGATCGCCGACGAGCCCGACGCCACCCGGCGCGTCGGCGGAACCATCGCCGCCTGCCTGGCTGCCCGCCGAGCCGGGGCAACCCTCTTCCGTGTGCACGACGCAGC
>CAZFPT010000146.1:2396-8489 GCA_964521005.1 uncultured Planctomycetaceae bacterium | reverse complement strand
CCCTTTGCAAAATGCAGGTTCAGTGAGAAAGGACGTGCCCGTGTACCAGATGGGTCAGAAGGAGATCGATGCGGTCCGCAAGGTGATCGAGGGCGGACAGCTGTTCCGTTACGCCGACGGCGAGACTGCGGCGCATACCGCGAAGTTCGAGAAGGCGCTGGCGGAGAAGCTCGGCGTCAAGCACGCCCTGGCTGTCTCCAGCGGGACCGGAGCCCTGGCGACCGCCCTGGCGGCGATGGGCATCGGCCCGGGCGACGAGGTGATCGTGCCCGGTTACACGTTCATCGCGACGGCCCTGGCGCCGCTCAGCGTGGGGGCCGTCCCGGTCATCGCCGAGGTCGATGAGACTCTCACGCTCGATTGCTCCGACGTGCAGCAGAAGATCTCGCGCTACACCAAGGCCATCATCCCCGTCCACATGCTCGGGCTGCCGTGCGATCTGAGCACGCTGATGCGGATCGCCCGCAAGCACGAGCTGATCGTGGTGGAAGACGCCGCCCAGTCGGCCGGCGGGTCGTACAAGGGCAAGCGGATGGGCTCGATCGGGCACGTCGGAGCCCTGAGCTTCAACCACTACAAGATCATCTCCTCCGGCGAGGGCGGCGCGGTGGTGACCAACTCCTCGCAGGTCCACCGCCGGGCGATGGTGTATCACGACGGCGGCTGCGTGTTCTTCGATCGCGAAAGCGCGAAGAGTACCGAGGCGTTTTTCGCGGGCATGAACTACCGGATCTCCGAGATCCAAAGCGCGATCCTGAACGTGCAACTCGGTCGGCTGGACGGCATTCTCAAGAAGCTCCGGGCCCGCAAGGCCGCGATGGCCGAGATCATGGTCCAATCCGACGCGTTCGACCTGAGCCCCTGCCACGAGCCCGAGGGCGACTGCGCAGCCGTCCTGCCGCTGATGTTCGGATCGGCCGACGCCGCCCGGGACTTCGCCCGCGAGCACGGGCAGGCCTGCGAGATGTTCCGCCCCATCGACACCGACCGCCACGTGTACACCAACTGGGACCCGGTGCTGAACCACTCGGTGCACCACCCGGGGCGCAACCCGTGGAACTGGACCCGCCGCATGGCGGAGCAAGGAAGCGACTGCTGCCCGAAGACGCTGGACATTCTCGCCAAGACCGTCTGCGTCAAGACGCCGTTCGATGCGACATTGGGCGAAGCGCGAAAAATCGCGCGAAGGCTTCGGGGCTGATCGCCCGGGAGCGACCAAGGCCGGCGTGAGAAAGTGGGACCTGCGCGGCGGGAAACGCCGGCAGGCAATTCAGCGCGTGGTGGGCGCGAGAGGACCGGCGCGCTGGTCGTCCGCCTGACCGACGGGCGTGGACGGCTGAGAGCCTTCGCCGTTCCAGTCTTCCAACTGGTCGACGACCTGCCGGCAGACAGCGGCTGTGCGGTCGATGCTGCGCTGACACCAGCCGATCAGGTCGGGGCTTTCGGGCAACCGTCCAAGGTAGTATCCACCGAGAAAGGTTGCACCGATTACGATGAGGGTGCAAAGTCTCTTCACAATTCCGTCCGGATTCAGAGAACAGCGACTGACAGAAGCCTCCGTGCCGCGCGCAGGCAAACCTGCGCCCGCTATCCTTCTCTGTCGGACATTCTAGTCACCATCTTGGGCAGAAACAACCGTAATGCCATGTTTTACGCGCATTTCGCCCCGAATTTCATCGATTTGTGCGAACTCACCGATTCCTGCGGCAAAGGCCTTACCCTTCTGAGGGGGAAACGCCCCACACCGACCCGCTCAGTCGCCTCCCCCGGGAATTGCGTATCCGCGCACCCGATTTCCGCACGAATCCCCCGGGCTGTGTTAAAGCACGCCTCGCACAATGACGACAAAGATCATACGCCGTACGGAGGTACCGTTTGTGGAGGTGTGTCTGATGAATCGCCCCTGCCCAGGGTTCACCATCGTGGAAGTCCTCATCGTCGTGATGATCCTCACGATCGTCGCGGTGATTGCGGCTCCCCATCTCGGCGGAGCCACCAACGACACGCGGGAAGCCCGCCTCGAGATCGACATCAAGTCCATGCGGCAGGCCATCGAACGCTACCGCCTCGAGCATCACGGCAACCGCGGCCCGCACCTCAACGAGAGCAAAGCCCTGGACATGGACAACTTCCAGGCCCGCCTGATCGGAAAGACCGACGCCGACGGGAAGGTCAACGACGCCGGTCGATTCGGCCCGTACCTCATGGAATGGCCGACGAACCCCTTCGTCCCGGACAACGTCTCCGGCGACATCATGGTGGGCGCAACCCTCAGGCCCAAACGCAACGGCCAAACCGGCTGGTACTACG
The DNA here is from genome assembly GCA_964521005.1 of uncultured Planctomycetaceae bacterium. Lineage (GTDB taxonomy): Bacteria > Planctomycetota > Phycisphaerae > SM23-33 > SM23-33 > CAZFPT01. The sequence continues at coordinate 6,179 of CAZFPT010000146.1, read as the reverse complement.
ACATCAACACCTGCACGATCAGCGCCAATTCCACCGTCGGCGGGATCGAGACCGACCCGGTCAGCGACGATATCAGCGCGGTCCCGAACCAGATGTTCTCGGACTGACCGACCGGTCGCTGCCGATGCGTCGCTTGCGGGCCTCTGTCCGCAGGCGGGCGATTTCGCGATCTCGCTCGTCGGTAAGTCGTTGGACGTAGATCGGCCCGGTCCGCAGGTTGTGCTGCCAGTCCTTCGGCAGAAAGCCCTTGTACGCGGTCGCCAGCAGTCCCATCGCCAGCGCCGCCGCCACCAGGCTGGGTCGCCGGAGATACACCCACGTCCACACGCCGGCCCCGATCCCGCACGCCCCCACCAGCAGCCAGTTCGGCCAATGCACCAGCGCGAAGAGGCCCAACGACGTCAGCAGGATTCCCGTCCGTGACGTACCGACGTCCCTCAGACGCGGCACGAGAAACCCCAGGAACACCAGCAGCTGAACGTAGGCGTACAGCGGATACGTCAACAACGGGCAGACCATCTCTGTCGGCCGGGGCGAATGACCCGCCGCCATTCCGCCCGCCAGCAACGCCCCCGCCAGGACAACGACGGGAATCGCCAGCCGTCTGATCGCCGGGGCAAACTGCTCCACGCCCAGAAGTCCCCACCGCACGCCGCGGCGGTGATCGTCCCACAGCCCTGCCGCAATCACACCGGCCAGGAGCACCTGCCCCGCGAAATGCCACCACTGCCAATGCTTCGTGTAGGACGGCAGGACGAACCACTGGAAGGCGAAAAAGGCCGGGAACACCGCCAGCTGCAGCATGGACCATCGGGCGCGCGAAGAGTTCAGCCGTTTGCGGTAGAGCACGCCCAGACCGGTCGCCGAGAGGGCGCACGCGCCCATCGCCGCCCACCAGGCCTGACGGGAGACGTCAAACCCCGCTGCCAGGTCCAGGTCGCGCGGGCCGAAACGCACCCAGACGCCGGTGAGCATGATCGCGATGTTCAGCAGGACAAGCGCCCCTGCCATGGTCTGCTCCCGGCGACGAGGTCAGCCGATCAGTTGTTCTGGATGGCCTGGTCCTTCCGGCGGACCTTCTCCGCCTGGGTCTTCTTGAACTCGGCAAGCCGATCGGCCATCGCCGGGTCCGCCACGCCCAGGATCTCGGCGGCGAAGACAGCGGCGTTCTTCGCACCGGCCGACCCGATGGCCATGCACGCCACCGGAACGCCGGGAGGCATCTGCATGGTGCTCAGGGCGGCGTCCACGCCCACCAAAGGCCCGGAGTTGATCGGAACCCCGATCACCGGCAGCGTGGTGTTCGCAGCCAGCACACCGCCCAGGGCGGCCGACATGCCCGCCGCGGCGATCAACAGCTTCAACCCGCGATCCCGCGCGGTGGTGGCGTACTCGTGGGCGTCCACGGGCGTGCGGTGGGCGGAGATGACCCGCATCTCCCAGGAGATCCCCAGCTCGTCGAGCTGGGCTGCACATTTCTTCATGATCTCCAGGTCACTGTCGCTCCCCATCACGATTCCGATCGTCGGTGTATCAGCCATGATTCTCCTCGTCGGCGGCACGTAAGCCGGCGGTTTAACGGAAGTCCAGCGCCACCTTGACAGCCCGGTGGCGGGACTTGTTCAGCGAGACGCCCATCGCCTCGCGATACGATTGTAGCGGAAAAGTATGCGTAAGAAGCCCCCCGGCGTCAAGCCTGCCGCCGGTGAGCCAATCCAGCGTGAGGCGGTAAGTCTCCACCGCTCGGCCGGCGTTGGTTTCCACGCTCCGCCCGTAGGACCCGCGAACCGTCAGCTCGCGGAACCAGATCGGCGTCAGGTCCACATGCCCTCCGCTGGCCGTGCCGACCACGACGACCTGTCCGCCGGCGGCAGCCCACTTCAGGCAGTCCTGGAAGCTCATCGTCGCCCCCGCGCAATCGAACAGCACATCGTACCCGCCCGAGAGCATGAGGTTGCCGAACCGCACCCGGTGCACCGTCGCGCCGGTCGCCTCGGCGATCATCGCATAGCGGTTGGCCTTGCCTGGAGGGGGAACGAGGAAACGGTCGGCCCCGCGCGCCTGAGCCAGCGGCCGAAGGTATTCCGCGCGGTCGATCGCGTGAATCTCGCCCTCGAAGCCGGCCGCCCTGCAGGCGTCGATCACGCCCAGCCCCAGCACGCCGGCCCCGTAGACCAGCACCCGCCTGGCCCGCGACCAGTCCACGCGCAGTACCGAATGCACGCTGACCGCCAGCGGATCGACGAGAACCGCCTGTTCGTCGGAAAGCTCATCGGGGACCGCCACCAGCTGCGACTCGTGGGCTACGAACAGCTCACCGTAGGACCCGCCGGTCCGCGCGTTGTACCCGGTGCTCGTGCCGGCAGGGAGCTTGTATCGCCCCTCACCGGCGGCGAAGTTCTCACACGCTCCGAACTGTCCCCGCTTGCAGGCGTGGCAGGGAGGCTCGATCCCGCGGGGGCGGCAGGACAGCGTCGGCTCGACGAGCACGCGCTGGCCGACCCACTCGTCGCTGACGGCAGGGCCTGTCTCGACGACCTGGGCGACGTTCTCGTGCCCCAGCAGCATGGGCATGGATCCGTACGCCTGGAGGATCGAGTCGGGGGGTTGCTTCTGTGCGAGCAGGCCCACGTCGGTCCCGCAGATGCCCCCCATGATCGTGCGGACGCGCACCCAGTCGTCGCCCGGCAGCGCGGGCGGATCGATCTCCCGCAGCTCCAGGCCGTTCAGGGCGCTGGTCAGCACGCTCGGGCGGAACCGCCGCAGCAGACGACTCGCCAGCCAGCCGACCGGCTTGATGTCATACACCAGTGCCTTCATGCCCACAGAGTAGCGGGCCGCGATGGCGATGTCGATACAGTGCAGCCAGTCGCCCCCCGGGCGCAACAGAACGCCGACCCGGGACCACTCCCAGGTCGGCGTTTGAACATGACTTTTCAGTAGTTTGTTCGACTTGCCCTTCGGCCGACTACCATCTGCGACGGCGGACCAACGCACCAAGCCCGCCCAGCGTCAGCAGCGTGAGAGTTGCCGGTTCGGGCACCACGGTGAAGTCCCAGGCATAGGTGGGCTCATCGAGATTTCCATCGTCACTGTCGCCGCCGAAGAAAATCGACGCCGCTTCGCCACCGCCCCAGCCGCTGGAGTCGGCCAGCGAGCTGACGTCTTTCCACCCGCTGGCGAAATCGGAGGCAAACGGCCCGGCGGAGTAATCGAAGTCCACCGAGAAGCGGATCTGTTTGTTGTCGGCGTCGTACTCCATCCGGAGGCGATGCGTGCTCGTCGACACTGAGGTGGGATACGGATCCAAGAGCTCGTCATCGTCATTCCAGCTTCCGTCGTCGGCAATGCCCAGCGCAAGGCGGTCGGCCGTGTCGTCATCCGAAGCGTTGACAATCAGCATCACGCTGTCAGCCGTGTCTTCTCTCGCGTCGGGCCGATCCGGAACACCGTATTTCCCGATGCCTCCGGTGCCCAGTCCGAAGTAAAATTGGCTGCTGTTCCCGTGTTCACCGTCGCCGACGGCCGCCTGGACAGTGATTTCCGCGGTGAAACTGGCGGTGTGGTAATCGGTATCGGCGGTTCGGATATAGTTTCGGCCGCTGTCGGCGTTCTCGTCGCGGTCGAATTCCGCGCCGGAAGCCGTGTAGTGAATCGTACGATCGGAACTGGATGAATCGGCCAGGGTAAACCCGCTCGGAAGCGAGTCGCCGGTAAACGATTCATTGACAGGCATGGTCGCAGCCTGCAGCAGTCCTGCCGACAGAACAACAACGCCCAAGG
>CAZFPT010000146.1:0-2296 GCA_964521005.1 uncultured Planctomycetaceae bacterium | reverse complement strand
GGGCTTCGGACAGTTCACGCAGCACAGAGTTCGCCTTCGCCTTTTTGAGGTTGCCTGCGAAGCCATCCGATTAGAATGTACCGCGACGATGCACGAACCGATTCAGGACACGAAAGGTCCCCATGAGCAGACGGACGCACATCGGATTGCTGATTCTCGCCCTGGCCGCAGCGCTGTCGGGCGGCTGTAAGGACCCCATCTACTTCCCCGTCGAGCCCCTGCACACCGACGGCGTTACCGGCGAGGGATACGACATCGACGCCGACGGGACAGCGGACGTGTTCTTCCAGTCCGGGCCCGATGCCGCCGGCCGGCTGGTGAGCGTCGCCTACGACCGCAACGAAGACGGCCAGCCCGACAGCACCATCCGGCTGGACAGTATCCCCGTGGATCAATGCCGCCACCTGGTGATCATCCTCGACGGGTTCAACTACGACGTGGTCCGGGAGTATCGCAACACCCAAGGCCTTCGGCTGTTCCACCCGCCCTCGAAACTCGTCGCCCCCTACCCCACCATGACCGACATGTGCATGGAAGACATCCTCGGGTTCGTCCCCGTCAAGGGGTTCCAGGCCGAGTATTTCAATCACCGCGAGAACCGCGTCGTCGGCGGGGCCGATGAGTACCTCTCCGGCGACAACCAGCCCTACAACCAGCTGATGCACTACCGGGCGGACCTGATCGTGGACGCCGTGGCGTACCTGTACCCCATGAAAATCTTCGGCCACGAGCTGGACCGCGTAAAGGAGACGTTCGACAAGCGCCATCGCCGAGAGGTCATGACGTACCTGGTGAGCTCTGCCGGCGTAAGCACGCGCGACGGCAAGGAAGGTCAGTTCGCCTGCCTCCGCGAGGTGGATCGACTGGTCAAACAGGTCGTCGCCGAAACACGGGGCCTCACGAAGATCACCCTCCTTTCCGACCATGGTCACAGCTACACGCCCGCACAGCCCGCGAAGCTCGACACCTTCCTCAAGGCGAAGGGCTGGGACGTTACCGACCGCCTCACCGACGCCAACGACGTGGTGCTCGTGAAGTTCGGCCTGGTGACGATGGCCGGCCTCTCCACCCGCCGGCCCCGCGCGCTGGCGAAGGACCTGGCTGCCTGCCCCGCCGTCGAGTTGGTCAGCGTTCGCGGCAGGGAGAATCCGTCGTCGGTGAGGGTCTATGCAACCCCCGCCCGCAAGGGCGCCCAGCCGGACGAAGCCATCATCAGACCCGCCGAGGCCGGTCGGTACATCTACGAGCCCGTCGCGGGCGATCCGCTGGAACTGACCGACGCTCTCAAGACGCTCCGGGCCGACACGCTCGGCTCGTACGACCCGAACGAACTGCTCGCCGCGACGGCCGACGCGAAGTACCCCGCCCCGTTGCAGCGGTTGTGGCGGGCGCATTTCGGGCTCGTGGAGAACCCGCCCGACGTGATCGTCTCGCTCAAGCCTGCCTTCTACAACGGCTCGGAGGCATTGGCCCGCTGGGTGGATGTCAACAGCACCCACGGCGGCCTCTCCCGCAGCGAAAGCGTGACGTTCATCATGAGCACCATCGGACCCCTGCCCCCCGTGATGCGTGCCCGCGACGTGCCGGCCGTCATGCGAGCGGCCCTCGATCGGCCCCGCTGGCCCATCCGGGAATGACCCGACCGACCCGTCGGCCACAACCAGAACGCAGGAAGGACACCGAAGAACATGACCAGTCTCAAAGCCCTCGGGCATCGGTTGATCTGGACCCCAGCCGGTGCGTGGACGACCGACGAAGACGCCCCCGCAACGCGCGACGCACTGACCGCAGAAGCCACGCGACGCCTTACGCTCAGCGACTACGAACATCGCATGATCCGCCCCACCTCACGACTGGGAGCGGGCTGGTCGCGACGCAACGCAGCCGCACCCGAACCGACGCTGCTCGACGACGCCGACGCCGAACTGGTCGCAGCCGCCATCCGAGAACACGCAACCGTCCTGGGCTACGCTCTGGAAGCACTGGCCGTCCTGGACGATCACGTGGAGCTGGTCATGCGTCACCATCGCGATCGCCCCGAAGACTCGATCGAACAACTCAAGCACGCCGCACGCATGAAACTTCACGCAGCGGACAGCTCGTGGGTCGGCCATCCCGTCTGGGACGACGGCGGATGGACCATCCCCCTCGAACGACGCTCCCAAATGTCGGCCGCCATCCAGAACGTCCGATCCGCCACACCCCCGGAAGGACCGGGAAGGTTGCAAGATTCCTCGTTTCAGTGAGTGGGTAACCGCACAGGCTCAGACCGGCCATAACCGCACAGGCTCAGCGA
>CAZFPT010000145.1:0-8599 GCA_964521005.1 uncultured Planctomycetaceae bacterium | reverse complement strand
AAAGCGACGTATCTCGGCGGCCCCCAAGAAATGTCGCACACAGTCAGGAATGCGAAGGGGCTCGAATCGTACCGGATTGGTCTGTATACTGCGTCTTCTTGTCAATGAGATCCGCCGGGCCCGGGCCCGGGCAGGGAGATGCAGTAATATGATAGATCCGGACGCAATAGACCTCGACGCGCTGCGGGCGATGGATGCCCGCCAACTGCTGCGGCACGCCTTTGAGACGTTCGCAGACCGGGCCGCCATCGGTACGTCGCTGCAGAAAAGCGGCGTGGTGCAGATTGACCTGGCCTCTCGGCTGGAGTTGCCGTTCCGCGTGTTCTTCGTGGATACCGAGCTGGACTACCCCGAGACGTACGAGCTGATCGATCGTGTCAACGAGCGGTACGGGATCGAGGTGGAGCGCTTCGCCCCCCGGGCAGAAGAGACCGAGCCTCTGCGCCGCCGGCTGGGACGGTTCGAGCATTTCATGAACCGCCAGGAATGCTGCCACGTGCGCAAGGTGCTGCCGCTGCGCAGGGCGATGCGGACGCTGGACGTCTGGATCTCCGGGCTGCGGGCGGATCAGTCGATTCACCGGCGGGACACCGCCCATCGCGCCGACTGGGTGGACGACGGGGCCGGGCGACGAGTCCTGAAGCTCAACCCGCTGCTGGACTGGACCACCGAAGACGTCGAAACCTACATTCGCGAGAACGACGTGCCCTGCAACGCCCTGTACGACTACGTCTCGGAGTACGGCGAGCGGTTCCACGTCATCAGCTGCCAGCGCTGCCACATTCCGGTCAAGGACATCTTCGGCCCGCGGGCGGGCAAATGGCCCTGGGAGGCCGCCGGCAAGCGCGAGTGCGGCATCCACCAGCACGGCAGCGGCATTTGACCCGCCATCGTCGGCGCCCTGTCACCGCGATCAGGCGCTGTGCGGGCAGGTGGTATCCAGGTCGGCCTTGCGGAGGCTGATCGCCCCGGTGGGGCAGGCCCGCAGGCAGTTTCCGCAGCGGATGCACTGGTCGGAGTTGATCCAGATGTACGTTGCGTCCGACGGGTCGTCGGCGGGGACTTCCGTCCAGCGCAGCGGCGCGCCGTGGTCGTCGGTCTCCAGCTCGCTCAGCCGAAGGATGCACTCGCGCGGCGAGACCTTGATGCACCAGTCGCAGTGGATGCACTTGTCCTGGTCGATCTCGTACTTGTAGTTGCACAGGTAGCATCGCCAGGCGTGGGTGTCGGTGTCTTCGGCGTCGTAGCCGAGCTCGACTTCCGAGTTGTCGGTCCGCTGGGCGATGGGCCTCACCGGCAGCGGTGGCGGTGCGAGCAGGTCGTGGTCGCGGATGCGTCCGGTGTCGTCGGCCTGCTGAATATGCAAACGCTTCGCGCGGCGGTCCTGTCCGGTGAGGAAGGCGTCCACCGCGTCGACGGCCGACTTGGCGTCGGCGACGGCGTCGATGATCGCTTCGGAGCCGAACGCGAAATCGCCGCAGACGAACAGCCCCTCGTGGCTGGTGCGGCAGCCCTCGAATTCCACGCCGCTGTCCACCACGCCCTCGGTCTGCGACTGACCGATTGCGCAGATCAGCGTGCGGCAGGGCACCTCGAATTCACTGCCTTCCACCGCCATGACGGCAGGCTTACCGCGGGAGGGGTCCATCTGGCCCAGCGTGTTCCGCCGGAAGGTCACCGAGACGATCCGCCCGTGGTCGGTGTTCACCGCGACCGGCGAGAGGAGCGTGTCGATGGTGATCCCCTCCCGGCGGATTTCGTGGAGTTCCTCGGGCGGGGCGGTCATCTGCTCCTCGCCGCGCCGGTAGAGAATCGAGACCTCGCTGTCGACCCCCAACAGCCGCTTGGCCGATCGGGCGCAGTCCACCGCGGTGAACCCGCCGCCAACCACCACGACAGGCCCTTCGATATCCTGCTGCTCATGACGGTTGTAGGCCTTCATGAACTCCAGGCCCTCGACGGCCAGTCCTTGCTCCAGGCCGGGCAGGTTCAGTGCCCGCGTTCGATGCGTGCCGGCCGCCACCAGTATCGCGTCGTAGGTCTGTTCGTTGAGCCAGTCGCTGATCTGCGTGTAGGTCACTTCGGTCCCGGGCTGCACCTCCACACCACTTTCGACGATCGGTGCGATGTCGGCATCCAGCACGTCCCGCGGCAGGCGGAAGTGGGGAATCCCATAGCGCATCACGCCGCCGAGTTCCTCTTCCTTCTCGAAGAGTGCCACGTGATGGCCGCATCGACGCAGCTCGCGGGCGGCGGTCAGGCCGGCCGGTCCGGCCCCCACGACGGCGACGGTCTTTCCGCTGTCGGCGAACCATGGCGGGAGAGGTTCGGGGCGACTTCGCGGATCGTCGGCAGCCGACCGCTTGAGATGGCAGATTCGGACCGGCCCGTGGAGGTTGGTCCACGTGTGTCGACAGGCCGGCTCGCAGGGGCGCGTGCAGACCCGCCCCAGAACGCCGGGGAAGACGTTGTCCTCCTGGTTGACGCGATACGCCTCGTCGTGTCGACCCTGGGCGATGAGGCGGATGTACTCCGGAACGTTCGTCTTGGCCGGGCAGGCGTGCTGGCAGGGGACGTCCTTGGCGATGGTCCGCAGGTCCAGTTCGGTGTCGGCCTGGCCGGTCTCCACGCTGTACTCGGTGGGGTTGGGCGCCTTGGCGTATTCGATTCCCAGCGCGCCGAGGGCCTCACGATACGGATCCAGACCGAGACGGGCGACGTTGTCGGCCAGCGTCTCGGTGCCCCGGAGGTTCTCGGCAAAGCAATCGAGAACCGCCTCGATCACGCGCGGGATGTCCTGGGACTTCCACTCGCCGAAGATCTCGCCGAAACGGGTTTGCGTCCCGCCCAGGCGCATCTGGTAGCCCTCGTCCGAGCCGGTCGTCTCGCGGCGGATGCGCAGCCCCCGCAGGCCGATGTCCGCGATGTAGTATGGCGAGCACGAGTTCGGGCATCCGGTGATGTTCACGACCGCCCGGCCGTGAATTGCGGCGAATTTCTCCTTCCGCAGCGTCGGCTGAAGTGCGTCGAACATCGGCCTTGTCGCCGAGACAGCCAGCGGGCAGTACGTGGTGCCCACGCAGGCGACCACGTCGGTAAGGCCCCAGAAGCGGTCGGTCTCCAGATCGAGTCTGGCGATCTCCTCGCGGCAGGTGTCGATCCGGTCCAGCCGCAGGCCGTGCAACTCGATGTTCTGCCGGTTCGTGGCGTAGAGGTGTTTGTCGGCGTACGCCTCAGCCAACTCTGCCAGGCGGATCACCGCGTCGCCGGCGATCTCGCCTTTGGGCACCTTCACCTGCACAATGCCCAGCCCGTCGGTTCCGCGGGGGTCTTCTTCGCGCAACGGCCGGGTCGGCGGCGGAGTGAGGACGTCGTCCACGAAGTCGGTCACCAGGTCGCTGGTGTTCACGTCGGCCTGGCGGAGTTTGTCCACGATGCCCTTGCGGCAGTAGTCAATGCCCTTGCGATCGACCACTTTTTTGAGTCGTCCCGTGGCGCGGTTCCATCGGTCGCCCTCGTCGCGGAAGAAGGCGGCGACGGCCTTTGCCAGGGGAATCATCTTCTCCCGCGGGACGAACCCGAACAGGGGTTTGGCCACGTGCGGGTCCCATCCCATCCCCCCGCCGATGACCACGCGGAAGCCGTCCTCTTCCGCAGCGTCGCCCACGTCACGGCGGATGGCCATCGCCCCCACGCAGTTGATCCAGGGCTGGCCGCAATCGGCCGGGCAGCCGGAGTAGTTGACCTTGAACTTTCGCGGCAGGTTGTCCAGCGAGTGGTCTGCCGCAATGGCCCGGGCGGTTTCCTCGGCGAAGTCCATTACGTCGAACCGCCGGTGGGGGCAGATGCTGGCCCACTGACAGGCCGCCACGTTGCGCGCCACGTCCCCGCAGCCGTGCCATGTGGTCTTGCCGACTTCCGCCAGGCCGCGAAGCAGGGGCGCGATGTCCTGGACCTGCACCCGGTGATATTGCAGCGACTGCCTGGTGGTCACGGAGATCACGCCGGGGGAGTGCTTATTGGCCAGGGCACCCATCACCCTCGCCTCGGTGGAGGTCATCTTCCCGCCGGGGACCACCACGCGGATCATGTGATCGCCTGCCTGCTTGGACGAATAGACGCCGTAGAACTTCGCGATCTGCTTTTCCTCGGCCGACATGCCGCCCTTGCGGGCGATCTCGTCGAAGTCCAGCACCATCCCGGCTTCCTTGATTTCTTCCAGTTCGTGGCGGCGCAGTTTCAGCAGCTTACGTTGCATGGGGGCTCTCTTCCGTGGCGAGACAAGGCTCGAATTACATGCTCCACATCATCCATATCAGGCGGGGGCGTGTCCAGCGATAATTCGCCCCGAGACGCTGCGGTTTGTCTCGGATCGGGCGACGGCTGCCTGGTTTGTCGGAGGTCCGGAGATTTGGGACTGGTGGAGCGGGCGTCGCGGAATACAATACACGCTCCGCGAAAGGAGACAAGCATGGCCGGTTTGGGCGTAAACATCGATCACGTAGCCACCATTCGCCAGGCCCGGCGGACGGTCGAGCCGGACCCCGTGTGGGCGGCCTGCCAGGCCGAGCTCGCCGGGGCCGACTGCATCACGTTCCATCTCCGCAAGGACCGTCGGCACATCAGCGATCGCGACGCGAGGCTGTTGCGCCAGACGGTGCGATGCAAGCTGAACATGGAGATGTCCATGGATCCGGAGATCGTGCAGATCGCGCTGGAGCTGAAGTGCGATCAGTGCACGCTGGTCCCGGAGAACCGCCAGGAGGTCACCACCGAGGGCGGGCTGGACGCCGTCGGCGAGATCGAGCGTCTCGCGGAGGTCACCTCGCAGCTGCACGACGCGGGCATCATCGTCAGTGCGTTCGTGGATCCCGCGGAATCGCAGATCCGGGCGGCGAGATCCGCCGACTGCGACGCGGTCGAACTCCACACCGGAGTGTACGCCAACGCGTTCCTCAAAGGCGGGCTCGCCGGAGAAGCGGAGGCCGACGATGCGCTGGAGGCGATCGAACTCGGCGTCGAGCGCGGGGTCGCTGAAGATCTCCTGGTTCACGGCGGGCACGGGTTGACGTACAACAACATTCGGCCCGTGGCGGCGGTCGAAGGGTTCACCGAGTTCAACATCGGACACAGCATCATCGCACGGGCGGTAATGGTCGGCCTGTCGGAGGCGGTCGGGGAGATGAAAACGCTCATCGAGACGGCCGACGAATGACGAATGCTGCCGCGCAGCACCTTGTTGCGCCGAGAGCCGCTGGCGTTTTGCCCGGTCATGTCTATAATGGAATCGCTCGCAACGACGTTAACACGACTCCAGACCACGGATGAGGTATCGATATGTCTGACGGACTGACACTGCAGGGAGCCATGACCGCCATCGTCACGCCGTTCCAGGACGGCCAGGTTGACTGGGACGCCTTCGGACGGCTGATCGACGAGCAGCTCGCCGGCGGTATTCAGGGACTGGTCCCGTGCGGGACGACGGGTGAGAGCCCGACCCTGGCGACCGACGAACACAAGAAGGTTGTGGAATTCACGGTGGACCGCGTCAACGGGCGGGTTCCGGTGATCGCCGGGACGGGCTCCAACAGCACCGCCGAGGCGGTGGAGCTCACCGAGCACGCCAAAAAGGCCGGTGCCGACGCCGGGCTGATCGTGAACCCGTACTATAACAAGCCCACGCAGGAGGGCATGTTCCGTCACATTCAGCGTCTCGGCGAGGTGGGCTTGCCCATCGTGCTGTACAACATTCCGGGGCGTACGGGTATCGAGCTGACGCCCGAGACGATCCTCCGGATGTACGAGGAGATCGAGATGGTGGTCGCCATCAAGGAGGCCACCGGCAAGCTCGACACTGCCAGCGAACTGGCGGCAGAGTGCGATATCACGATTCTCTCGGGCGACGACTCGCTGACGCTGCCGATGGGGGCGGTTGGCGGCAAGGGCGTGGTCTCGGTGGTGGGCAACCTGCTTCCCGGCGAGATCCGCAAGCTCACCGACGCGATGCTTGCCGGCCGGGCCGACGAGGCGCGACAGCAGCACATCAAGCTCTTCCCGTTGCTCAAGGGCATGCTGACGCTTGCGACGAATCCGATTCCGATCAAGGCGGCACTTTCCATGGCAGGAAAGTGCGCCGACGAGTTGCGTCTTCCGATGGTATCGTTGGATGACGCGAATCGAGACAAGCTCGGAAAGATGCTGCAGGCCTTCGGCGTCGATGTCACCGGCTGAGCCGGTCGAGGTCGGTCCGTCGAGTCCTGCTGCGCCGCAAACGAACTATCGAAAGGGCTTTGCCTACTCGATCGGCGCGACGTTGTGCATCGCCACGATGTACCCGCTGGGCAAGTACGCCATGCCCGGTATGGGCGGCGCGCCGGGCTGGGCGCTGGTCTTCGCGTTGGCCGGCAGCGCGTTCTCGGTGTTCATGATGCTGGTGACCGGGCAGGTCCGTCACCTTATCCTGCGCCGCGATCTGTGGGGGTCGGTCCTGGCGATCGGTCTGCTCAACGGCGTCGGGGCGGTGGGCTTCTGGGCCGGCCTGGAACTGATCGACCCGACGTTCGCGTCCACCCTCGGACGCATGTTGCCGGTGCTCTGCGTCCTGGGCGGGGTGGTGTTCTACGGCGAGCGCATCTCGCGCTGGGAACTGCTTCCGGTGGGGTTGATTATCGTCGGAGGGTTCGGGGCCGTCGCCGGTCGACCCAGCGGGGAGATTCTCGGCGTCGGGCTCACTCTCGGCGGCTGCGTCATGGGCGCCTCGCAGTTCATCCTCGCCAAACGCATCGTCCACGACATCCCGGTCGGCGCCCTGACCGCATGGCGGATGATCTTCGCGGTCCCGCTGGTGGCGGTCTGGGCGTGGTCCACCGGTCGGCTGGATTTCTCAGCCGCCCAGCCGTCGCACTGGTCGGCAACGCTGGGGGCGGCCTTTCTGGTGTCCTATCTCAGTCGAACGCTGAACTTCCACGCCTACCGCCATTGGCCCATCGCGTATACGAGCATCGTGGATTTCTCCCAGCCGGTGTTCGTGCTGCCTCTGGCGCTGCTGTTGCTCGGGGAAGTGCCCAACCTCCAGGGCATTCTCGGTGGCGTGGTGATCATCATCGGCGGGGTGTGGCTGGTGTTGGCCCATCGCCAGGTTCACAAGGATGCCACGCTGCAGGCAGAGGCAACCGAGCCGCAATAGACCAGGTCTATCCGTCCGCTTCGCCGGGAGCGTGTCCGCCGGTGAGCCCCCGGTAGAGACACGCCATGGCGGTAACCATGTTCGCCGGCGAATGATGCTCGCGGATGTACGCCAGCGTTTCGCTGCACAATCGTCGGGTGGCGGCGTGGTCGTTGAGCATCTCCTGGAGGACCTCGAACATCGTGCGGGCGTCGGCAGGGCGAACCAGCCGGGCTGTGGTCCCCTCGATCAGGAAGTCGCTGACGTGCTCATCGGAGGCGATCACCGGCACGCCCACCGCGGCGGCCACCAGCGCCTGGATATCCACCAGGTCCGTCGGGGCCGGCGAGATGTAGAGGTCTGCGCTTTTGAGAATGCCCGCCATCTGCGTGGCTGAGAGGGGATCGCAGAAGGTGACCTCCGCCTGGAGATCCAGCTGCTCGACCTGCGCGCGAAGGGCGGCCTCTGCCGGTCCTCGCCCGACGATGAAATACGCGCAGGCGTGTCCGTTCTCGCGCAGGCGGGCGAAGCTCTCGATCGTCGCCCCGTAGCAGTCGAGCCGATCGAGTCGGCCTCCCACGACGACGGCCGGCTCCTGGTTGGGCTCGGCGAAGCACGTGGGACGTTTGACCGGATAGACGCCCGGGCGGATGAGATGGACCTTCTCGGGCGGGATCACCCCGCGGGAGAGGACTTCTTCATGCAGCGGCTGGGATGTGGTGTGAATGCCCCGCGCCCCGGCGTCCAGGCGTGAGCTGACCGGCCCGAACTCGCCGGCTTTGTAGGTGCTCAGGACGTAGGGCAGGTGCGTGCGATGGGCGAGCTTGCGCGTCAGCGGGATGATCGTGCAGTCCAGCGCGTGGAGCACGTCGACCCCGGCGATGGTCATCAGGTCGCCCAATCGCGCCACCCCGCGCCGGCCTCGCTGCCACCAGCGGGGCGGGGCATAGTGGATGACCTCCACCGGCGGGCTCGGAAGCGACGGAAGGTCGGCCCCGTGCGGGCAGAAGACCGTCAGGCGGATCAGCTCGTCCAGCAGACCGATGGCCAGCGGCTGAAGCGTTCGCCCGAGGCGTTCGCTGGTCTCGACGCCCGCGATCCACCCCACGTGCAGCGGTACCGTGGGAGCCGGCTCGATCAGCCCGGGCGGGTCGAACGCCTCCTCCGGCGGGGTCGGGTTGGTTGGCGGTTCGCTCATGGCGGTGACGGTTACCGGGGCGGCGCTTCCTGAACTCTATCGGTAAATCGGCATTGCAGCACGGGCCTGCCTGCAGGCAGGTTTCCACCCGGTGTTCTGGTATTGTAGCACGGGCTTCCAGCCCGTGTTTTGGATTGTAGCACGGGCTTCCAGCCCGTGTATGCATGGGCAAGATGCCCATGCCACGCAGGCAGGTTTCCACCCCGTGTTCTGGATTGTAGCACGGGCTTCCAGCC
>CAZFPT010000144.1:0-8610 GCA_964521005.1 uncultured Planctomycetaceae bacterium | reverse complement strand
CGGAGGTGGGACTCGAACCCACACTATGTTGCCATAACGGGATTTTGAATCCCGCGCGTCTGCCAATTCCGCCACTCCGGCCGATCTCGTCGAGTTTCGATATGTACCCCAGACGGCTGTCGTTGGCAAGGCTTTTCCTCGCTCGGCAACGACTGCGAGAGCTCGAACAGCCCGGTTCGCAGCAGCAATCATCAACAGATCCGCCCCGAAGCGAGCGGGCGTCCCGGGCCGTTCCGTGGCTGAGAGTCTTTTGCGGCCGTTACGGGCTGAGGAACTTGGAGAGGTACGGCGAGGCCCCCACTTCGGCGCCCGACGAGATGTGGCGGTCCGGAGTGGTGACAATTACTGCTGTGGGGTGGGATGATGGTGGACGGTCGCGTCAAGCGGTTTGCAGACGGCCGGGATGCCCAGGGCGACGTGGTCGGCGGGGACGTCTTTCGTGACGACGGCCGAGGCCGCGATCACGGCGTTGTCGCCCACCGTCACGCCGGCGAGGATCTTCGCCCCCGCCCCGATCCAGACGTTGTTGCCGATGCGGATCGGGTCGGCAGCATGGCCGCGCCACGAGTGGATCCCGTCGGTGTGATACTCCCGCGCTTCGAGATAGCCGGTCTCGATGATGGCCTGCGTGCTGATGCGCACGTCGCAGCCGATCTCCAAGCCCCCCCTGCCGCCGAGCACGGCGTTCTCGTTGATGGTGCAGCGGTCGCCGATGGTGACCCGATCGTGGAAGGTCATCTCGATTCGGCCGTAAATGCGGAGCTCCTCGCCGATTGTCGCGCCGAGCGCCTTGGCGCGCCACACGCGCCACGCCATCCGCCGACGCTCCATCCACTTGTGCCATCTGCGATACAGTTTTGCCAGCATCTCACCGACCTCTCTTTGATTTCGGAAGTCGGCCATTCTGCCACCGGTCAGCGAACGCGACAAGAAGAAACCTCCCGGCCTCCCGGCCATCGGGTCAGTGAGGGGGGGGTTACCGGTCTTCCACCACGTATCGTCTCAGGTCGGAGGCGTTGTGGATCGCGAACCCGTTCGCGTCGTTGTTGAAGTAGGCGTACACGTCCAGCCCGTCGGCCCGCCAGTTCTTGATTCGCTCCGCCGAGGCAGACAACTTCTGGTGGGTGTAGTCTCCGCCGTCGCCCGCCCCGTGAAATCGCAGGTAGATCCAGTCGGCTGTCACTTCGCGCGGGTGGTCGTCGATGAGGTCATGGATGCACAAAGCGGCGTCGTGCTCGCGGAGAATGTCGTACACATCCTCCCGTAGGCAATCGGGGTTGCGGAACTCCAGCGCCCATCGTTGTCGCCTGGGGGCCGCCTCCAGAAACGCCGCCAGGCGATCGGGGTTGGCGTTCCAGCCGGGCGGGAGCTGGACGAGGATCGGCCCGAGGTGGTCGCCGAGGCGTTCAGCCCGTTCCAGGAACAACCCGATCGAGTCGGCGGGGTCCTTGAGCTTTTTGATGTGCGAGCCGTATCGGCTGAACTTCAGCACGTAGAGAAAATCGTCGGGCGCCTGGTGGGCCCAGTTGTCGAACGTCTCTTCGGAGGGCAGATGATAGAACGTGTTGTTGACCTCGACCGTGTCGAAATGTTCGGAGAAGTGCCCGAACCACTCTGCCTTGCGGAGATCGTCGGGATAGAACACCCCGGCCCAGTGGTCGTACTGCCAGCCGCTTGTGCCAACCCGGAATGTGCCCTTCTTCGCTGCCATGGTCCGGCCTCCTTTCGCGAGACACTGCCCCGGCTGATGAATGGTATCGCTTCGCGGGCGGCCGGCCCGAAAGCCGGACGATGCGTCCTGGGGTGATACAATGGTGGTAGTCAAGGCCCACAAGAAAGGACCCCGCACGATGAAACTGATCGAACCGCAGCACCTGGATACCATCGCGAAGCAGTCTTCTCCCCAGAGCATCACGATCTGGATGCCCACGCACCCGGCCGGCGCCGACAACCGCCAGGACCCGATCCGTCTGAAGAACCTGGTCAACCAGGCCGAGCAGCAACTCACGCAGCTGGGCGTGGCTGAAGGTGAAGCGAAGAAGCGTCTCAAGCCGCTGCGCGATACCGTGGACGATCTGGAGTTCTGGCGGAACCAGTCCGAAAGCCTCGGGGTATTCGTGGGCGAGGATGCTCCGATGGCACTGCGGCTGCCGCTGCCGTCCGACCCGTTGGTGACGGTGAGCGACCATTTCCACCTCAAGCCGTTGTTCACGCCGGCCTGCGACAACGAGAGCTTCCACATTCTCAAGCTCAGCGAGCAAACCGTGGAGCTCATCCGGGCCAATCGCATCTCGGCCGAGGTGGTGGACCTGCCCGACGCGCCGGATAACTTCCAGTATTTCATGCGGTTTGACGACCCCGAACGCCAGGTCGAGTTTCATTCGGGATCGGCCGATCATGGCCCGGGCGGAGATCGGCCCGGCGTGTTCCACGGACAGGGAGCCGGCGGCGACGAAGCCACCGAGAAGAAGCATCTTGTGGAGTACTGCCGGGAGATTTCCCACGCACTGAAGAAGAAACTCTACCAGACCAAGGGCCCGCTCCTGGTCGCGGCGGCTGAGCCGCTCAATGGCATCTTCCATCAGGTCTGCAAGCTGCCGCAACTGGACCAGCGGCACCTCGACGGCAATCCGGACCGGGCCTCAGCCCAGGACGTTCAGACCCGGGCGGTCGAACTGCTCCGGGACGACTTCCACAAGGCGATCGACGAGGCGACCGATCGCTACTGGCAGGCGGACAATCGGGGCCTTGCCAGCAACGACCTTCATGAGGTCCTCCGGGCGGCCACCATCGGCGCGGTGGATTCGCTGCTGGTCTCGTTCGACGAGCATAAATGGGGTCGCTACGACGCCGAGAACAACGAACTGACCCTGCACGAGAAAGATCATCAGCCCGGCGACGATGACCTGCTGAACCTCGCTGCCGTCCTGGCGTATCGCAGCGGCGCAAAGGTCCACGCCGTCAAGCAGGAGGACCTGCCGACCGACGCCCCCGTGGCCGGCGTGATGCGATTTCGCGAAGAATAGCGGCAAGACCGCTCGGGTGGGCCTGCGCGGGAGTTCTACCCGGGATACGGCTGGTCGCCGAGTTCCTGCTGCAGGCGGGCGAGTTCGACCTTAAGTTCGGCAACCACCTCCGCGTAGGCCGGGTCGTCGTAGACGCTCCGCATTTCGCACGGATCGCTCTGAAGGTCGAACAGCTCCCACTCGGGCGTGCGTTTGGGCGGGTTTGTGCCGGTAAGCCCCAGCCCGTCGCCGTAGTAGTAGATCAGCTTGTAGCGATGCGTCCGAACGCCGTAATGGGCGGTGGTGTTGTGCGATCCGTCGCCGTGCATCCAGTAGCGGTAGTACATCGTCTTCTGCCAGTCCGGAGGAGCCGTGCCCTGCAGCAACGTGCGAAAGCTTCGGCCTTGCATGAAATCGGGAATCTCGACGCCCGCGTAGTCCAGCATGGTCGCGGGCATGTCCACGTTGAGGGCGAACTCGTCACACACGCTGCCTGGGGCGATCTCCCGCGGATAGCGGATGATGAACGGCATGCGGAGCGATTCCTCGTACATGAAACGCTTGTCGAACCAGCCGTGATCGCCCAGGAAGAATCCCTGGTCGGACGTGTAGCAGATGATCGTGTCCTCGGCCAGGCCGTTGGCGTCCAGCCAGTCCAGCACTCGGCCGGTGCTGTCATCGATGCTCGCCACGCAGCGGAGGTAATCCTTGATGTATCGCTGGTATTTCCACTTGGCCAGTTCTTCGCCCTCGAGACCGGCGGGCGGGTCGATCTTGTAGTCCTTCTTGGGCATGTCCGCGACGCGCATCTCCGCCTCCTTGGCGGCGGTCGCATGGCCGGAATGGTCGTCCCAGAACGTCTCGGGCATGGGGAGGTCTTCGTCGGCAAACATCTCCATGTAACGCTCGGCCGGCTCCCAGTGGCGATGGGGCGCCTTGTGATGCAGCATCAGCATGAACGGCCTGTCGGGGTCGCGTGCCTCCAGCCAGTCCAGCGACAGGTCGGTGATGATATCCGAGACGTACCCCTCGTAGCGGCGGTCTTCACCCATCTCGACCATGTCCGGGTCGTGATACTTGCCCTGCCCGGGCAGGATGTTCCAATAGTCAAAGCCGGTCGGCCAATGCTCCGGGCCCTGCCCGAGATGCCACTTGCCCACAATGCCCGTCTGGTATCCGGCGTCGCGCAGCAGCCCGGCCACGCTGGTCTGGTTATTGTCCCAGTGGGTATGCAGCGTGGTCACGCCGTTGACGTGGTTGTATGTCCCGGTGAGGATCGACGCCCGCGACGGCGAGCAGATCGAGTTCGTGCAGAAGCAGTTGTCCAGCCGCATCCCGCCCGTGGCGATACGGTCCAGGTGCGGCGTCCGGTTGATGACGCTTCCGTAACAGCTCATCGCATGGGACGCGTGGTCGTCGGACATGATGAACAGAATGTTCGGCCGTCTCGGTGAACTCACGGGGGGTGCTCCTCTCGGGCGGAAAACAACGACGGGACCCGCCGCCTCCAATGGACGGGCTCCCTTACCTCAGGGCGGCAAGCATATCTGCTGCGAGTCAATCCGTCAACGTCGACAGCGCAGCAGAACGCCCGATCAGGACAGACCCGACCGGGCGCGTGATGCAATGTCTGCGCGACTATTCGTACTCGGGCAGCCAGTCGCCGTGGGCTTCGATCAACTCGTCGCAGAGCTTGCGGATGTCGTCGATGCTCAACTCGGCGGCCGTGTGCGGATCCAGCATCGCCGCCTGGTAGATGTAGTCCTTCTTCAGCGTCAGCGCGGCCTCGATGGTGAGCAGTTGCGGGTTGATGTTCGTGCGGTTGACGGCAGCGAGTTGCTCGGGCAGGTCGCCCACGTGCGTGGGCAGCACGCCGTTGCGGTCCACCATGCAGGAGACCTCCACGCAGGCGTTCCGCGGAAGGTTCGTGATGAGGTCGGTGTTCATCACGTTTCCGCCGATCCGCGTGGGAACGTCGGTCTCCATCGCCTCCATGATGTAGCTTCCATACTCGTGGCCGCGATGGTGCTGGAGCTTTTCGTCGCCCACGAGCCTATCCCGCATGTCCGCCCAACCCTTGATCTGTTTGACGCACCGCCGAGGATATTCGTCCAGCGGGATGTTGTATGCGTCGATGAGTTCGGGGTAGTTGCTCTTGATGAACCAGGGGCAGTATTCGGCGAAGTGCTCGCTGGACTCGGTCACGTAGTAGCCCAGTTCGAGCATCATCTTCAGCCGAACCATGTCGAAGACGACCTGCTTGCGGGCCCAGAGGGATTTGCCGGGCTCTTCCTCGATGTATTTCTCCGCCACGGTCGCCCCGCCGCCCTGCTTCTCGATCTCGTCCAGCGCTTCGCGGGCGCGCCGCTTGAGCTCCGGATAGAGATCCTTGCCGTCGTCGGTCACCTCCAGCAGCCAACCCTGGTGGTTGATTCCGGCGACCTTCCACTGCAGCTTTTTGACTTCGTCGGCCATGCCCAGCCGCTTGACGAGACTATTGGCGCAACCCTGGACGGAGTGACACAGTCCGACGGCTCGGATGTCCGACCCGCGCAGGACGGCCCCGGTGATCATGGCCATCGGATTGGTGTAGTTCAGCATCCACGCCTCGGGGCAGACCTGCTCCATGTCCCGGGCAAAGTCCAGCATCACGGGGATGGTTCGCAGTGAGCGGAAGATCCCGCCGATCCCCAGCGTGTCGGCGATGGTCTGGCGGAGGCCGAACTTCTTGGGGATCTCGAAGTCGGTGATCGTGCACGGATCGTAGCCGCCGACCTGAATGGCGTTCACGACGTAGTCGGCCCCGCCCAGGGCGTCCTTTCGCTGGTCCACGCCGAGATGCGCAGTGATCGTCGCCCGCCCTTCATTCACGTTGGCGTTGACGTTTTCGAGCATTTTCTGGCTGTCTTCGAGTCGCTGGGCATCGATGTCGTACAGCGCGATGTGCGAATCCTGCAGTGCCTCGGTGACCATGCAGTCGCCCAGAACCGCCTTGGCGAATATCGTGCTTCCCGCACCCATGAATGTGATCTTCGGCATGAGACTTCCCTTCGCGTTACCAGTCTGTGAATAAGGCCGCTCCGGCCTGTGCATGCAGGATAGCCGACACTTCAACACCTGCAAGGTGCGTTTGTTGATATTGTTTGCCGATTCGTGATATCCTCCGCCCATGTTCGAGTGGGTCCGACGATTTGAGACATCCCGACCGATGCGCACCCAGCCCCGATTGCTCATGGCGGCCGGCGAGACGCAGCAGAGCCCCTCCTACCGCCACGAAGGGCGAACCCGCTCGCGCGAAGGGCACTGCCTGCTGAAATGGACGCGCCAGGGGCGGGGGATCTTCCGCGACAGTGGCGGGGAGCACCCGCTCACGCCGGGCAAAGCGTTTCTCTGCAAGATCTGCGACCCGGATACCGCTTACTACTACCCGCCCGATGCGACCGGGCCGTGGCGGTTCGAGTACATCTGCTTCGCCGGCGGGTCCTCGACCGAGATGACGGCCGAGCTGATTGAGCGCCACGGACCGATTTTCGAACTGTCGGCCGAGTCGCCCCTCATTCACCGATTGGCACACTGGCGGAATCGGCCCGACGTCGGCGGGACCCTCTCGCCCGGGGAGGGGGCAGCCATCGTGCATGAGGCACTGACCTCTCTGGCGATTTCCCGTGACCGCCCGGGAGAAGATTCGGCCGCTGCCCTGCTGACCCGCCGGGCCCGAGATTGCGTGCGCAGCCAACTGCATCGCAACCTCTCGGCGACAGAGTTGGCCGACGAACTGGGCGTCTCGCGGGAGCACCTTTCGCGCGTCTTCCGCCAGCAGACCTCCCAGACGCTGTACCGTTACATCCAGCGCCAGAAGATGCTCCGCGCCTGCCACCTGCTCAAAGAGACGACACTGACGCACAAGGAGATCGCCGCGCGGCTGGGTTACGCGGCGGCGGCCCATTTCACGCGGACGTTCCGGTCGGTGATGGGATCCACTCCGTCGCGATTCCGTCGAAGCGGCGCAATGCCCGTGGAAATCTGACGATTCGACGGCGGCTGGTGGCGTCCCTGTCGCGCCTGGCGCCCGCGGCGACGGCAGCCAAACCCTTGCGATTGCAGCGGAGATGAATACAATTCTTCGTTCGGCCGGTGAGGTCGCGACCCGTTCTCGCTCGCGCGCTCCCCGGGTAGTTCGTCCCCGAGACGCCCTGTCCACAGAAAGGCAGAACCGATGCATTTTGACGTGTCTGATCGACTTGACAAGTTGCCCCCCTATCTCTTCGCCGACCTGCGACGAAAGATGGCCGAGGCCCGCAAACGAGGGGTGAAGGTTATCCGTATCGACATCGGCGACCCCGACATGCCCACGCCGGACCCGGTGGTCGACGAGATGGTCCGGGCGCTGAAGGATCCCACCGACGCCGACCGATTCCGTTACGGGTGCGATCGCCCTGTCGACGCCCTGCCCACGGCGATCAAGGGCTTCTATCGCCGCCGGTTCAACGTGGATCTCGGCGACGATCAGATCGTGACCACGATGGGCTCGAAGGATGCGATCGTGAAATTCTGCCTGGGGTTGATGAATCCCGGCGACATCGGCATCGCTCCGGTTCCGGGCTATCCGACCTACAACATCGGCCACGTGTTCGCCGGCGGAGAGACGTTCCGCCTTTCGCTGCGGGCCGAGAACAACTGGCTGCCGGACTTCGACGAGATTCCCGACGACATCCGCGCCAAGGCGAAGCTGCTCTGGCTGAACTACCCGAACAACCCGACCACGGCGACGGCCGACCTGGACTTCTTCAAACAGGCCGTCGAGTTCGGACACGAGAACGACATCCTCATCTGCCACGACAGCGCGTACTCCGAGAACGTCTATGACGGCTACGTCGCCCCGAGCATCCTGCAGGTCGACGGGGCCGACGAGACGGCTGTGGAGTTTTTCAGCCTCTCGAAGGGCTTCAACATGACCGGTTGGCGCATGGGCTTCGTGGTGGGCAACGCCTCTGCCGTGGCGGCACTGAACACGGTCAAGGAGAACATCGACAACGGATCGCTGCGCCCCACGCAGTTCGCCGCGGCGATGGCGCTGGAGAAGGCAGAGGAAATCGCCGACCCGATCAACGAGGTCTACAAGCGACGGCGCGACCTGGTGGTCAACGCGCTGAACAACGCCGGCTGGTCGATCCAGCCGCCCAAGAGCACCATCTACATCTGGGCACCCGTCCCCGACAAGTACAACGGCGACAGCGGCGCGTTCGTCGCCGAGCTGCTCGAGGATACCGGCGTGATGGTCACCCCCGGACGGGGATACGGCCAGGAAGGCGAAGGGTTCTTCCGCATCTCGCTGACCTATCCCGACGACGTCCTGCAGGAAGCGATGGAGCGGATCATCGAGAAGAAGATCTGACGCGAACAATCCCCCGCACAGAACCCACGCCCGTCGGGACCACTCCCGGCGGGCGTTTTTCTGTCCACGTCGCACGACCTTCCAGGCCGACTCTGCCGAAGGCGAAACACAGCTGCGGACCAGCCGTAGGGCTCGCAACTTGTTGCGGGCGCAACGCCGAAGATGAAATGAGATTTACGCCGGGACGAGGAAACAGAACAGGCCATGGGC
>CAZFPT010000143.1:0-8627 GCA_964521005.1 uncultured Planctomycetaceae bacterium | reverse complement strand
GGCAGGATGCCCATGCGACGCGCAGGCCGTAGGGCTCGCAACTTGTTGCGGGCGGAACGTCTGGGCGTCTGGTATGGTGCGGGGATGAAGGTCTGTCACGTCATCACGAGGTTGATTCTGGGCGGGGCCCAGGAGAACACGCTGCTGACCTGCGAAGGCCTCCACCGCCGCGGGCACGAGGTAACGCTCGTGACGGGCCCGCCGAGGGGGCCTGAGGGCGAGTTGCTGGAGCGCGCCAAGGCGGGCGGGTACCGTGTGGAAGTGGTCGACGCGATGCGCCGCGAGATCCATCCGCTGCGCGACTTGGCCTCCTATCGCGCGCTGAAGCGCCTGCTGCGGGAGATCGCCCCGGACGTGATGCACTCGCACTCGTCCAAGGCGGGGATTCTCGCGCGCCGGGCTGCCGACCGCGTCGGCGGCATGAAAATCGTACACACCATCCATGGCCTGCCGTTCCACCGCTACGAGGCGAGGTGGCGGAACCGGATGTACATCTCCCTGGAACGACGGGCGGCCCGGCGGACCGACGCGATCATCAGCGTCGCCGACGCGATGACCCGTCAGGCGTTGGCCGTCGGCGTGGGGCGTCCCGAGCAGTACGCCACCATTCGCAGCGGAATGGAGATCGAACGGTTCCTGACCAGGCCCGACGAGGCAGAGACGTT
Source organism: uncultured Planctomycetaceae bacterium (assembly GCA_964521005.1). Taxonomy (GTDB): domain Bacteria; phylum Planctomycetota; class Phycisphaerae; order SM23-33; family SM23-33; genus CAZFPT01. Next base: position 7,962 of record CAZFPT010000143.1, on the reverse strand, counting down.
CCGGGCGTCGCTGGGGTTGCCCCGCGAGGCGGTGCTGTGTACGCAGGTCTCACGGATTGCTGAACTCAAAGGCCACGCCGATATTCTCAAAGCCGACGAGTTGCTGAACGATCCTCGCGTGCATTTCTGCTTTGTGGGAGACGGGGCGCTGCGGGGGGACATCGAACGGCGCATCGCTGCCGGCGGGCGTTCGGCGCGGTATCACCTCACCGGCCTGCTCAGTCCGGAGCGGATTCCCGCGGTCCTGCACGCCAGCGACGTGCTGATTCACGCCAGTTACCGCGAGGGGTTGGCCCGGACGCTGCCCCAGGCGATGTTGGCCGGCAGGGCGGTGATCAGCTACGACGTGGACGGCGCGAGCGAAGTGGTCGACGAGCAAACGGGCGTGCTCGTGCCGGCAGGCGATGTCTCAGCCTTGGCGGCGGCGATCGGGAAACTCGTCGACGACCCGGACCGTCGGCAGCGCAGGGGCGCCGTCGGCCGACAACGCGCGCGGGAAATGTTCAGCCACGAGACGATGGTGGAGCGGATCGAACTGCTCTATCGGTCACTGCTGGAGGAGTGACCGCACCTCGGCGGGCGTGACGGCCTGCAGCGATTCCACGATGCGGTCGGCGTCGGTGAGATCGGCCTGGTCGTAGGACGTGGCGACGGCAAGGACCTTCATGTTCGCCGATCGGCCGGCAGTGATGCCCGCGGGGGAATCTTCGATCACGACGCACCCTTCGGCGGGGATGTCCGAACCGGTGGTCTCGGCCAGGCGCTCCCGCGCGATGCGGTAGCCTTGCGGGTCGGGCTTTCCGTCGGCGACGTCCTCAGCCGACACGACGTGGAGGAAATGGTCGAGCACGCCCACGCAGCGGGCGGCGATGAGAATCTCCTCGCGCAGCGCCCCGGAGCAGATCGCCAGCGGAACGCCGTCGGCCGACAGTGCTCGGATGAGCGGGACGGCGCCGGGAAGGGGCTCGATCTCGGCTGCGAGGGCCTGCTGCATCCAGGCGGTCTTCTCGGCGATGAGCGACTGGGTCGTCTCGGGATCCAGCGTAACGCCCTCGTCCCCCGCCACCACGGCGAAACAGTCTCTGTCGTCGTATCCCAGATAGCGCTGGTAATAGGCCTCGCGCGTGAGAGTGATGTCGACTCGCTGAAGAACGCGGCGGAATCCCTCGAAGTGCAGGGGTTCGGAGTCGACGATGACGCCATCGAAATCGAAGATTACTGCGTTTAAGTACATGGTATTTCCCAAAAAGCGGCAGTATACTGTCCACAGTCGGAATTCTAGCATATTCAGAGCGCATCGCAATAAGTCGGTGCGTATAGTAGGGACATAGAGCTGATTGCGCGAACCGCAGGACGCAAATATGCCTGTAAATGGGAACGCAGGGGAAGGTGGTAAAACGATGCCTGATGAACAGATCACGGTATTTCTCGCGGACGATCACGCCATGGTGCGTGAGGGGCTGGCGGCGTTGGTCAGCGAGGACGACAGCATCAAGGTCGTCGGCCAGACCGGCGACGGGCTGAAGGTGGCCGAGGAAGTCCGGCGTCTTTCTCCCAAGGTGGTTCTGCTGGACGTGACCATGCCCGGTCTCAACGGCCTGGACGTCTGTCGGGAGATCACCCGCAAGCTCACAGGCACTGCCGTTTTGATTCTCACGATGCACGACGACGAGCAATTCATCGCCACAGCCCTGGAAAACGGGGCGTCGGGTTACATCCTCAAAGAGGGCGCCGCCGACGAGTTGTGCGAGGCGGTCCACAAGGTGGCCGAGGGCGAACTCTGTCTGGGGACGGGGATTCCCAAGTCAGCGGTCCTGCGGGCGGTTCGCGGCCACGATGACCCCTACAACAAGCTCACCACGCGCGAGCGCCAGGTGCTTCAGTTGATCGCCGAGGGCAAGACCAACCGCAGCATCGCCGAAGAGCTGGGCCTGGCGGTGAAGACAATCGACACTCACCGCAGCCGACTGATGCGCAAGCTGGGCATCCACGACCAGACCTCGCTGGTGAAATACGCCCTGCGCCGGGGCATCGTTTCGCTGGACTGATCGCCGCCGGAGCGCCATTCGCGCTGCCGTCCATGCCCGCCGCGCCGGTAAGTAGTTCCCCCCAAAGAATTACCCGGAAGGTGTGGATTCTCTCCGAAGGTCGCCTCGCATCTGACCGATAGGATGTACGCGGGACCGGATGCTTCCGGTATACACACCGGCGGCCAAAAGGATCGGACGGGCAGAAACGGTGCGGACACTCAAACTGACATCTCCGGGACTGTTGCTGATTCTGGCGACGGCCGCGGCGTGCAGCATTTTCCTGCTGGACCTGTTCTACCTTCAGCCTCAAAGCGCGCAGCAGGCCGAGGACGCCCTGCGCGAACGGGCCATCCGTGCCGAAGAGGCCACCCGCCAGGCCATCGCGGGCGAGACGCGCTCCCTCCAGCGGTACGCCGCCGCCTGGTCCGAAGCCCCCGAGATGCGAGACGCGGTCGATCGGCCAACATCCATCGACGCCCGCATGACACGCTCGCTGGAGCTCTCCCAGGCCGGCTACGCCTGGCTCAGTGACACCGACGGAACCATCCTGCGAGGCTGGCGACGCACCGACGAGGGCCAGATCGTCTCTCTCGCCGCCGACCAGGCCAGACAGTTCTTCGCCTCGGACGCCGCGACCCTGGGCCCCGATCAGGGCGATTCGGAAGGTCTCCTGCATACCCCGGCCGGCTCGGTCGTGGTCGGACGAAGCCCCATCGCAGCACGCCCCGACGGCGAACCCGTCGGACAAGTCTGGGTTGCACAACGACTTTCGGGTCGGCTGTTGTCCTGGCTGACACCGGCGGTGGGCGGCAAGGTGCGTTTCCGGCACGACACAGCCCTGCCCTCGCAGCCGAACATGATCGTATCGAAATCCAACATTCTCTGGACCGAGGGCGAGAACGAGCTCGCGGTCGCATGGATCACGCGCGATATCCAGTCCGAGCCGATGGGTTACTTCCAGGCGACGGTTCCGGTGGGGAGCATCACCCGGCAGGTTGCCAGCAGCCGACGGATGGTGCTGATTGTTCTGTCGCTGTCGATGAGCCTGGCGCTGTTGGTGATCGTCGGGACGCACATGCTGGTCACCGGACCGGTGATTCGCCTGCTCAAGCGTCTCCAGAAGATCGAGCTGGGCGAAGCGGACGCCGGCGACCTCGCCCGCAACATGCACGGCGAGCCGCTGATGATCGCCCGTCGGCTGGAAGAGGCGTTCGACAAGCTCGCCCACCTCTCCAAGACCGACCAGCTCACCGGGTTGGCCAACCGGCGGCACTTCGAGCAGGTCCTCGACGCGTTCTACTACCAGGCACGGCGGTACAACCGTCCGCTGTCGCTGATTACGCTGGATATCGACTTCTTCAAAGCCGTCAACGACACCATCGGCCACGCCGCCGGCGACGAGCTGCTGAAGATCGTCTCCGATGAGCTCGAAGCCGCCTGCCGAAAGGCGGACCTCCCGGCCCGTCTGGGGGGCGACGAATTCGCCGTCCTGCTGCCCGAGACCCCCTCCCAGGCGGCTGCCCAGGTGGCGGAACGATTCCGCCTGGCGCTGCACGAGCGACCCATGATCGCCGGGGGCGTCGAGATCAAGGCGACCAGCTCGATCGGCATCGCGGACCTCAACGCCGGTGCGATGGACTCGCCGTCGGCCCTGATGGCGCTGGCGGACAAAGCGCTCTACGCCGCCAAGGAACTGGGTCGCGACCAGACCGTCCAGGCCCACGACCTGACCGGGCTGAACCTCCATCGCGGACCCAACGCCTCCAACGAGGCCAGGAACATCCACAAAAAGCTCAGCGGCCTGGACGACGAGTTCAAGGACCTCTTCCTGCGGGCGATGGAGGAGATCGTCAACATCCTCGGCGAGCGGGATCCGAACATGGCCAACCACGCCCGCAACGTGAAGCACTACGCCACGTTGATCGCCCAGGAGATGGAGTTGCCCCAGCGCGTGATCGAGCGTGTGCAGGTGGCGGCGATGCTCCACGACATCGGCATGCTGGCGATGCCCGACTCGGTCCTGCTGTGCGAGGGCAAGCTGGACCTCAAGCGGATCGAGCACATGCGGCAGCACACGTTGTTGAGCGTTCGCATCATGGAGGGGATGGACTTCCTGGAACAGGAGATCCCCGCCGTCCGCTACCACCACGAACGGTGGGACGGAAAGGGGTATCCGGAGGGAATTGCCGGTTCGGCGATTCCGCTCTCGGCGAGGATCATCGCGGTGGCGGACACGTTCGACGCGATCACCTCAGCCCGCGTGTATCGCGGTGCCAGCGACCGCCACGCCGCCCTGGGCGAGATCCGCAAGTCGGCCGGCACGCAGTTCGACCCGGTCGTGGTCGAGGCGCTGATCGCCGTCTCGGATCGACTGGACGAGGAGATGATGCCCGAATCGCAGCGCAAGCAGGCCGGCGAATACGCCGTCAGCGCCGCCCACACCAGCGATTCGGACTCCTGACCAACCCCACCGCCCCGGCCGATCAGTCGCGTTTGCGCGTATGCTGGCGGGACGGACCCTTGCGGCGGCTTCGCTTCTTCTTGCTTTTGCCTTTGCCCTTCGTGCCCTTCTTGGTGGGCTTGACGGGCACGAGGCTCATCTGTCGCCGTGCGACGTCCACGTTGGCGATGCGCACCTCCAGCAGATCCCCCAGCCGAAGGGTCTTTCCGGTAACCTGCCCGCGGATGGTGCCGGTCTTGGCGTCCACCTCCCACCAGTCGTCGCCGAGGTCCTCCAGGCGCAGCAGCCCCTCCACGAGGAACTGGGGCGACTGGACAAAGAGCCCGAAGTTCGTGACGCCCGTAATGACGCCCTCGTACTCGTCGCCGACGTGGTCCTCCAGGAACTGCAGGATCAGCACGTCGCGCAGCTCGCGCTCGGCGTCCTCGGCCCGACTCTCGGTATAGGTGCAGTGCTTGCCCAGCTCGGTCAGCTCGCCGATGTCGGCGGGGGGCATGTTCTCGAGCGTGCCGCGGCAGAGGGCCTCGATCAGCCGATGCACCGTCAGGTCCGGGTAGCGGCGGATGGGGCTGGTGAAGTGGCAGTAGTTCGTGCTGGCCAGCGCCCAATGGCCGACGGTCATCGGCGAGTATTCCGCCGACTGGAACGTCTTGAGAATCGCCAGGTTCACCGGATAGCTCTGGGGTTTGTCCTTCACGTTGGCGAGCACCTGCTGGATGTCCTCGCGCGAAAGCCCCTTGGGAATCTTCTGCCCGAAGGCCCGCAGGAACGGCCCGAGGCGTTCGGTATCGTCTTCCTGGGGGGCGGGGTGGACGCGCCGGAGGAACTTTCGCCCCTCGCGGTCCAGCGTGCGGGCGACGGCTTCGTTGGCTTCGACCATGAACATCTCGATGATCGTGTGGGTGTAGGCGTCGTCCTCCTCGACGGCGTCCACGACCTTGCCGTCGTCGTCCAGCACCAGCTCCACTTCCGGCAGGTCCAGGTGCAGCATGCCCGCCTCGCGCCGGCGCTGCTCGATGCGTTGCGCCAGCGATTCCATCTGTTTGACCAGTTGCACGACCTTGCCGTCGTAGCCGCCGATCTTGCCGTCGCAGATGTCCTGTGCCTGGAGATACGTCAAGCGCTTGCTGGATCGGATGACGCTCTCGCAGACCTTGGTCGCCAAGGGGTTGGCCCCGCCGTCGTACTGGATGAACACGCTCTTGGCGTAGCGCTTTTCGCCTTCCTGCAGGCTGCACACGCCGTTGGAGAGCACTTCCGGGAGCATGGGCACCACGCGGGTGGGGAAGTAGGTGCTGGTTCCGCGGTCCTTGGCTTCGGCGTCGAGGTCGGTCCCTTCGCGGACGAAGTGCGAGACGTCGGCGATGTGGATCCCGAGGGTAACCGTTCCGTCCGATGAGGTCTCGATGCTGATCGCGTCGTCGAAGTCGCGGGCGGTGTCCGGGTCGATGGTGGCGATGACCAGGTCGGTAAGATCTTCGCGGTGTTCGAGTTCGGCGGGGTCGTCCGGATCGAACGCGCCGACGGCCGACCGGGCGTTCTGCAGGGCCGCCTCGGGGAACTCGTCGGGCAGGTCGTGGGCCCGGATCACCGCGAGGGTTTCCACGTCGGCCTGCCCGGGCTCGCCGAGGACCTCGACGATCACGCCCTTGGGCACGTCGCCCTGTCGCTTGGGATATTCGAGGATCTCGAAGACCACCTTCGTACCGGCCGGCGGGGTGGCGGCTACGGGCGCCTTGTCGGCATGACGCTTGGAGGACTTGCCTTTCTTGCCCTTCCCTGTGTCTTTGCCCTTTTTGCCTTTCCTGGCTTTGTCGCCCTTTTCCTGCTCGGCCTTGGCGAGGTGCTTGGGCACGTCGCGCACCACGGCAGGGGTGACAATGCTGTTGCCCTCCGGCAGCACGAACCACGTATCGCCACTCTGCTGGAGGGTGCCCACAAAGCGGTTCTGCCCGCGTTTGATGATCTCGACGATCTTGCCGGCGTAACGCATCTCGCCGTCCTTCTCACCGCGCTTGCGGACGGTCGCCCGAACGGTATCGCCGTCCATGGCTGCTCCGCCCTGGCCGGGCGGAATGAACAGGTCGCCGTGGGCGTTGGGCGTCTCGGGTACGACGAACCCGAACCCCCGCGGATGCGAGCGGAACTTGCCCACCATCTCCTTGCCCATCGAAGGCAGCGTCAGGGCGTTGCCCGAGCCCAGCACGATCCGCCCGCTGTCGCGCAGCCGTTTGACCGACTCGCGAAAGCTGCCGTACTCGCTCTCGCCGATGCCCATCTGCCGGGCGAGCTGGCGGGGTTTGAGCGGCTGGCCGTCGCGCGACGACAGGAACTCCAGAATGGCTTGTGTGTATCTCTCAGGCATGGTCTCTCCGTGTTGGTAAACGTCTTGCGTGCATCGAATCGTATCCGCCCGAGGCCCGGCTTACAACGCCGGTTCCGGCGCGATCGGCTGCAACCGACGGGCCGAATGGGATTTGCTGTTGGACTCGGCGTCGGCTGGCCTCTACCATTCCATGGAGAATTTCCGAGACTTCAACAACGTCAGGAGACGATTTTGGCCGACGAAGATATCATCCAGGCAGCCCAGAAGCTGGGCGAAACCATCGCCGCATCCCCCGAAGCCGGCGCGCTGAAGCAGGCCCGCGAGGGACTCAACAACAGCGAAGAAACCAAGCAACTGCTCAACCAGACCCAGCAGCACGTCCAGACGCTGCAGCAGAAAGAACAGCAGGGCCAGCCCCTCGAACCGGAAGACAAACAGAAGATGGAAAAGCTCCAGGGCGAGCTGATGGCCGACCCGACGTTCAAAAGCTTCAACGCCGCCCAGGTGGAATACGTCGACCTCATGCGAAAGGTCAACGACACCCTCCGCGAACAACTCGCCGATATCGAAGGCGAATAGCGAACCGGGCAGGCTTGGTTGTGAGTGAAGCGACAAATTCCGAGTCTGTAGGGCCGGCGAGACGCCGGGGCCTTTCACAGGACCAACGAATCACGAATTTCGCTGACCGCTCGGATCGCCCTTTGTCCCCGAGACTCACCAGGCGTGTTGCCGGCGCAATGAATCGCATACGTCCGATCCACCCTACGCCCTGAGCGAGGCACGGCCGAGACGGCCGTGGCAGCCCACCAGAGGGTGCCCGGGATTGTGCCGGTCGGAGCGAGCGCAGCGAGGGAGGAACGGAGCAACCCGGTAGGGCCGTAGGGCTCGCAACTTGTTGCGGGCGCGATCGCGGGTCGATGTGGGATGATCACTCCTTGGAACTTGTGAGTTGGAACTTGGATTTTCGCTTCTCTACCTCCACCTTTCGCTTCGCTCAAGATGGGGCTTCAACGATATTCCGGGTCCCCCCCCGGCGTGTCCCCATGCGCAGAACGCCTTGTGTGCGCCCCGGAGGGCTGTTATAGTCAAGCAACGTCGTTCGCTAGGGGCGTCCCGTCAGTGGGACTGAGATGACCCTTCGAACC
>CAZFPT010000142.1:0-8634 GCA_964521005.1 uncultured Planctomycetaceae bacterium | reverse complement strand
ATATTTTTCACAAAATAGCGCGCGGCGGCGCCTTTCCTGTTGACGAATGTAAGGTACTGCGATACCGTTCATTGTCCCGCCGCGATCGGCCAACCCTACGCCGACCGACGGGTCGCATCCTTCCGTGGCAGTGTGGCAACCGTAGCAAGGGGCTGCGGCTCTGCTGGCCTGTACCTGTCACAGGTCCCTGATGAGAAGGGAGATTCTCATGATCAAGTCGCGCCTGCTGACTCCGGGCCCCACCGACGTGCCCGCCGAAGTCCTCAACGAGATGGCCAAGCCCATCTTCCACCACCGAACGCCGCAGTTCCGGGAGATGTTCGCCGCCACCAACGAGGGTCTCAAGAAGATCTTCCGAACCACCAACGACGTGCTGACCATCGCCGGATCGGGAACGGCCGGTATGGAAGCCGCCATCGCCTGCGCCGTCCCGCGAGACAAAAAGGTCCTGGTCTCCAACGGCGGGAAGTTTGGCGAACGCTGGGTCAAGGTCGCCAAGGTCTATGGCCTGGACGTGGACGAGGTCGAGCTGGAATGGGGCACAGCCCTGCAACCCGAAACCGTCAAAGAGAAACTGGACACCGGCGAATACGGCGCGGTGATTACCGTTTATTCTGAGACCTCTACCGCCACCGCATGCGATCTCAAAGCCATCGGCGAGGTCGTGAAGGGAACCGACGCGATCCTGCTGGCCGACTGCATCACAGCCGCCGGTACGTTGCCCCTGGAGACCGACCAGTGGGGCGTGGACGTCGTCGCCGCCGGCAGCCAGAAGGCGCTGATGCTCCCGCCGGGCCTGGCGGTTCTGAGCGTTTCTCCCAAGGCGTGGGACAAGATCGACCAGATCGACGCCCCGTGCTTCTATCTCGATCTGAAGGCCTACCGCAAGTCGCTGGCCAAGAATGACACGCCCTACACCGGAGCGGTCAGCCTGGTTCGCGGGTTGAAGGTGGCCGTCGACATGCTGAACGAGATTGGCATCGAGACGATCTGGGCGCGCACGGCTGTGCTGGCCAAGGCCGTCCGGACGGCCGCTGAAGAAATCGGCCTCAAGGTGTTCTCCCGGCAGCCCAGTGATTCGGTCACCGGTCTGCTGTTCCCCGAAGGCGTGGACGACGAGTTCCGCAAGAAGCTCCAGGCCCAATACGGCGTCTCGGTCGCCGGCGGTCAGAACGAGCTGAAAGGCAAGCTCATGCGGATTTCCCACATGGGTTACGTGGACCCCGTCGAGACGCTCGGCGTCATCGCCGCCATCGAGTACACCCTGGCGGACATGGGCGCCGAGGTCGAAATCGGCAAGGGCGTCGCCGCGGCAGCCCGGGTCCTCAAGGACTGGAAGTAACCTTCGGAAAAGGAGAGTTGCATCATGGCAGACAAGATCAAGATTCTCGTAGCCGACAAGCTCAGCCCGCTCGGCATCGAATGGCTGGAAAAGCAGGACGACGTCGAGGTTACCAACAAGCCCGGCCAGTCGCCGGAAGAACTCAAGGCCGGCATTGGCGAATACGATGGCGTGATCGTCCGCTCCGGCGCGAAGATCACCGCTGACGTGCTGGAAGAGAAGGGTCGCCTCAAGGGCATCGCCCGGGCCGGGGTGGGCGTGGACAACATCGACGTCACGGTGGCCACCGCCAAGGGCGTGATCGTCATGAACACCCCCGGGGGGAATACCGTCTCGACGGCCGAGCTGGCCTTTACGCTGATGATGGCGCTGTCCCGCAAGATCGCCCCCGCCAGCGCCTCGCTCAAGAGCGGCGCCTGGGACCGCAAGAAGTTCCAGGGCACACAGCTGGCGGGCAAGACGCTGGGCGTGGTCGGCATGGGACGAATCGGCAGAGAGGTCGCCCGGCGGGCCAAGGCGTTCGACATGCGGGTGGTCGGGTACGACCCGTTCTTCGCCGGCGGCGAGGAGAGCGAGTTCGAGATGGTCAAGGACCTCAAGGAACTCTGCAAGCGGGCGGACTACATCACCGTTCACGTGCCCAAGACGCCCGAGACCACCGGTATGATCGGCGAGGAAGAAATCGCCGTCATGAAGCCCACGGTTCGGCTGATCAATGCCGCCCGCGGTGGCGTGATCGATCCTGAGGCGCTGCTCAAGGGCATCAAGGAAGAACGCGTCGCCGGGGCTGCTCTGGACGTGTGGACCTCCGAACCGCCCGAGACCACGGCCGAGAAGGAACTCATCGATCAGCCCAACGTGCTGGGCGTCCCCCACCTCGGCGCCTCCACCGAGGAGGCACAGGACCAGGTCGCCCTGGACGCCGCCGAGCAGCTGGTAACCGCCCTGCGCGGCGGAGAAGTCCGCAACGCCCTGAACGCACCCGGTTTCGGCGCAGCCATCCCCGAGTGGATGATGCCCTACACCGAACTGTCCAAGCGGCTGGGAACCGTGCTGGCGGCCACCACGCCCGGCGCGATCCAGAAGGTCGAGGTCATCTTCCGCGGCAAAATCGCCGAAGCCAACGTCGCCCCGCTCACCACGCACCTGCTGGTGGGGCTGATGAGCCCGCACATGGACCACCCGGTGAACATCATCAATGCCCCGGTGCTGGCCGACGAACGTGGCGTGGAGGTCGATCAGATCACCTCCGCGAAGGTGAAGGAATTCACCAACATGGTCGAAGTCGCCGTCACCACCGACAAGATGAAGCGGACCGCCAAGGGGTCGATTTTCGGAAACCGCTTCCCGCGCGTGATCAGCATCGACGGGTTCCGCATGGAGATGAAACCCGAAGGCCACGTGCTGATTATCTTCAATGACGACAAGCCCGGCGTGGTCGGCCAATACGGCACCATCCTCGGGGCCAACAACATCAACATCGCGGACATGACCTTCTCGCGGAAGCTTGACCCGCCCAAGGCGCTGGTGGGAATCAATCTCGACAGTCAGCCCTCCGAACAGGTTCTCGACGAGCTTCGCAACCTCGAGTTCGTCGACTCGGTGTACTACCTCGAACTGCCGATTCTCTATCAACCCGAGGTCGAAGCCGCCTCCTGAGTTGCCCCGTTCAGCCTTCATCGGGGCCGATCCCGCCGGTCGGGGTCGGCCCCGTTTCCATGCGCAGCCGATCCGGCCGGCGCGGGCGTTTTCCGCGTAGAAAACCGACCTCAGAAAACCTCTTTACTACTTATCGGGCGGGGAGTTTGCGCCGATACGTTCGACAGGGCCCGCTCGCTTGCCGGCCCGTCCATTGAGCCCGCGCTGTCGCCCCCGAGGCGATCGACGGGCAGCGTAAGGTTGTGCGATGCGTATCACATGTCCGCGATGCCAGACCAACGCCCACGCGCCCGACGGGCCGATCGATCGGCCGTTGCGGTGCCCGGTGTGCGAAAAGGTCCTCCTGGAACCAAAGGAGTCCCAATTCGTTGTGCGCCCGCACGTTGCGCCTGCCCAGCCTTTGGAAGGACCGGCCCGCACCACGACCCTTCTGATGGCGGCTGTGCTGTTGGCGGGTCTGGCGACGACGGTCATTGGCGTTCGCATTCTGATCGTCGCGCCCAGCGGGCCGATGGCGTCGGTCGCGCCGGAATCCGAAGGGCTTCTCCAGGTCGTCTCCGGCCTGCTGGGGCTGAGCATGCTGGCGGCGTTCGTGGCGTTCCTTGTATGGAAATATCGTGCCTACCGGAATCTGCTGGGACGCTGCTCGGTATTGCGGAGCACGCCGCAGGGGGCGGTGGGGTGGTACTTCTGCCCCATCATGAGCCTGTGGAAACCCTACGAGGCGATGGAAGACATCTGGTGCGGATCGCCGCACGACTGCGCCGCCGAGGTGAGCATCCTTCGCGGCTGGTGGGTCGCCCTGGTGGGCGGAATGCTCTGCCTGATGTTCGGTGACTTCTTTTCAGCCGGCCTTTCCCCGGCCAGTCCAGGCCCGGCCCTGGTGGTGCGGACATTGGCAGGGGGGTTGCTGGCGGTCTGGGCGATGGCGACGATCATGGTCACCTCGGCTGTCACACGCTGGCAGCGTCGCTGGATCGATGGCGACCGCACCGACGATACCGCTGCGACCGGCGCAAAAACACACCCACGTACCGCCTCAACCGCCTGGCGCGAGTCCATGCGAGAGCAGCGCCCAAGCAGAACGGAACTCCACGGCTAATCTTGCTTGCCCTGCTCAAGCAATCTGTCCATAGCGCCCTCTACTTGCTGCTGTCTTTCTGGATACAGAAACGCCAGCATGGATCCCATGGTAGTCAGAAAATGAACAAATGAACGACACCGTGCAGCCTGTGACAAAGACATGACCGCCGCCAACTTCTGCTGATCAACGGTTTCAGAATAGTTCCGATCATCGGGAAAAAGATACTCCGAGATAAGCTTCTTGGCTCCTTGCACGCTTTCGGGCTCTCGTACAGTCACAGGATCGTGAACTCCTCTGTGTTCTGCCAACGAAGGCAGAGATGCCAAGAACCAAGACTCAAATTCCATGGTGGGCAGGACGACCTCGCAATGAATGTCTGAACGGATATCAGCAACAAGCCTTTGGATCTCGGCAGCGACTTCCTTGGGGCAACTGGTATCGGCGTCCAAGCTCACCAGCAGAGCCCCTTCGGTCGGGCCGGGAAGCATGTTCACTGCAAGCCGAATCACTCTATCAAGATGCCTGACGACATCTGAATGCTCAGCCATGAGAAGCTTTGATTTTGGGCTTCGTATTGGCTTTGGGATCTGAAGATCGAAAATGCCACACTCGCAAGCGATTCTTCTGACCAGAACGGGGAACGCAGTTGTTTCTCCATGTCCTTCCACAATGCATGCCAGCACCGGCATCAGGCGAGCTCCTTGGGGAAAAGGTCGAGTTGTTTCGCCGTGTCCTCGCTGCTGGGTGTCAACTGTTCCATTCGAAGCAGCTCGCCGGCAGTGAACAATCCCTCCCGTAGTGCTTTCCTCGACGCCTTCCCAACCTGTGCAACCTGGGTTCTGCCATTCTCGCAGACCACTCCGAGTATATTCTTCTCGCCTATCTCTGCCAGATCCAGCAACTCGGGGCTATGTGAGGTAACGATCACCTGTGTTCCTTTGGATGCTTCGATCGTCGCCTCCGCCAAGGTCGTCGCTGCCGCTGGATGGAGAGCCGATTCCGGCTCCTCAATACCGACGAGTGGAGCTCGTCCCTGTGAGCCGCCTTTGCCCTGGAATACAGCAAGCAACACACCCAGAGCCCGCAGTGTGCCATCCGACATGCTTGATGCATAGAACTTCCAAGGGTGCTTGGCGCCAACGTCCTGCCGAAACTCTACAGTTTCCTTGGGGCCCAATCGCCTCGGTTCAACGCTCTTTACCCCCGGGATTACAGCCTCCAGGTACTCCTGGATCCGGGACACGGCCTCGGGAGATTTGGAGAGAAGCTTCAAGATACTGGCGGCGTTACTGCCGTCCCGCAACAGAACATCCGATGGATCTGGGTCCTGCAGTTCGCGGACTCGATTGGGATTGATGTTATACACATTCATCCTGCGCAGAGCGTCGTAGACCTCACGGAACTCGTGAGTCCCCGAGACGGCTGCAAGGTAGAGTCGATCAGGCTCAACGCGGGCCTGAAGGTTGAGGTTCGAGTTTACCAGTTCTCCGTTGCGTACCTCGAACGTATCCCATTCCCTGCCGGGATCGCCCACGATACATAACTCGCGAGTAACGCTGTACCCACCAGCAGTTTCACTTCCGATCTCGAAACTGTATGTTGATCTTCTGCCCCCAGGCAGGTTGAGATCTACCCTGATCGCGAAGTGCCTGGGATGCCCACTGGATCTGCGGCGGACCTCATCGATTCCTCCTCTGTCTCGGACCGCAAACTCCAATGAGGTTCTCAGCGATTCGGCCATGAATCTCAGGGAATCCAGAATGTTGCTTTTGCCCGCCCCGTTGGGACCCACCAAGGCCGTGAACGGAGCCAACTCGACATCGCATCCTCCGATGCTCTTGTAGTCCTTCAGAACCAGTTTTGAGACAAACGGCTTGATGCCTTCAGATGATGAGCCCATGGTAGTCCTGTCCCAAAGTTGTGTTACCCATCAACTACGCCTGCGTCTTGCCTTCCCAGTCGAGCACTGCTCCGGTGTCGGCAGAGGTGGCGTGTTGGGCGTAGCGACCCAGCGAGCCGTGGGTGATGGGCGCGGGTTTGGGCTTCCACTTCTTGCGTCGCTTGGCGAACTCGGCCCGGGTGACTTTCGCGTTGAGCTTGCCTTCGAGGATGTCGATCTCGATCGTGTCGCCGTTCTTCAGCAGGCCGATTTCCCCACCGGCCGCCGCCTCCGGGGAGATGTGGCCGATGCACGCACCGGCTGTCCCGCCGGAGAAACGCCCGTCGGTGATCAACGCGCACTTGTCGCCCAGGCCCATGCCCTTGATGTAGCTGGTGGGGGCGAGCATCTCCTGCATCCCCGGTCCGCCCTTGGGGCCCTCGCTGCGGATGACCACCACGTCGCCTTCCTTCACCTTCCCGCCGAGAATGCCCTCGCAGGCCGACTCCTGATTCTCGAAAATGACGGCCGGCCCGGAATGGGTATACATCTTCGGATCCACACCGGCCAGCTTCACCACCGAACCCTTGCGGGCAATGTTCCCGTACAGCACCACCAGCCCGCCCTCGTGCGTGAAGGCGTTATCGAACTTGCGGATGATGTCCTCGCCGTCCAGCTTGCCCTTGTTGACGGTGGCCTTCTTCCTGGCCTTGCCCGTGCGGTACATCTCGCGGACCTCCTCCACGCTCCGCCCGGTCGCCTTCCAACCCTCGCGGTACATCGTCCTGGCCGTCGTGGAGATATCCTTGGACCGCATCGAGTACTTCTCGAGGTTCTCCATCATCGTCTCGCCGGTGACGGTCATCACGTCCGTATGCACCAGCGACCGCTTGCCCCACCAGACCTCGCCGAGAATCGTATGCACTCCGCCGGCGCGGTGGGCGTCCTGGATGTGGTAGATCTTTCCCTCCGGGGTCGCCGACGGGGCGACGCGACAGATGTTGGGCGTCTTTCGGCCGATGCGATTGATGTCCTCCAGCGTGAACGGCACGCCGGCTTCATTCGCCATCGCCAGCATGTGCAGCACCGTGTTGGTGGACCCGCCCATGGCCATGTCCAGCGCGAAACCGTTCTCGAACGCCTTCTTGGTGAGAATCCGCCGCGGCAGGAGCTTGTAGGTCTTCTTGCAGCCGTCGTCGATCCAATCCTTGGTCATCTCCACGATCCGCCTGGATGCCCGGTCGAACAGCGCCACGCGCTGCGAACTGGTCGCCAGCACCGTCCCGTTGCCCGGCAGGGCCATCCCGATGGCCTCGGAGAGGCAGTTCATGCTGTTGGCGGTGAACATCCCGCTGCATGAGCCGCAGGTGGGGCAGGTGTTGTTTTCGTAGCGTTTCATCTGGCGGTCGCTCATCGCGCCCACGCGGTTCTTCGCCACGGCGTAGAACTGGTCGATCAGGT
This sequence comes from uncultured Planctomycetaceae bacterium, assembly GCA_964521005.1. Taxonomy (GTDB): domain Bacteria; phylum Planctomycetota; class Phycisphaerae; order SM23-33; family SM23-33; genus CAZFPT01. The sequence goes on along the minus strand of CAZFPT010000142.1, from coordinate 1,209 downwards.
CCACGTCCTTATCGTCCACTCGGCCGGCTTCCATCGGCCCGCCCGAGCAGAAGATCGTCGGGATGTTCAGCCGGATCGCACCGAGGTACATGCCCGGGACGATCTTGTCGCAGTTGGGGATGCAGATCATCCCGTCGAAACAGTGGGCCCTCGCCATGGACTCCACCGTGTCGGCAATCAGCTCGCGCGACGGCAGCGAGTACTTCATGCCCGTGTGACCCATGGCGATTCCGTCGCAGATGGCGATGGTGTTGAACACGAAGCCCGTTCCGCCGGCCTTTTTCACCTGGGCTTTCACTCGCTCGGCGACGGCGTTGAGATGCACGTGCCCCGGGACGGTGTCCGAGTAGCTGCAGCAGATGCCGATGAATGGCTTTTTGATGTCACGATTGGTCAGCCCGGTGGCTTTGAGCAAGCTGCGATGCGGGCCTCGTTCGGCGCCCTGCTTGACGGTGTCACTGATGGCCATGGGAATTCTCCTTCATTCGCCGGGCGTGGCGGCGGGGTTTTCCCGCTGCTCCTGGATCGCCCGTGCGTCCAGATAGGTTGCGGCGTGGTTGAGCGTTTCGAAGTCTTCGATTGTGGTCAGCACGTAGTTGGTCGTGGAATTGTCGCGCAGGGGGCGGATCCGGCAGAATTCCTCGTCGTGGGAGAGGTCTTTGAGCTGCGAGAGGCTGGGGTAGCCGATCACTCCACAATACTCCTGGGCGCAGTCGCCCATGTGGATCGCCCGCGCGAGGCCGTACACCAGCACCTTCGCCCCGTGACGTTCGAGGATCGGCTGAACCCGCCGGAGATACTCGGCGTACTGCGCTTCCCTGCCCGGGATGATATCAAACAGATTCAGAACGACGATCAACCGGATGTCTCCACTCATAGGCCAACCAGGCCAGCCGCGCGATAGTTCTCAACGGCACAACAGCCTACGCGCCGCGGGCGTCGGAGACAATACAAAACAGGTCCGCAGCAGCCTGCGCGAACGGTTGGCGTCAGAAAGCCCCCCGCGTGAGCGGGGGGATCAGATGGCATTGCAGAGCACAGGTGTGCGGAGACACCTGTGGCACCCGTTTCACGTCGCATGGGCTTCCAGCCCATGTTCTGTTCCCTTTCCGAACCAACCTCCGCGATCCCGTTTCGCCTTCGGGGAAACCTGACTGGCGGCAGACACGGGCAGGATGCCCGTGCGACGCGTGAAGCCCCATCTTGAGC
>CAZFPT010000141.1:0-8708 GCA_964521005.1 uncultured Planctomycetaceae bacterium | reverse complement strand
CGCGTGTCGCTCGTCGCTGCTTTCCCCCGGGTTCCTGTTCGTTTCTGGCCTGTCCGATGGCTGTGCGTTATGATGAGTCTCAACGCGAACTCACGGAGGTAGACGGTGGACCTGTTGACGGATCTCAACGAGCCGCAGCGCGAGGCGGTGACGCACATCGACGGGCCCTTGCTGGTATTGGCTGGGGCGGGTTCGGGCAAGACGCGCGTCATCACGCGGCGGATCGCGCACCTCATCCGGCAGGGGGTGGCGCCCTGGAACATCCTGGCGATCACCTTCACGAACAAGGCCGCCGGCGAGATGCGGGAGCGTGTCGACGCGTTGCGCGCGCCCTCCGGCGCGATGATTTCCACTTTCCACGCCCTCTGCGCGAGGTTGTTGCGGGAGTTCGCTGCCGAGGCGAACATGACCTCGAACTATTCGATCTACGACCGCGACGATCAGCTGCGCCTCGTGAAAGAGGCGATGGGCGCCGCCGAGATCGAAAAAGGACGCATTCGCCCAGCCGCCGCCCACGCGGTGATCTCGAACGCCAAGAACGAGCTGATCGGTCCGGTGCAGTTCAGCGACCAGGCCGAGGGGTTCCAGGACCGCCTCATCGGGCGGATCTATCAACAGTACCAACGGCTGCTGCACGAGAACAACGCGGTGGACTTCGATGACCTGCTGGTGAAGGTCGCGCTGCTTCTCCGCGATCGGCCAAACCTGCGGAGCTTCCTCTCGCAACGGTACAAGTACATCCTCATCGACGAATACCAGGACACCAACCACGTGCAGTATCTCATCGCCCACGGACTGGCGATGGAGCACAATAACCTCTGCGTCACCGGCGACCCGGACCAGAGCATCTACGCCTGGCGCGGGGCGAACATCCGCAACATTCTCGAGTTCGAGAGCGACTATCCCGACGCCACGGTCATTCGGCTGGAAGAGAACTACCGCTCGACCACCGCCATCCTGACGACGGCTTCGAAGCTCATCGCTCACAATACCGAGCGAAAGGACAAGTCGCTCTGGACGCGGCGGGAGGGCGGCGCAGCCGTGACCATCCTCAAGAGCGACAACGAGCACACCGAGGCCGACCTGATCGCCCGACGGTTGCGGCAACGGGCGGACAACGGGGGCGGTCTGGACGGGGTGGCCGTGTTCTACCGCGTCAACTCGCTCTCCCGCGTGCTGGAAGAGGCCCTGCTCAAGCGCGGCGTTCCCTACCGCATCGCCCGCGGCGTGGAGTTCTACAACCGCAAGGAAATCCGCGACGTGCTGGCGTACCTGCGTCTGCTGATCAACCCGGCCGATGACCTCGCCTGCAGCCGCATCATCAACACTCCCACCCGCGGGATCGGCGGAACGACGATCCGTCGACTCAGTGAGCACGCCGCCAGCCAGGGCGTGAGCATGCTCGAAGCCGCCCGGACGCCCCAGGACGCCGGCGTCACCAAAGCGCCATCCGCCAAGATCGCGAAGTTCCTCGCGATGATGGGCGAGTTGCGGGCCGGGCTGGACAAACCGCTTGGCGAGCTGGTCGAGCACGTGTTCAAGACATCGCGGCTGGACGCGTCTTTTGGCGACGACGAGGAGGCCGAGCAGGCCCGCGCCAACGTCGGCGAACTCATCTCCGCCGCGGCAGAGTACGACCAGATGAACACCGACGCCACGCTGGAGGACTTCCTCCACCACGTCGGACTGGTCAGCGACGTCGATCGCATGGACGGCTCTGCCGGCGGGGCCGTCACGCTCATGACGCTGCACGCCGCCAAGGGGCTGGAATTCCCGGTGGTGTACATGGTCGGCTGCGAGGAAGGGCTGCTGCCGTTCCGCCGCGAGCAGAAGTGGGGCGCCGACGACGCGGACGTGGAAGAGGAGCGTCGCCTGGCGTTCGTGGGCATGACCCGGGCCCAGGACGAGCTGACCCTCTCGTGCGCGTCGATCCGCCGTATCTACGGTAAGCGGACCCCGCAGACCGCCTCGGCCTTCCTGGACGAGATCGGCGAGGAGCACGTCACCGTCGACGATCAGACCACGCGGACCTCGCCGGGCCGACCCGTCGCGGGCGGCGGGTTCTACGACGACCAGGCGACGCGGTCGCAGATCGAATCGCGCGACGACTGGGGCGCCCCGCCGAGCGACCCCGATCCGTTCGAGGTGGCCGACCCGGACCCGTACGAGAACCCCGTGCCGGCAGAGTACGAATCGCTCGCGCCGGGCAAGATGGTTCAACACCCCAAGTTCGGGCGCGGCAAGGTGATCTCGCTCACCCAGCCCTGGCCCAGCACCCGGGCGACCATCCAGTTCGGCCAGTGGGGGCTCAAGAAGATCGTCCTCTCGAAGGTGAATCTCGACGTGCTGTAACGCCCCTCACTCGACGGTCTCCCGGAGCAGCGCATCGGGCCAGTGGGGGTCGCCGTCGGCGCCTCGACGGAGGCAGTCGGCCTGGCGCTGCGTGAATGCACGCGGGACGGCCGGGTCGAAACTGCCCAGGTCCAGGGCGGTCAGGATGGCCTCGGAGAGATCGTCCAGCCCGTCGCCGGTGGCGGCGCTGACAGCGACGTCGGCCGACTCGGCAGGGGGGTGGCGGTCGGTCTTGGAGGCGACGCGAAGGAGTCGCACCCCATCCAGCCAATCGGGCGTTCTGTTGTCGGCGTCCACCACGGGCTGGAAGCCCGTGCGACGTTTTTCCACGGGCAAGATGCCCGTGCGACGGTGTGTCAGCGGGCGGTCGGCTTCGACGAGCACGACCAGGTCCGCCCAGGCGGCGCGGGATCTGGCCAGGTCGATCGCCTGTGCGTCCAGCTGTTCCGGGGCGTCCCACAGACCGGCCGTATCGGTCAGCCAGACGGGCAGGCCCAGGAGATTCGCCTGCTCGCGCACCCAGTCGCGGGTGGTGCCCGGCGTGTCGTGTACGATGCTCACGTCCCGCCCGATCAGCGCGTTGGCCAGCGTACTCTTGCCCGCGTTGGGCGGACCGACCAGGACGACCTCCACCGGCCGAAGCAGGCGCTGCATCACGGCCAACCCGTCGGCGGCGAGGCGAAGCGGGGCGGGCGAAACGTCCGGGCGGCCGGCCAGTTCGCTGACTCCGCCGCTCCACTGGTGGGACAGGGCGGCTGCGACGGTGGCGGTGGCGGCGCGGGGCAAGGCAGCCTGCAGCTCGGCGCCAATGGCGGGATTGTCCCAGCGGGGGTGGGTCAGCGGCAAGGTCAGCGGCGCGTCGCCGGCAGAGACGAGTCTCACGCCCTTGCCGGCAAGCAGTTCGCACGCCTCGGTCACCACGGCCGGCCCGCCGTGGATGTGCAGCTCGACGGTGTCGTCACGGATGCACACGAGGGCTTCGTCGACCGGTTGACCGTCGGAGATGAGGTCGCCCAGCCGCATCGAGTCGGGCGTGAGCGGGCCCGGCCGCCGCGGGCGGAAGATGGACTCGACGACGGTTGAGCTGCCCGCCCCGGTGACGGCGATCACGGCGATGCCGCCTCGTCCGGGCGGTGTGAGGACAGCAGCGACGGGCTGGCCTCGACCGGGCGTCATTTCGTGAGCGTTTTGTAGTACGCCATCGCCACGCCGCGGACGGCGAGGTCCGGGACGATCGCCTGGATGAGGTCGCCTTCCTGGACGTTTCCGCAGACCAGCTCGGCGTCGCCCCCTGTGGCGATAATCAACGGCCAGGCGCCCATTTCGGTCGCGTAGGCTTCGGCCAATCGTCGCAGGGCGCCCTGGGCGCCGTAGACCAGTCCGCCGATGATGGCCTGGTGGGTGGATCGTCCGAAGGTCCAGGTGGGCGGGCCGAGTTCCACGTGCGGCAGCTGGGCGGTGTGTTCGTGGAGGTTTCGGGCGCTCATCCGCAGGCCGGGCAGGATCGCGCCGCCGAGGAAGCGTCCTTCGGCGTCGATGGCATCGATGGTGATGGCCGATCCGAAATCGGCGACGACGCACGCCACGCCGAGGCGGTCGAAGGCGGCCACTGCGGTGCAGAGTCGGTCGGTGCCGATGGTATCGGGCTTCTCCAGTGTGGTTTCCAGGGGAAGGGGGAGGTCCTTGCCGACCACGAGGATGTCCTGTTCGATGGCTTCGTGGACGGCCGCCTCGAGTGCCCGCAGCCCGGCGGGGTTCACACTCGCTGCCACCACGCGTTTGGGGTCGGGCATGGTTTCCCAGAGAATCGCCAGCTCGCGTCCGAGGTCGGCCAGGTCGCCGAGACGGTGGGATTTCAGCTCGCCGACGGTGTCGCCCTCGACGTGCGCGAATTGCACGGTCGAGTTGCCCACGTCGCACGCCAGTACGCTCGGTATGCCTTCCATCATGTCTCCTGGTCCTGCTGGGGGTGCAGTTCGCTCCAGATCCGTTCGCCCAATGCTTCGAGCCCCTTGCCGGTGACCGCCGAGATCGCCAGGACGTCCTTGCCGAGCGACTCGCGCAGACGGGCGACGGCCTGGTCGCTGTCGGTAAGGTCTGCCTTGTTGGCGACGATGACCTCGGGTTTCTCGGCCAGCAGTTGGGAGTACTCGGCCAGCTCGCGCCGGATCACGCGGTAGTCCTCGGCCGGGTCGCGTCCGTCCATGGGGCAGCAATCCAGCATGTGCACCAGCAGCCGGGTTCGCTCGATGTGCCGGAGGAACTCATCGCCCAGCCCCGCGCCCTGGTGGGCGCCCTCGATGAGTCCGGGGATGTCGGCCAGCACGAACCGCCGGAAACGCGTCAGCTCGACGATGCCCAGCGACGGATACAGCGTGGTGAACGGGTAGGCTGCCACTTTCGGCCGGGCCGCCGAGACGCGGGAAATCAGCGTGCTCTTGCCCGCGTTGGGCAGGCCGACGAGTCCGGCGTCGGCGATGAGCTTCAGTTCCAGGTGGATGCGTCGCTGCTGGCCTTCTTCGCCTTCCTCGTGCTGTCGCGGGGCCTGGTTCGTGGGGCTTTTGAACGCGGTGTTCCCCCGGCCGCCGCGTCCGCCGCGGGCGACGGTGACGACCTGGTCGGGCTCGGTGAGGTCCTTGAGCAGGACGCCCTTGTCGGCATCGAAGATGAGCGTGCCCGGCGAGACGCGGATGACGCAGTCGTCGCCGTTTCGCCCGTGCTTGTTCTTTCCCTCGCCGTGCCCGCCGCGGTCGGCCTGCCAGTGATGGTGCCCGGCGAGATGCTGGAGGGTGTTGAAGGACTCGTCGGCGAGAAACTTCACGTCGCCGCCGTCGCCGCCGTTTCCGCCGGCAGGCCCGCCCTTGGGGATGTACTTCTCCCGTCGGAAGGCGAGGCAGCCGTTGCCGCCATCACCGGCGGAGACGACGAGGTCCACCTCGTCGACGAACATGGCCTTGCTGATATGGTCGGTCGAGCTCATGTCGGCGGGTTGATCGAGCGGATCGGGATAGAAAAAGAGGATGGCGCCGTTCCGCTGGGGCCATCCTCCTTACTGGTTCGGTGTCGGGGCCTGGCCCCGGGTGAGGCGTCAGACGACGTCGATGGTTCGGCCTCGGAACTGCACGGTTCCGTCGGCGACCGAGAAAATCGTGTAGTCCTTGCCGAGCTTGACGTTCTCGCCGGGCTTGAACTTCGTGCCGCACTGGCGAACGATGATGCTGCCGGGCTTGACGGTCTGGCCGCCGTAGGCCTTGAGCCCGCGGAACTGCGGATTGCTGTCGCGACCGTTGCGGGTCGAGCCCTGTCCCTTCTTGTGTGCCATTGTCCTGCTCCGTATCTCGCGGTCCATGCGCTCGCCAAACTGACGTGGCGCAGAGTTCTCTCACTGTCGAGCCCGATATCCTAGCACGGAACGGCGTCAAGTCAACGCCCAAGGACGGAAAAATTCGCCGTCCGGCGCCCCCGACGCTGGATTGCAGAGGTCTCGCCTCGCGGGGTATTCCCTTGCCGCGGGGCGGGGATGTTTCTATCATGGTAAGAGAATACAGGCGGCCATCCGTGCGTCTGTATGGTTGGGCAGGGGCGCCAGCGCTCGACGTCACCGCCACGGACGGCGGGAACTGTCCTCAGGGAAAGGACCATGACCGAAAGGACGACCATCGCAGCCGACCAGTCGCCGCACGTTCAGCCGACCCGGGCGGGCTGGTTGCGTTACACCCTCACCGGTCCACGCGCATGGTCTGTCTGGATGACGGCAGGGGTGGTCATGCTCCTGTTCACCGCCTGTCGCGTGTTGCTGCTGAGTCTGCGGATGGATCAGTTCCACGGCGGCTGGGGGGAGTGGATGCGTTGCGTGCTGATCGGCATGCGATACGACCTCATGCCCGCCGGCTGCATTACTTTGCCCGTAGCGGTGACGATGACGATTGTCCCTGCCGACGTGCTGAAGCGCCGGGCGCTGGCGTGTGGGGTCATCCTGTACATGACGCTGGCGACGCTGACGGTGATCCTCGTGGAGATGGTCGGCACGCCGTTTTTCCTGCATTACGGCCAGCGCCTCAACTGGATGGCGATCGCCTACGGCCAAACGCCCGAGATCCGCGAGCACATCCGCACGGTGTACCCGGGATGGTGGCTGTCGATTGTGGCGGTCATCGGCGTGGGACTGGGGCTGTACATGGCGTTCAAATGGTTGTTGCGGGGGGCGTTCCGTGCCGATCAGGAGGGCACGTGGGGCCGAGTTCGCCAGGCGTTTACACTGGTCGGGCTGTGCATTGTCGCTTGCCACGGCGGGCTCGTGTGGGACCCTCTCAGCCGTCATGAGTCGTACTTCACGGGCAACCAACTGGCCAGCCAACTGACGCTGAACAATTTCGTGACGGCCACCGACGCCGCCCGCACCATCGTGGGCGACATGCTGGACGACTACGACCAGGAGATCCGCAAACACCGCCTGCCGTCGGTGGACCGGGCCTGCGAGGTGACCACCGAGATGCTGGTGGGTTCCTCGGACATGCCCATCGGGGCGGGGATCAACCCCCTGTGGCGACGGACGGACACCGGACGTCCGATGCGTCGGCCGAACGTGGTGCTGATCGTGATGGAGGGCATGTCGGCCGACCCGGTCGGGGCGCTGGGGCATCGCCCGACGCACACGCCCAACTTCGATGCCATCGCTGCCGACGGGTTGTTTCTCGACCGGATGTACGCCACCGGGGCCCGGACCTCCCGCGGGATGGTGGGCACGTTGTGCGGCTATCCGGACCTGGGCGGGCCGAGCATTCTCACGCGGGACAAGGCCCAGGGGCGGTTCCTCACGCTGCCGGCGATCTTCCAGCAGCGAGGCTATCGCACGATGTTCATCTACGGCGGAAAGAGCAGCTTCGACAACATGGAAGGGTTCTTCACTGCCGGCGGCGATCGACCTTACGGGGTGCGCGGCGGCATCGAGGAAGTCATCGACCAGGATGAGATGGGCGCCGTGGCGAGCATCTGGGGCGTACCCGACGAGGTCATCTTCCGCAAGGCCCATGAACGGTTCCTCTCTGCCGGCGACAGGCCGTTCTTCGCGACGATCCTGACCGTCTCGAACCACGAGCCCTACGAGGTGCCCGAGAGCTTCCCGGGTCGCCTGGAAGGCGACGACGAACGGACGCGGAAACTCAACGCCTACCGATACGCCGATTGGGCGCTGGGCGAGTTCTTCCACCAGGCCCAGCGGGCGCCGTACTTCGAGAACACCCTGTTCGTGTTGGTGGCGGATCATGGCCGATCGTTCGACCAGACCCTGGCGATGGACTTTCCGCGCTATCGCGTTCCGTGCGTATTCTTCGCACCCGCCCTGGCCGAGCCGGTCTATCCCGGGAAGGTCTCGACGGTCTGCAGCCAGACGGACCTGTCGGTGACGCTGCTGACAATGCTGGGCGGGTCGTTTGAGCATTGCTTCATGGGGCGGGACGTTCTCAGCGTGCCCGAAGGCGAGGGGTTCGCGCTGCTGCACGAGAACGACCGCCTGGCGTACGTGCGGGGCCAATGGGCGATGGTGCATCGGCCGGGCGGACGCGGGTTGTATTACCGCACCGACGGGGCTTCGCTGGAGCGGGTGGGAGTGCTGCATATGCCGGTGGGTCGCAACCTCAAGCTGCGAAATGAAATGCTCTCCCTGTACCGGATGGCGTTGTACCTGTACAGTGAGCAGGCGTATTCTCGCCCGCCGATGCCGGTCGCGGCGAGCTTTGGACCCGCCGGGACGCGCCTGCCATAGCCGTCGTCCCCCGCGGGACGAACGGACACCCCAGCAGGAGCACCCGATCGATGGAACTGGAACCCTTCATCCGCGACATCCCCGACTTTCCCAAACCCGGTATCATCTTCAAGGACATCACGCCGCTGCTGGGCGACCCTGCCGCCCTGAAGGATGCCGTCGAACAGCTCATCGCCCCGTTCGAGAACGAGGGCATCGAGATCGTCACGGGGGTGGAGTCCCGCGGATTCATCTTCGCCGCTGCCGCCGCCATTCGCCTCGGGGCGGGGTTCGTGCCGATCCGCAAGCCGGGCAAGCTCCCTGCCGACACCATCGCGGAGAGTTACGAGCTGGAGTACGGGACCGACACGGTCGAGATTCATTCCGACGCGATCGCGCCCGGCCAAAAGGTGCTCATGCTCGACGATCTGCTCGCCACCGGCGGGACGATGTCCGCGGCGTGCGAACTGGTCAAGAAGATCGGCGGCGAGATTGTCTCCTCGGCGTTCGTGATCGAGCTGGGGTTCCTCAACGGCAGAGACAGGCTCGAATGCCCCGTGCATTCGTTGATGGTCGTGGAATAGGGCAGCCGGTTCGCGCGCGATGATATACC
>CAZFPT010000140.1:0-8712 GCA_964521005.1 uncultured Planctomycetaceae bacterium | reverse complement strand
AGGAATCATCGGACGCACGCCGCCTCGACGCCAGTGGCGGGCGGAGTTTTGCCGGTATCGCCAAGGGGCTAGTTTCTTCCCGACTGATCCTCGCGGGCCTTGGCCCGGGCTGCGACCGCCTGGCGGACCTCCTCGCCGGCGGCATCGAGGACGATGTTCCGGACCATGCGGAAGGCCGTGCCCGGCTGGTCGGTGATGCTCACGCGATAGCCTTTGATTCCGAAACTCTTGTAGCCCACCAATCCGGCGGTGAGATCCTCTCGCGAGAAGATCACCCGCCGTTGGCCGTTGATCAGGATCGCACGCAGCCTGGGTGGTGCCGGCTGACGGGGCTGAAGGCCCAGGATCGCTTCCATGCTTCGTCTATAACGGACCTTACCGGTGGTCACGCCTTTGGGATGGTAGAGTCTCGAGGTGGCAGGGATGTTCAGTGGAGCGCTGCCGAACGTCTCGATGAGCATCTTCTTGGCGGCTTCATAGAACGCCTCGTTTCCACCGGCGGGGTCTACCACGAGCGTCCCGCCGCGTTGCACAAATGCCTTGAGGGCGGCGGTCTCTTCGGCGCTCCAGGAGGCCGACCCGACCCCGGTCATCATGGCGATGGTGGCGTTGCCGTCTTTGAGCTTGGTGGCCGCGATGGGCTTGGTGATCTCCAGCTTCACGCCGGTTTCCCGCAGCATCAGTCGGGCCAGCCTCTGGTGGGCAAGGGGTTCGGGGTTGTGGTTGCCGGAGTGCTGAATGCGGGCGATTCTGACCGTGCCCACGGGGGTCACGTCGTTGGGCTCAGCGGGCCAATGCGATACGCCGCGCCGGCGCATCTGCAGCTTGTCGGTGACATAGCTGAGGATGTTCACGAACCCCTCGAACGCCTTGGCGCGCGAGGAGCTTCGCTGGAGCTGCCAGTTCAGCGAGAGATCCTCGTCGGTATGGAATACCAGCGGGCGAAGACCGTTGGAAATCATCTCCAGCTTCGGTCGGCCGTTGAGCTCGTTCTGGACCTTCGTGGAGTAGATCACGTGATCGTCGGGAATGGGGCTCAGCTCCAGCTTGGGGAACATCTTCCTGTACACCTCTCGGATGCCGTTGCTGAAGGCCTTCCCGCCAGTCTCGGGGCACTCGGTGACCGAGAGGATCGTGCCTCCCTGGTAGACGTAGGTGCGGAGCTTTTCGATCTGTTCGTCGGTGAAGTTCGGCCTTTTCGCCCCGGATATGTAGAGGATCGGCGCGTCGTGCCACTCGCGCACGGGCACCTTGAGGTTGATGATCTGCCAGGCGGGCTCGCCCTCGAACTTGTCCCACATGTAGCGTCGCAGAGCGGCACAATCGCGGGGCCGATTGTTCCAGTCGCCGTCGAATTGCAGCTTGTTGACCATTACCGGATAGCTGCCGCGCGCCAGGAACAGCAGTATGAAGGACATCTTGATGCGGTCGCTCCCCCTGTTGCCGCGTTTCCCCGCCGTCTCACGAACCTGATGGACCGCCCACTCGCAGCCCAGCTTGTACCAGTCGGCCTTGCCGAAATACTTGTACCCGCTGGCCAGGCCCACGCGTTCCACGCCGTAAAGGTAGTAGGCAGAGTGCCCACCTCGCATGTTGATGTTGCCTTCATCATCGGTGAAGTTCCGCTCCATCCAGTCCAATCCCTTCTGGATGGAGGTGAACTTGCTGGAGGCGGTGCAACGGATGAACGCGTCGGCGAAGAGGTTGTCGAAGCACACGAACGAGCTGGCGATACCGGCCGCCGTCATGGTGCGCGTAGTCTTGTCCGGCTCGCGATACCCCCACCCGCCGTTGCCGGCCTGGTCGTTCATCCAGTGTTTCAGCACCAGCATCCAGTATTCCCGGGGGATCTCCTCGTTGTTGAGCACCCCACCCCAGACGCCCAGCAGGCCATACTGGCTGTTGGAGTTGTCGCCGGAGGATTCCTGCTTGCCCAGGGCGGTATATCCGTACGAACCATCCTTGGTGGATTTCACCAGCCGGCCGACCACCCAGCGGAGCTGCTTGCGGTAAGCCCCGTCAGTACCCTTGTTGGCCAGGGCGAAGCAGTTGGCCATCAGTCCCAGCGAGTAGGTCTTGATGACGTCGTCATTGGAACCGAGCCCGGCCGAATAGCCCTTCTGGCTCCCGGGCGATTCGATGGGCCCGCGACAACCCTTCGAGAGAAACTCCAGCGCCTTCTTCATCTTGGCGCTTTTGGGGCTCTCACCGGCGGAGAGCAACGCACACGTTGCCAGGGCCGAGGGGCCGTAGGGCCATTTATTCTTGCCTTTCCAACTGCCATCCTTCTCCTGGATGGACCAGAGATGCTTCACCGCCTTGTCGACGGCATCGCGGACCGCGGCGTCCGAGAAGGGGACCGTCTTGCTCTTGGCCATCGCCGGACTGGCCACAGCCAGCCCCACCGCCACGCTCAGCAGAATCAATGTACAGCGCCTCATTGTTTTACCTCTCAAGAAATATGCACAGCGACACGGGCCAACTCGGCCCATCACCGGGACGAGGACTCACTTACATGTTCGCCATTTTGCTGCTCGCTGCCTTCTTCGCTGCCTCGGGGTCGGCCTGCAGCAGGATGCTCCGCATGACGCGGTAGGCCGTGCCCGGATCACTCCCGGTGCCCGGGTCGTAGCCGTCCACCTCGAAGCCCTGGTAGCCCACCAGCCCGGCGGTAAGGTCCTCGCGCGAGTAGACCACCGCCAGTCGGCCATCCAGCTTCATGCCCCGCAGCTGTGGCTTGTTGCTGCGTTCGCCACCAAGCCGGATGGCGGTCGCGCGCCGGTATTTCACCTCGCCCAGCGGGAACGCCTTGTTGCTGTAGAGCGGGTCGGTGGACATGATCCGCAGCACGGGCTGATCGAACATCTCGCGGAGCTCGGTCTTCATCGAGTCCTGGAACGCCTTGGATCCGCCGGCGGCGTCGATGATGACCGTGCCCCCCTTCTGGACGAAGGTGCGGATCGCCGATCGCTCGTCGGCAGAGAACTTCGCCTGTCCGACGCCGGTGATCCAGGCGACCTCGGCCTTCTCTGTGGGCAGCTTGGTCGGGTCGATCGGGTCGGTGACGTTCACCTTGATTCCGGTGTCCTTGAGCATGAGCCCCGCCAATCGCTGCCCCGCCAGCGGTTCGGGATCGTAGTTGCCGCTGTGCTTCAGGCGAGCGACGGTCATCGTGGCGACGGGCTTGGCGTCGACGTCTTCAGGCCAGTGCGAAACGCCGCGGGTTCGCATGTTGAACTTGTCGGTCACGTAGGCGGTGATGTTGCTCATTGCCTCGAAGGAGTTGACCCGCGAGGAAGTTCTTTCCAGCTGCCACTGCAGCGAGAGGTCCTCGTCGGTGTGAATCGCCAGCGGGCGGATGCCGTTGGAGACCATGTACATCTTCGGGCGCCCCTTGAGATTGTTCTGGACCGAGTACAGCGGATGGTCGGCCGGGATGGGCGTCAGTTCGTACTTGGGGAAGAGCTTGGCGTAGGTCTTGCGGATCCCGTCGGCGAAGGCTTTTCCGCCGGTTTCGGGGCACTCGGTGACCGAGAGAATCGTCCCGCCCTGCTGGACGTAGCGGCGGAGCTTCTCGATGTCGCTGGGTGTGTCGGCGGAGGGGGCCGTCTCGGAGAAGGTCGGAGCCTTGGCGCCGGAGATGTAGAGGATCGGCGCGTCGTGCCATTCCCGCACGGGTACCTTGAGGTTGATGATCTGCCAGGCGACCTGCTGCTCGAACGTGCGGTTGTGGTAGCGGGTCAGGGCTGCACAGTCGCGCGGGCGGTTGTTCCAGTCGCCGTCGAACTGCAGTTTGTTCATCAACACCGGGTGCCGCCCCCGCGCCAGGAACAGCAGCGCGAAGCTGGTTTCGATCGCGCCGCCCTTGCTCCCGCCCCAAGAGCCGTTCTTGCCTTGTTTGCTCAGCAGATACTCGGTTCCGAGCTTGAACCAGTCGGCCTTGCCGAAATACTTGTAGCCGCTGGCCAGCCCGACCCGTTCCACGCCATAGAGGTAGTAACCATTCCGTCCGCGTAGCTCGATTTGGCCATTTTTGTCGGCGAAGTTCCGGTCGAACCAGTCCAACCCCTTCTGGATCGCCGTGAAGTGGGTGGACGCTTTGCACTCAATGAACGCGTCGGCGAAGAGGTTGTCGAAGCATACGAACAGGCTCGCCACGCCGGCAGTGACCATGGTCCGGGTTGATGATTTTCCGCTGGGACCGGCCGGTCCTTCCTTGCCGGACTTGTCCCAGTTGTACGCCCACCCGCCGTCGGCGTTCTGGGTGAGCAGCCAGTGGCGCATCACCGCCGCCCAGTACTCCTTGCTGATCTCTTCATTGCCCAGCCGTCCGCCCCACACGCCCAGGAGCCCGTACTGAGCGTTGGAGTGGTCGCCGGAAGAATCCTGTTTGCCTTCCGAGCGATAGCCGTACGAGCCGTCCTTCGTGGAGAGAACCAGCCGCTTGGTCACCAGCCGAAGCTCCTGGCGGTACTTGCCCTGGGTCTTGCGGTTGGCGAGCATGAAGACGTTGCCCATCAGCCCGAGGGTGTAGGTGCCGGTATCAGTCCGGGCGCCCTTGGCGAGGATCTCCAACGCCGCTTTCAGCTCCTTCTTCTGGGGATTCTCGCCGGCCGAGAGCAACGCGACGGTCGCCAGGGCGGTCGGGCCCAGGGGGTGCCAGTTCTTGTCGTTCGGGCCTTTGCCGTATTTCTCCCACCGGCCGTTCTTCTGCTCGCTGTAGAGATACGCCTTGGCCCGCTGGATGGCGCGGTCAATGTTCTCCTCGGAGAACGATCCGTCCTCGCCGGCCGCCAGCGCCGGAGACACCAGGAGACCCGACATCACGAGCAGTACCATCAAGGTCGTACCTGCAGAATGTTTCACCATGACTCCTGTCCTCTCAGCCGTCGCGCCGGAGATCGATCTTGATCGCCACAGCCGGCGTATCAATCCGCCCGACACATCCAGTGTATAAGACCCGCCATCGCCCCGTCCGTTGGGCTCAGCCGGCGGTTGCGTTTGATTTCTCCGAGGCCTTCCGTTGCAGCTCGGCGTCCATGTAGTCCTGGATGTCTCCGTCCAGGATTTTATCGGTGTGGGCGGATTTCAGCCCGGTCCGCTCGTCCCGCACCAGTTGGTAGGGATACAGAATGTACGAACGGATGTGGTTTCCGAAGGCGATATTGCCCTTGTCGCCGTAGAGTTTGGCCAGGGCGGCGTCGCGTTTGGCTTCCTCGTGCTGATAGAGCTTGGACATCAGCATCTTGCGGGCCTCGGCGCGGTTTTTGTGCTGCGACCGCTCGTTCTGACACTGCACGACGATCCCGGTCGGCTGGTGGGTCAGGCGGACAGCCGAGGAGGTCTTGTTGACGTGCTGCCCGCCGGCACCGCTGGCGCGATAGGTGTCCTCGCGAATGTCCTTGTCCCAGTCGACCTCGATTTCGACGTCCTCCAGCTCGGGCAGGACGTCCACCGAGGCGAAGGAGGTGTGTCGACGGTTCTGGGCGTCGTAGGGGCTCACGCGCACCAGCCGATGCACGCCGCGCTCGCAGCTGAGATAGCCATAGGCGTACGGGCCCGAGACGTTGTACGTCACCGAGCGGATCCCCGCCTCCTCGCCGTCGGTGCGGTCGACCTCGTCGACCTTGAAGTCGTTCCGCTCGAAGTAGCGCAGGTACATCCGCGAGAGCATCTCAGCCCAGTCGCAGCTTTCGGTCCCGCCGGCCCCGGCGTGAATCGAGAAGTAACACGAACCCTGATCGTGCCTGCCGTTGAGCAGCGTGCGCAGCTCCAGACGGTCCAGCTCGCGCATCAACTGGTTGCTTTCGCGCTCGGCGTCTTCGAGGTCGTCGCTGCTGTCGGCTTCGACGGCGAGTTCGTGGAGCACCTGCACGTCCTCGATGCGGGCTTCCAGATCGCGCGTGGGCGCGACGACCGCCTTGGCTGCCTTGAGCTGCCCGACGACCTTCTGGGCGGTCTCCTGATCGTCCCAGAAGTTGGGGCTGGACATCCTCTTCTCCAGCTCAGCCATGGTGGCCTCTTTGGCGGGAACGTCCAGCGACTCGCTGATCGCCTCGATGCGAGTGGACAGCGATTCTATGTTTTGACGGATTGCTTCCGCTTCAGCCATGCGATTCATTCTCCCAACATATCCTACCAGACCACCACGAACCGGACAAGCAAACGCCAACACGTTTCGCCCCCCTGCCGCCAGACTGGAACACCCTTGTCCTCGTGCCGACGGTCTCATCCAGCGCTTCGGGCCCGAATGCCGCCCGCGCCCCGTAACGGCTGCGCTGCCTGGCCTTTCGTGGGGATTCACCACAGGGCCGGTGCTTCGCTGTATTCGGCGGATGGCGGCACATTTGAGTGAGCTTACCCTGGTTTATCGATATTTGATAAACTGTGGTAAACTCGCTATAATCGCGGCATGGATCCAGTACACAACCCCTATGCACCAGGCGAAGTGGCCAAACCCCCGCTCCAGCAGATGCTCCCCAGCCATCGCACGCACCGCGACGTTGTCCACGCCCACGTGCGGATGACGTGCGTCTTGGGAACCGACGAGAGGTTCACCGCCGCAACCCCCATGCGGCGGATTCGCTCCTCGGCGCCCGGGCCGACCTGCACGAGCAGCCCGTCGACCCCGCCCCGGGCGAACTGGTTGATCTCGTTGCTGCCTGCCTCGATAAACCTCCAGCGAAGCCCGGCTGAGTGCATGTAGCGAATCACCCCGCGCATGGCACCCCGGCCGTAGGCGCGAGACAGCCGAACCACCTGTCCGATGCGAGTGCGTCCTGCCATGGGCGACCTCCTTCAATGACCGATTGTAACACGGGCGTTTTCGCATTACATAACAAACCGCAACCCTGCAGCGACACAAAGGCTCGCAATTCATCCAGATGCCTGAAAATGGCACAGCCATGGCCCATCCGGCCGGCAAAGCATTGCGACTGGGCATGCGTCGGGTCGATGAATGGGTAAGATGTTGTGTTCTCGGGAGAGGTGACCGAGCGGCTGAAGGTGCGGCACTGGAAATGCCGTGTGCCCTTTTGGGTACCGTGGATTCGAATCCCACCCTCTCCGTTACGACGAGCGGCACACGCAATGAACGCGTGTGCGAACGGACCGATGCGCGACAAAGCTGTCGAACGCACTGGAGCAAGCCGAGCAATGCCGCTGTGCAGAGCAGGGAACCGCATGGATAGGGGGACGTTTCGACTGACCCGCCGAGCCCCCCCCATGCAACTACACGTTACTCCCACGGCCACCGGGCAACACCCGCAAGACACTTCAGCCGTGAGACGTCGCCCTCGCCAAACGACGGCCATTCCGCCGGAATATCTCTGCGTCCAGTCCACTCGTCCCAACTGACTGCGCGCGGAAGAGGGAAGAACTGCTCTGCAATGATCAAGTGAACCACATCACCATTGCCGAGTATTGGGTCAGCTTGGCGTTTCCAAGACGTGTACGTGCTTGCCCCCAAGCACTCCTCACACAGTCCCCAGAGCTCTTCTTTCCGAAAGTACCTCTCATTGTCATAGAAACGCGCGCAAGATGTGATCGATCTGGTTCCTTTTCGATGAAACAGACATAAACCACGTCCTGTTTCAAGCCTGGGACGCGATATCTTTGTTGAATAGTAGCATACTAGATCACGCTTCTGACGGTGGTACATTTCCCAATCGCGATCCACATGGAACATTTTTGCAGCACAGTATTCTTTAGTACTACTAATCATCCTATTTCTCCTTATTGATCTTTTACATATGCAACAAGGCCATCCATGCTCGCGCACGAATGGCCTCTCTCGCAATCTTATGTACTGGTCATTTACATTGCGCCTGCCCTATACAGCACACCATACTGGTGCGCCGTAACCATGCAGGCTCGTATTTCATCTACTCATTGTGCTTCACCTCCTCAATATTGGTTATGTATCCATGCACCTCATACTTGCGCCTATCGGTCACTAACACTAGTGCTATGAATAAAGCAAAGGCGCTTTAAACGCGCTTTCGGAGCGACTTCTCTTGCGCCCTCTGTTGGCGCGCCTCGTGCGTGCACACACCCTATATAAAACACAACCACTCCAACTGCGCATCAGGGTGGCTTAGGACAATGCATTATGTGTTCCATTGTAAAAGCGCCCTATAACCTACTGAAGTGCGATACTCTCTGTCTATGTGTAGGCGCTAAGTCAGTCCCCAAAGGCCGATACTCTGAGCATAGACACTGGCGAGAATATCGCTATGTCGATGGGTATTATAGGTGTTGGGGCAGTTGACTGCAAGTAGAAAAGGCCTCAGAAACGAAAACCGGCTCAAACTCTATGCTATGTTCGCAGGCTAAGGATGGGGCTTTATAGCACCAGACGGTCCCAATGCTGACCTCTGATCGTGAGGAGGCAGGTTGAAACGGGTACGGCCCCGGTGCATCTGTGATGCTTCGCACACACGCCCAGCCGAGACGGCCGGGGCGGGCTGACCGGGCTGTCTGTGGTTGCCGCTTCTCTTTGGGTTCATCGAGGCCGATGGTGCCTTCCTGTGCTCGGTTTTCTGTTGTCCGTGGAGCGCATATACTGACGCCCGGGCGTGTGGGCCCGGGCGTCGGTCTGCGGTGTTCCAGGGCTGGGATCGGATCCAAGCCGATGCTGTGCTTCTTCCGGAGTTACGCTCCTGCCGGCGCGAGCATCGCCTGGAGGTCTTCCTGCGGAGTGGCGATGGGTTT
>CAZFPT010000139.1:0-8717 GCA_964521005.1 uncultured Planctomycetaceae bacterium | reverse complement strand
CTCGTCCCACATCGCCCCGCGATCGCGCCCGCAACAAGTTGCGAGCCCTACGGCCTGACCGTCGCATGGGCTTCCAGCCCATGTTCTGTTCTGTTTCGTCTTCGGCGATCGCGCCCGCAACAAGTTGCGAGCCCCACGGTTTGTGAAACCGTCTCTGTTCGGGCGAGTGTGAACCGGCTACAATCCCGGGCATGGATTCCCCCGTTTCCATCGCCATCGAGACCACCTGCCGCCAGGGCGGAGTCGCCCTGGGCGTCGGTGACGAACCGGTCGAGACGCTCGCTTTCGACGCGCGCCGCCGGCACGCGACGCTGTTGATCGGCAAACTGGACGATCTGCTCGGGGCACGCTCACTTCGCCCCACGGACGTCGATGAGCTGTACGTCTCGCTGGGGCCGGGAAGTTTTACGGGCATCCGCGTGGGCGTTACCGTCGCCCGCACCTTTGCCCAGGCCCGACCGGAGCTTCGCTGTGTGGGTGTGCCCACGCCGGCTGTCGTCGCGGAAAACGCCCGCCCGCTGGGCTGGACCCGCCTGGCCCACATTCACGACGCCAAAGACGACCGCATCCACGTGACCCTCTTCACCCGCCGGCAGACCGATCAGCCGCCCGTGCAGGAAGGCCCGTCGCGCGTGGTCGGCGAGAGCGAGTTCCTCGAATCACTCGATGGGCCCACGCTGCTGATCGGTGAGGGGCTTGGCTACCACGAACTGTCCAGCCTGCATGCAACGTTGGCGGACGAATCGCTCTGGCTGCCTGCGCCGTTGGGCGTCTGGGCGGTGGGACGGCGGATGGCCCGGGCGGGGGAGTTCACCGAATACCACCACCTGCTGCCGCACTACACCCGCAAGCCCGAAGCCGTCCGCCTCTGGGAACAGCGCGAGCAGGGCTGAATCCCCCGCCGCACAGCCGGCGAATCCGTATCACGTTCTGGCCCGGCCCAAGGACACGCCGGTGGCAGCGCCGGATCAGGTCGGGGAGCATGGCGTCCGGGGCGTGTCTTCGTCTATCATGGTGCGCATGAGCGAGATCTTTCGACCCTGTCTTACGCGCGAGCTGCCCGGCGTGGGCGGCGTGATCAAAGCCGACCCGGAGGACTTCCGCGTGGACGAGCTGGCGCTGTACGACCCCAGCGGTGAGGGCACGCACGTGTACTTCCGCGTGCTGAAGCGCGGGCTCCCGACCCCCGCCGCCGTGGGGCGCATCGCGCGGTTCCTGGGCGTCACCCCCAACGAAATCGGCTACGCCGGCCTAAAGGACGCCCAGGCGGTGACCTCCCAGTGGATGAGCGTGGAGCACGTGGATCCGGCGAAACTCGCCGCCTTCCGCGACGGGCAGATCGAGATCCGCGACGTGACCCGCCACACCAACAAGCTACGCCGGGGGCACCTCTCTGCCAATCGGTTCCGTGTTCGCATCCGCCAGGTCGACCCGGACTCGATCGAACGGGCGCGGGCGATTCTCGATGTCCTGCGGACCCGCGGCGCTCCGAACTATTTCGGCCGACAGCGGTTCGGCCTGCGCGGCGACACAGCCGAGCTGGGAAAGGCCCTTCTGCACAACGACGCCAGAGAGTTCTGCCGTATCTACCTTGGTCGGCCGATGGACGGCGACCCGCCGGAACTGGCCGCCGCCCGGGCCGCCTTCGACCAGGGCGACCTCGACCGGGCGTTGACGCATTGGCCCAGGGACTTCTCCGCGCCCCGGAGGGCACTGAAGGCGCTGCGCAAGGGCGGACCCGCCGCCGCTGTCCGAACGGTGGACAAGCGCATGCGTCGGCTGTTCGTGTCGGCGACCCAGAGCGCGGTATTCAATCGCGTGCTCGCCGATCGCATCGACGAGATCGACACCGTCCGCCTGGGCGACCTGGCCAAGAAGACCGATTCCGGGGGCGTGTTCGAGGTGGAAGACCTCGACACCGATCGGCCACGGGCCGCTGCCTGGGAGATCAGCCCCACCGGCCCCATTCCGGGCACGCGCGGGCGCCTGGCGGGTGGTGAGGTCGGCTGTATCGAGCGAGCCGCCATCGAGGCCGAGGGACTCACGCCGGAGGATTTCGACCGGGCGGGTCGGCTGCGGGTGAAGGGAACGCGCCGCGCCCTGCGATTCGCCCTCGGCGAGCCGACCATCGAAGCATTCGACGACGCCGGTCAGCCGTACCTGGAATTGACCTTCGACGCACCGCCGGGCAGCTACGCCACCGTCGTGCTGCGAGAGATCACCAAGAGCGACCAGGCCGACCGGGACACCTCGCGGGGGTAGCATGACCAGACGCAGACGGCATCCGAAGCTGAATCTTCGCGACATCGGGCGACTCATCGCGCCGCTGGATGTGGTCTATCAGGTCGGCAACCTCATCTACCGTCGCAGCCTTCGCTACACGCTTCTGACGGTGGGCATCAGTATCCTGGGTCTGACGACGAACCTGATCGGGCTGGGTGGTTTCACCGTCAAGCAGGCGGTGGTGCTGCCCCTGCTGATGGGGGCGTTGACCCTGGGCATGGGGCTGGCGCTGAAGCTGATTCCGTCGATTATCTCATCGAGGTTGTTGACGGTCGCCCAGGCCAGCGGGATGAACCTGATGGAAGACTACCGCAAATCGCAGGTCGACGAGCATCTCGTTCGCCTGTGGGACCGGGTCTTCTCCCACGAGTGCCTCCTCCGCCTGCGGGCGGGACGGTCGGTCTACGCCGGCTGCAAGCGGCAGCACGACGAGCCGCTGGAGAGAACCATGCGCCGGGCCCGCGAGCAGTTCCTCCAGCGGGCAGGCGACGCCCTCGCTCAGCCGCTGCCCCAGACCCGGCAGATGCAGATGATCGGGATCGATCTGCGTTTCCTGGAAGACTGGCGCGACGGGGCCTACCTGGATTGCAGTGACGAGAAGCTCATGGAGCAGTTCGCCGGCGGCCGCGCCCTGCTGGATGCCCAGCAGGCATGTGGAATGCGATCGGTCGGGGCGCGAATACGGTCCGCCCCGGGGCGGGTTGCCCAGCAGTTCTGGTTCGGGTTCATCACCCGCAGCCTCGCCACGCGAGTGGCCGGGGCGGTACGGAAGCTCAACAGCGAGTACGACTCGGACTGGTTCAATGCCCAGGTGCTTCTCTGGCCGGGCGAGGAAGATCAGCCCTGGCTGGAGGAGTTCGAGGACGGGCGAGAGCAGGTGCTCGCCGAGCGGCGAAAGGTGATCCGCGCCGTGTTCGGTCCGGACGAGCAATCCGCCCGACGGATGCTCAGCCACATGCTGCGCGGAAGCCTGCAACGTGCCACCGAGCTGCGTTTGCGGTACGACCCGGAATTCTGCCTGGGAGAGTTGGCCTCCGACCCGCTGGCTGACCTCGCCCGGTTCGACCGCGAGCTGCAGCCACCCCCGTGGGCGATGCGATGGGTCGAGCGGATGACCCGCCTGCACGGGGAGTTCATGGAGTTCATCCTCGCCCGACGACCCGGGTTGGGCGAGGATCACAGCGCCGCCGAGCTGCGCGCGGTGCGCGTGGCGTTTCACCTGGATCGCGACGGGCTGCGGTCCGATTTTGAATCCGCCCACGCCGCCAACAGGAACCCCGGGCAGATCGCGGAAATCCTGCAAAGTCGCATCGACCAGGCCTTCGCCTCGGTGGAATCGACAGGCCGATCGCTGGTGAGCGTGCGGATGCACCACGAGCTCAACCGTCTCTGCGCGGAGGGGTATTCGGATCTCGTACTCGCCCTGGGCTACGGCGAGTCCGCGAAAAATATCGAAGCCAGAGTTGCTAACATCGCCCAAACATGATACGCTATTGCTTGTTGGTCGGGCGTTTGATGAAATGCATGTGGAACAGAGGGGTATTCCCCCGGTAAGTTCGAGATGTGCACTTGATCCTGGAGCGATGAAATGGACGCTTATCTCATGTGTAGTGCGGATCGGGGGCAGTTCCCCGATGAGTTTTCCCTGAAGGGGAATACAGCTTCGGGAGAAGGCTTTTCGCTCTTCGCTCCCAAGGAGTATGTCAAGCCAAGCGCATCAGGGGAGGCAGGTTCCGCCAGAGTGAGGGTGAGCGTTCTTGAAAGTGACGGAGAAAGGGCATTGGTTCGTTTGCCCGCACAGACTCTCGAGAACGGCGCGACTGTCATTGTGAGCAGGGACCAACTGGGTCCAGAGGACGCCTGACAGCAGGGGAATACACTCGACGATGATTCTGTCCAATGTGGAGATATGGTCGGCCTTGGACGAAGGCCGTCTGGTGATCGACCCAGAGCCGACCCCGAGAAGCCCAACACTGAATCAACCGAACTGCCCCTTTGACACACATTCGGTCGACCTGACGCTGGGAGAGTCCATTGCGGTTCCTCAAGGCGGGCAGTTCATTGTTGATGTCACACAACCTGGAAGCATTGCCCAGACAATCAGCAGTCATTCTGAGACCCGCACGATCACGAGCGATCAGCCGTACATCCTCGAGCCAAACTGTTTCATTCTTGCTGCTACCAGGGAACGCATTGAGCTGCCCATTCTCGATGGAACAGACACCTGTTTGGCCGCACGGATTGAGGGAAAGAGCAGTCGGGCACGGTTTGGTGTTCTGATTCATTTCACGGCACCGACAGTCCATCCGGGCTTTGAGGGAACATTGACTCTTGAGATGATCAATCTCGGCCCGGCCCAGTTCGTTCTGAAACCAGGGATGCGCATCGCCCAGTTGATTGTTGAGGAAGTGAAGGGCTGTCCGAATGCGAATCCCAGCGAGTTCAGAGGACAAGGTACACCAGCTGGTCTTTGACCCTGGGTTTCAGTTCTGCTGGAACAGATCCATCGTAGTGAACATCGCCCGGAACCGGTCGATCAGGTGTCCGGGCAGCTTGCCGCCTTGCCGGGCTGCCTCCAGGAAGAACGAGCGGGTCTGTCGCCCCAGTCGGGTGGACGGTTTTGGGGCGACGGTCACGCGGACCGCTCCCTGCTCGCTCCAGTTGCCCTGCACGTGGACGCGCGTCAGCGAACGCTGCAGGAAGCCGAAAATCTCCAGTATCGGCAGGCAAACCAGCACGCTCTGGAGTCGCTCCAGCGGAACGCCCACCGCGTAGAGATCGACCGTGCCGTCCCGCAGGTTCACCGTTCCGCCAGGCTCGATCTCGATCGCCAGCAGTGGGCCCGCCAGCCGGGCTTCGCCCAATGTTACGCGCGGGCCGTTGGAGTCCAGGGTGGCTTCGAGGTCCGCTATCGCCATTGCGCGGGGCATGTTGTCATAGAACCCCTTCACCAAGGCCGGCCCTGCCGGCAGGGACGTGAGGTCGACCTCCTCCAGGCGCAGCACGCCCCGCCCCTGCAGGTTCGCCAGCGAAAGCCCCTCGCCCTTGACGTCGTATCGCAGCTGCAGCTTTCCCAGCCGACCGACGTCGCGCATGGTTCGCGGATGGCCCATCGTCTCAGCCACCGCGCGGGCGATCGGCGTGATGTCCGCTCCGTTGATCGCGACGCTGCTGCGATAGCTCAGCTGCGTGGTCGGCAGGTGGGTCTGCGGAGAGGTGGTGGGGCGGGAGGTGAGCGAGCCTTTCACGCGGAGGTCGCCCCCGGCCAGTCGGGCGGTGAGGCGCTCGGCCCTGGCGGTGATCGTGTTGGCGTCGCTGGTCACGACCAGCTGCCCGCCCAGACGGTCCAGCAGCCTCACGCCGCCGACGACGAGATGCCCCTCGCTCAGCGAGGCGGTTCCGGTCGGCCTCCAGGTGTGAGGAAGCGTCCATCGCCCCTTCAGCGTGAGGTCGGCCTGCAACGTCAGGGCGCCCTCGTCCACGCCGGGAACCTGGAAGATCGTCGCCAACGCCTTCGAATCGGTCGGCGTGAGATGGTGGCGGACGATCATGTTCGCGTCGAACGCGGAGGTCCCCCAATTGGCCCAGCCGTCCAGGTCCAGCACGTTCCGGGTGTCGCCATCGAATCCGTGAATGAGCACGCGATGCCCGCCGGGGGCGCGGCGGATGTCCACCGTGACCGGGCCTGTGGTCCAGCTGGCCCGGCCGGGGCGGTTCAACGTGAGCGTGCCGTCGGCGTGGAGCAGGTCGATGTTGGTGACCTGCTCCAGCCACGTCACCAGCTCATCGACATTGCGCACGGGCGGATCGCATCGTCCTTCGACGAACTGCAGCCGAAGGTCCACCGCGTCGAGGTCCACGTCACGAAACCCCGCCCGGAGCGTCCATCGAACACCCGGCGAGACCGAGACCGACTCGGCCGCCAGCCAGAGGCGTCTCTGCCGGTCGTACAGGCGGACCCCACCCAGTTGCACCGAGCCGAACCCCACCGAGACGCGATCGATCTCGACCTGGCCGTCCCAATACCGGGGGAGGTTGCTGGTCACCAGATGTCGTACCACAGCCGGGGCGACGACGAACTTCAGCGCGGCGCCGGCCGCCAGCGTGGCGATGCTGATCCACAGCGCCACGCGAAGGATGCGGCCGAACTGTCGGCGGCGATGTTCCCTCGGCGGGGCGTCGGTCTGGTTGGTTGGTGATTTCACTCCGTCATTGTCTCCACGGTTCAGACGTTTACAATCATGCGTATGGTTCGCCGATCTTTCAATTCCGCGTTGTGGGTGTGCGCCGGTCTGCTGGTGTGGGTGGCGGTCGGGTGCGGGCCCAAGGTGGCCGACCCCGTCTCGCTGGAGGTCGCCAATGTCGAGCCCAACACCTCGGTGGACGCCCTGGCGGTCTGTCTGCGTGAGGGCGTGACCGACGACGGCCTCATGCGCCCGGAATGGCTGAAAGACAACCGCGAGGACCTGCTGCGGCAGTTGAAGCTCTTCGCGGTCACCGGTCCGACGGCGACGCCCGGGCGGTACCCCACCGAGGCCGACCGCATCGCCTACTGGTACAACGCCCGGGCGGGGTGGGCGATCATGCTGGCGATTCTCGGCGAGTACGAGTCCGCCCAGTGGCGAGCGCGTCAGCTGCCGCGGGAATTCCCGCTGGATGGCCGGTCGATGAGCCTGGCGCTGATCGACGACGAATTGGCTTCGCGCGACGATTGGCGCGTCGTTGCCGCCGCCCCCGGGGCGTCGCTGCAGCGGGCGCGCCTGCCGAGAGAACCCTTCGACGCCAATGGAGTCCGTGCGTGCATCGCCAATCGGGTGGACGCGTTCCTGGACGACGAGCGGCGGTTCGTGATCGACGTGGAAGCCCAGGCCGTCCGCGTTCCGCCCGTGCTGTGGCGCCTGCGCGAGCGGATACTGGCTGAGTATCGCAGCAAGTACGACGCCCGCGGGGCGAACCTTCTGACGGCCCTGCTGCCGCACGCTTCGGTCTCCACCACGCGGAGGCTTCAGGACGCGGTAGGATATCGGATCGTCCCGGCAGAACCCCGCAGCCGAATTCTGGCGATCATCGATGAGTTCGGCGAATTCGGCGCCGAGGCGATCGAGTAGCCACAGAGACGGCCCAGCCACAGAGGGCACAGAGGGCGCTGAGAAGCAGAGGGCTCAAGCTCCAAATTCCAAGCAGCAAATTCCAAGGGTAACGGTGTTCCGGATACAGGCTCTTGACTGAGGGTCGCGTGTCTCAAAGAAATACGCCGATTCCAGAGCATTGGGTACGCAGCAATGGAGGCAACCATGTGTTCAAGCACACCACTAAGGCAACCACCGAGAGACGTGCTCTTGGAGTTGATCCCGTTGGACGTTCGGGACACTTGGCGGGGCAACCCAAAAGAAGACCTCACTCACCGCCTAAGATGCCTATCAGCTAGTGGGCCATCCCCTTCAGACTTGGAATCCCCCGAGAACGGCAAAGCATACTTGAGCATGCTTGGTGGCAGAGCAACCCGTGCTGCTTGGGAGACCTACTTGTACTCCGCCTTTGCCTGCGGGTTCTTTGAGGGCGAGAAGGGGAAGGATCTCCGCGGAAGATTGGCCAGTAGAGAGGCCTCGGATTTCCGTTCTGCCATTGCCGAGTGCATGGCTTGCTGGTTCCTTGCCAGTGAACTGCATTTGTCAGTCGCTCCAGATGCAGAAGGGAAGGAGCGGAGAGTTCTTGATATGAGTATCGTGATGGACACACAGGAGAGTATTGGGGTTGAGGTAAAAGCTCCGTACCGAGAATGCAAACGGGACAAATCGGCTTACGATGGTCACGATGGTGAACGCATTGCTGAGGCTTTGAGAGCAGCCAACGACCAGTTTCCCAAAGACGGTTCCAATCTGCTGGTTCTGGTGCCTGAACTCAGACGATCCGTATGCACGCTTCGCGTTCAGTTGATCTCGCCATTGTACGGACAGGAGTGTATTACGATTCCTTTCGACACAAGAACAGGGTCTGCTGCCGGACCAATTGGTTCAGAATTCCGTCCAGACGGCAAGTTCTTGAAGCTATGGCCCGTAAAGCCTCGCTTCACCAGAGTCAGCGCTGTGCTCGTGATAGAGAAAACTGGACCTCGCTACGAACACAAGAACAATCAAGCATGGTTTGAGCATACTGCTTTAGTTGCCCATAATCCCCATGCCAGGAATCCACTGGATCCAAGTATGTTCGGCGACCTGGTGCAGTTCAGGAACCTCGGTGACGGGTATGGATGGAGCGACGGCGAACCTCTCTGAGAACAGAGAAGAACCTTCACCTCGTCCGAAACGAACTGGCGGGGGAGTGCGTGCAGAAAACTCCCCGCACTCGCGATCACTCGATTCGCTCGTCGCTCGTCGCTCTACTCGTCGCCGAGGATTTCCTTGGCCCGTTCGGTGTCCACCACTTTGAACACG
>CAZFPT010000138.1:0-8820 GCA_964521005.1 uncultured Planctomycetaceae bacterium | reverse complement strand
TGTTTTCTTTCCGAACCAACTCCGTGATCCCGTTTTGCCTTCGGCGAAATCTGCCTGTCGGCAGACACGGGCAGGATGCCCGTGCGACGCGTGAAGCCCCATGGTGAGGTATACGAACCGTGGGGGGATTTTGCACTAGCGGTAATCGGTCAGCCGGATGGTTTCGCCCGGGCGGGTCAGGGCGTCTTCGGCGGCAAACGCCAGGCGCATGGTTTCCAGGGCGCCGGTCGATGCGTCGATGGCCTCCCCGCCGTCGGCGACCTGCCGGATGAACCGCAGAAGCAGCCCGAGCATATCGTGGTGTGACTTGTCGGGCACGTTGGGGCTGAACGTCTCGGTCCGGTCGAAGACGGTGTCCTTGTTCTCGATGTCGAACCGGAACAGGTGCAGGTCCTCGCCGTAGATTTCCATCTTGCAGCTGCCGGCGTCACCGACCAGCGAGACGTTGAACTCGTGACCCGGCACGGTTCGCCAGTCCGGGTGGAACGGGACGGCCTCGCGGTAATAGGTCGGCGCGCGGTCGTGGAACACCTGGAAGTTCGCCACGGCCCCGCTGGCGGCGGTGAGCATGAGCGTCACGTTGGCGGGGACGTCGTCGGGGTAGAACGGCAGGGGGTTTTTCGGCGGGACGAACGCGGTGACTTCGTCGATGGGCCCGAGGTAGCTGCGGATCATGTCCAGCTGGTGGATGCCGCAATGGAAGATGATTCCCCCGCCTCGGCTGCGATCGAGCTTCCAGATCTCGTCGCGCGAGGCGTGAGGGTCGATCGACCACCAGTGGCCACGGGAGTCCAGGACGCTGGCCCACTGCAGCGATCCGAAGTAGCCCTCGTCCACGAGCTGCTTGAGTCGCGACGTCATCGTTCCGTGCATGTACTCGAACCCCACCTGGATGTGACCGGTCGAGTTCTTCTCGGCTTCGACCATGGCGACGCAGTCTTCCAGCGTGGCGGCCATCGGCTTTTCGAGATACACGTGGCAACCGGCCTGGAGGGCCTTGATCGTCGGGTCGCGGTGATGCTCGTTGGCGTTGACCACGCAGACGACGGCGGGTTTTTCGTCGGCTTCGAGCAGCTCCTCGACGGTGCCCACCCCCGCAACGCCATAGGTCTCGCGGAGTTCTTTCTGACGCTCGGGCGTCCGGGTGACGATGCCCGTGACGCGCATGTCCGCCTGCCGCTGGAGCGACCGGATGAAACCCTCGCCCACGCGTCCGCCGCCGACGATTCCGACGGGTATCTTGTTGTCCGACATGGCTGGTGTCCTCTCGATGATCGGTTCGATTGAGGCCCCATGCTAGAGGTCCGCCTTTGGGGGGTCAAGCACGCATAGGCGGGAGCTTGCCGAAACGGGGCGGGTCGGCCGATATCTGCGTGAAAACAATCCCCGCGATTTGCCTCCTGCCCAGGCGTATTCTACGTTTGCTTCGTACCCCGGCTGCCCTCGGCAATGGTCGCCGGCCGGGGTGGTTCGCTCGCTCGCGAACCCCGAAGGACCCTGCCTGGCCGAAGGTCCGCGCGCCGGCGATTGCCCCCGCCCCGCGCGCTTCGACCGGGCAGAGGACAACAAGCTCTTTGCTGCACTGTGTGTGTTCTGTGTGACGTTGCCACGTGGCCATGTCGGCTGCGGACGTCGGATCCGTGGGGTCCGGCGTCCGGGCCGAGTGGTCGATGCGATCACCGTCCGCGCGTGGGCGCGGGCACACACGCTCGAAAGGAAGGGAAGACAATGTCGATGTCCGTTCAATCCGCTGGCGCGACGATGGGGCAGTTGGCCCTGAAGAACCCGGTCGGAAGTCTCGGCCATGCCGCTTCGACCATGAAAGACTGGAACAAGATGGAGGCCGCCGAAGTGCATTCGCCGGTGGTGTTGGCCGAGCATATCGCCAACGCCGGCACGATGGACGGCGTGGGTCGGAGCGTGAACTGCCTGGCCTGAGCGGGGGATTGCGGCAAACCGATCATCCCCGGCTGCGGGGGTGCGATGATTGATTCGGGGGGACGGCGGCGGGTCCGGCGACGGGCCCGTCGCTTCCTCTTTTCTGAGCGAATTTCCGCCAAATGCGACAGCGGGGATTGCAATCTCCCGGCGGTGGGGTAGGATCCAGACCCATCGACGTTGCCGTTCTCTTCGACCGCTGGAGATTCTGTGAAGCTGGCAAAGCAGGCCGATATCCTCTCTCATCGATACGATCGCGAGCGCCCGGTCCGTTCGCTGTGGTTCCTTTACGCCGAGGAACGCGGGCGGATCGGCCTGTCGCTGATCTTCTATGTCCTCAAGCATTCGCCGGTCTGGCTTTGGCCGGTGGGGATGGAGTGGATCACCTCGTCGGTCCTGCTGGGCTGGCCGGAGGGGCTTTGGCCGATGCTGTACAGCGGCGCGTTGGTGGGGTTGGTCTTCGCCCAGAACATCCCGTCGCACATGGCGTTCATGAAGCTCTTCTCCCGGGCAAAGCGGAACATGGAAGCCCGTCTGCGCGGGGCGATTATCCGTCGCCTCCAGGAACTGTCCATCGCCTATCACGACCGCACGCGCTCCGGGAAGCTCCAGGCGAAGGTTCTGCGCGACGTCGAAGCCGTCGAGCGACTTTCCCATATGCTCATCAACAGCATGCTCCCGGGCATCCTGGGCCTGCTGATTGCCGTGATCTACACCGTGCTGCGCGAGCCGGTGGTGGCGGGCTTCTACGCGGTGGCCATCCCCGTCGGACTGATCATTCGCGGCGTGTTTCGCAGCCGAATCCGCAGCAGAAACCGCGAATTCCGCGGTCGGGTCGAAGAAATGTCCGGCCGGGTCAGCGAGATGATCGAGATGATCCCCATCGCCCGGGCCCACGCGGTGGAGGATGAAGAGATCCGCCGTGTCGACGCCGAGCTGGACCACGTTCGCGAGCGGGGATACCGCCTGGACCTGATCAACGCGCTGTTCGCCTGCGCCAACTGGGTGACGTTCAATCTCATCCGCCTGTCCTGCCTGATGGTCACAAGTTACCTGGCGATGCGATATCCCCAGCGGCTGGGCCTGCCGCAGGTGGTGCTGTACCAGGGATTCTTCGAGGTGATTCTCCGGTCGGTCATGCAGGTGCTCAACGCCTACCCGATGATCGCCCGCGGGTTCGAGTCGATCTACTCGATCGGCGACGTGCTGCAGTGTCCGGACATCGAGAACAACGAGGGCAAGCGCGAGTTGTCCGAGGTTCGCGGGGAGTTCCGTTTTGAGGACGTCACGCTGGTGTACCCGGAGACCGAAACACCGGCGGTGAAGGAGTTCAACCTGCACGTCGAGCAGGGCGAGTCGGTGGCGTTTGTGGGGGAGAGCGGGGCGGGAAAGACCTCCGTGATGAGCCTGCTGATCGGCTTTCATCGTCCCACCGAGGGACGCATTCTGCTGGACGGCAACGACATGTCCGAGCTGGACCTGCGAACCTACCGCAACCATCTTGCCGTCGTGCCGCAGACGCCGCTGCTGTTTTCCGGGACGCTGCGGGACAACATCGCCTACGGGCTGGGCGAGGTGGAGGATGAGCGCGTCTGGAACGCCCTTCGCGACGCCAATGCCCTGGAGTTCGTCGAGAAGATGCCCGACGGGCTGGACACCACCGTGGGCGAGCGCGGCTCGACGCTCTCGGGCGGGCAGCGCCAGCGAATCGCCATCGCCCGTGCCATCATTCGCGATCCGCGGGTGATCATCCTCGACGAGGCGACCTCCGCTTTGGATCTCCGCTCCGAGGCGCTGGTGCAGGAGGCGATCGAGCAGCTGATCTCGGGGCGAACGACGTTCGTGGTGGCGCATCGGCTTTCGACGATCCGCCATTGCACGCGAATCGTGGTGATGCGAGACGGCCAGGCTGTGGAGATCGGCTCGCACGAGGATCTGCTCGCACAGGGCGGCGAGTACGCCCGCTTCCGGGCGTTGCAGACGTGACGGCCGACCGATCGGCAGGGGGTGGCCAGAAGGGGGCGGCGAGCTACTGCAGTTCCACCGTTCTGCCTTCCAGGACGGACTGGATTTCCGCCCGGGCCAGGCGCAGGGCATCGAGCGCTTCCTCGCCGGTCGCGCAGCGGGGCGATCGCCCGTTGCCCACGCATTCCAGGAAGTGACTCAGCGCTTCGCGGTATCGGCAGCGTACCGGAAGGTGTGGCCGTTCGACCCGCCCATCCCGGTGGCGAATGGTCAGCGGGGTTGGTTCGGTCGAGTGGTACGCCGCGATCGCGTGTTCGAACTCCAGCACCACGCCCACGTGCAGCGGGTCGGCGTCGTGAACCCAGCCGCCCTCGGCTGTCACTTCCGGACCGTCCGGGCCGAAGTCGTACCGCGTCTGGATGTAGCTCACCCCGTCGTCGTCCTCCCGCACGCCCGAGGAGGTTACCGCACGGGGCATGCCCAGCCACCAGAGAACCACGTCGACGTCGTGGATGTGCAGGTCCAACGCGGCCAATCCGCTGCGGCAGGACCGCGAAACCCAGTCACCCGCGGAGTCCGTCGGCCAAACCGCCAGCCTTTGCAGCGAGAGATGCTTCAGCCGACCCAGCGTCCGGTTCCGCACGAGGTCGCCAAGCAGTTGATACTCCGGGCGGAAACGCAGGAAATGTCCCACCATCAGCACCCGGCCGGTGTGTTCGGCGGCTTCGAGCATCGTCTCGGCGTCGGCGGGGTCCACGGCGAGCGGTTTCTCGCAGAAGACGTGCGATCCTGCCTCCATGGCGGCGACGGCAGAGGCGCGGTGCAGGTCGGTCGGCAGGCAGATGTCCACGATGTCAGGCCTGCGGGCGAGCAGATCGTCCAGCTCCGTGCAGCGGTCAACCCCGGCCGGGAGATCCGCCAGATGCTGGGGGATGCAATCGCAGACGGCTGTCACGCGCGCCGCCTCAAGCGACTGCCAGGCCGAGACGTGAGCCCGTCCGACGGCTCCGTGACCCGCGATGCCCACCGTGTATGTCACCGGCGTCCTCCGTTGCTCAGTTCAGGTCTTCGCCACCCGGCCATGCACGTCCAGGTGGCGGTCTGTAACAAGCTCCACGCGCAGTCCTTCCAGCCCGGCGTTGGCCAGTTGCGACCGGACCTCATCGGGAGTATAGGCGCTGAGAAGCGAGCGGTGGAATTCTTCTTTCAACAGGGGCGACTCGCCGCCGGCATGTTCGGCGACCAGGTCGGCTGCTGCGTCGGCCGACGCGGGCCTGGCCAGGTCGCGAACGAACACCAGGGCGCCATCGACGGCGACGCGCTTCAGCTCGCCCCAGAACGCGCCGGTATCGGTGATATGATGCAGGATGCTGTTGGAGAAGATCACGTCGAAGGACTCCTCCGAAAAGGGCAGGTCCTTCGCGTCGGCCCGGACGAACCGCACCGAGGCAGAAGGATGTCGCCGGGCCAGGTCCGCCCGGGCGATCGCCAGCATCGCCGGTGCGTCGTCCACCGCGGTAATCACCCAGCCGGGCGCTTTTCGCGAAAGTCGAATCGGAATGTCCCCCGGGCCCGTGCCCAGATCCAGCGCCCGCAAAGGCGGGTGGCTGTCTCTGGCGAGTTCGGTCAGCCGATCGACGAAGGCTTCGTTGACCTCGGCGAAATTCGCGTCGGCGTAGGCGGCGGCCTCGACGGCGTCGTCCATCAGTTCGGATTCGGGTTGTCGGCGGTCGAGATCCACGACGGTTTCCGGGGCGGTGTCTATTTCGCGGCGAAGTGCACGGTGGCGGTGCGGCGTTCGGGCCCGAGGCGGACCGTTCCGACCAGGCGCGTACCGTCGGCAGTGGTCGTGGTCAGCTCGTAGGTCCCGTGGAAGCCGCGGAATTCGACGGTGCCCTTTTCGCCGGTCTTTCGGCGGGCGTTGGTGCGCCATTCCTTCAGCAGCAGGTTGCTGATCCGCTCGCCGGCCGGCAGGAGGTTCCAGTCCTTGTCCACCAGGGCGGCGTCGGCGCCCAGCCAGTGCCGCTTCGCCCAGAACCCCCACAGCAGGATCGCCTCGACGTCCTTGTGGGCGTATCCCACGCGGAACAGCGCCTCCAGCGTGTCGGCCCGCCGTTGGGGATCCTTCGTGCGCGAGGAGATCTCCGTCAGATGAATCGGCAGCCCCAACTCGCCGAACTTGTCCAGCCGACGCCAGACCTCCGAGGCAGCCAGCGCCCCGCCGCCGGTGCGTTCGGGTCGATCGTCGCCGTCCTTCTCGGTGCTGGTCACGAACCGCTCGCTGGCGTGCTCCTGGATGCCGATGCCCGTAACCGGCGCGCCATCCCGTTGCAGCCGACGAATCAGCTGAATGTAGCGGTTCATCTTCTTGTCGTTGCACAGCACGCCGTATTCGTTGGTGTACAGCCCGGCGTTGGGGTCCAGCTTGTGGGCGATGGTGAACATCTCCCGGCGGATCGACGCCCCGAGACGGTCCTTGTAGAACGAGCCGTCGAGCATCTCGTTGTTGACGTCCCAGCAGACCACCTTGCCGCGGTATTTCGGCACGATCGTGTTGAGACGTTCGACGACCTCCTCGCGCAGCTCGTCTTTGGGCAGCTTCTGCACCCAGTCCTGCACGAACTTCCGCTTGGACCAGAACAGGCAGTGCCCGCGAACCTTCATGTCGTTGGCCAGGGCCCAGTCGGTCAGCGCGTCGGCCCGCTCGTAGGTGAGCTGGTCGCGTTTCTTCTCGGTGGCGTACCACTTCATGTGATTCTCCAGCACCACCGAGTTGAAGTGCTTGCGGATGAACGAGAAGTATTTCTTCTCGTGCGGCTCGTTGGAGTCCGGATCGCCCGTGATGCACATGCCGAACAGAAAGCGGCTGGCGGTCTGGCGGATGCGGATGGTCTGTCCGGCGATGGGCTCGCCGGTCGGGCTCAGGCAGGTCAGCGTGAAATCGCCTTTTCGCACCTTTTCGATTCGTCGATTCGCTTCGGTCTTCCAGTCTTCGGCGATTGCCATCGAGGCGCCTCCCGAAACAGACAGCACGAGCATCGCAAGCAGGATTTTCGGGTTGGTGGTCGTCATGGCGAGGGGGTCTCCGGGATGTCCAGAATGAGCACGTAGCCGTCCGATTGGCCGGCGTGCGGGCGGAAGGGCCTGTCGGTTCGCGGCGGTTTGTCGGACAGCGCCCGCCCGACGATAACCGCCCGTCGGCCTTGGGTGGCGATCGTCCGCGGCAGCAGGTCGGGCAGCCCGGCGCTGAAACGTGTTTTCATCGTCGGGTCCAGCACGCGGATCCACGCATTGTTCACCGGCGTCGAGCGACGGTTGGTCGCAAGTCGGCCGATGTCCGGGGCCTCTGTGCCCGCCCAGGTCTTCTGCGTCACGGGGAAGCCCACGCTGCAGCGTCCCGCGGCGATGCTGCTCCCGCCGGGAAGGGGGGCAATGTCCACCGCCCAGGCGGGCGTCACGCGCTGCTTGCCTCTTCCGTGAATGGCCTGTCCGCCGAGCGGCTTGAGCGTCTTGCCGTCAATGCGGACGATCGGCCCCCAGAACAGCGTACGCCCGCGGAAGCCCCCCACGCCGAGGTCGATCTTCCGCCCGTCGGGCGTGACGGGCCACCTGGTGTAGTCGGTGGGCGATTTCCGCAGGACGCTGTTGCCGCCGTCGGAGATGGTAGCCGCCAGGATGTTCCCGTTGGCGTCCACGTTCACGCTTCGCACGCACGAGTCGGCTACGTCGCCATGCAGTCGGCCTTCCTTGCCGCTCATCGGGTCGGTGGTGTAGACGGCCCCGGTCTGCTTGCCGTCGGCGTCAAAGCGGATCAGGAAGGGCGTCCACCACGGCTCGCCGCTGGTTCGGCTGGGCGAGTAGCCGGCGATGTAGATGTTGTCGCTCGCGTCGGTTCGCAGGCGGAGGATGCGCGTCTGCCCGGCGGTGGGATGGGCCCAGTCGGTCGGGGCCGGCTGAAGCCAGCGTCGCCGCCCGAACAGGTGCTTGCGAAGGTTTGCCGGAGCGATTCTCGGCAGGTAGAGGTCTTTCTTCCAGCGGCGTTTGGTGAGGTCGCCGCTGAGGCGCGAAAGGCCATCGGCGAGGTGATAGAACTGCTCGAACCGCCCGCTGACGTCGAAACGGTTGAATCCGTAGTCGTGCGAGACGACCACGTCTCCGCTGGTGAGTACCGCCAGTCCGACCGGCTGATGCCAGTCCTCCCCCAACGGCCGAGGGACATGCCACACGCTCTGCCAGCCTTCCAGCAGCGTCCCGCCCGTGACGGCAGAGAGGTCGTCTTTCAGACGCAGCACGAACGGCAGGCCTCGCTGGTCGTTGACCTTGGCGAAATCCGGGTCCGAGTGGTGTTCCATGGGGTAGGCCACCTTCTTGCCCCGATGCCCCAGCCGACCGTCGAACGACGTGATCAGCCCGCCGCTGCCTTGGAGAACCCCGGCGAGCCCTTCCCCGCCATAGCCCGCGACGTACACGTTGCCGTCGCCGACGGCCACCGTGGTCAGTTTCGCTGCGCCCCTGGAGAATGGGCGGATCGCCAGGATTTTCCGTCCGTCGGCCGAGATCTTCGCCACGAAGCCGTGGGAATAGCCCCAGCCCTTTTCGACGGTTCCCAGGGGGTCGTGGAACTCGGCGAGAACGTGCTTCTTCGTGAGTGGCTCGCCGGTGTTTCCGACGATGTAGATGCATCCGTCGCGGGCGATCGTCACGTCTTCGATCACGTCGTCGCCGCGGGTTCCCAGAAAGCCGGCCGACACCACGTTTGGCTCGTCCGCTGACGCGAAGGCGACAAGCGAGAACAGGAGTGCGACAGGAAGCAGAAGACGTCGGCTCATGACAACCTCCGGATGGGATCGCGTGATTTATACCACAAACCGCCTTCCTTGAACACCCCGCGTAACGTCGGGTGGCGGAAAGCAGCGA
>CAZFPT010000137.1:0-8829 GCA_964521005.1 uncultured Planctomycetaceae bacterium | reverse complement strand
CGCTACCGAGGCGGGAATCGCCTGGTGCAGGAGGATCTCGTCGGTGCGGGGGTCCATCACCAGCGCCCCGTTGTAGTTGATCATGGGCGTATCGAGCCCCAGCAGCGAATGGAACGGCCGAACCGTTCGCGGCGGACGGGCCGAGGCGAGCACGACGCGCACGTCGGCGGTTTCCCGGGCGGTTCGCAGGATGGCGGAGGTGGTCTCGGTGATGCTCTTGTCGGTATTCAGCAGCGTCCCGTCGAGATCGATGGCCACCAGGCGGATTTTCATTGAAGCCCTTCCCTGTCAGGAGGATAATCCATTCGGATGGTTTATACAGGGACCCCGCGCCCGACGGGAGGAAATTGTCCGGCTGGAACCGGAACAGATGCCCCCGGGCTACGTCTTATCAGTTGAACACACCGACCCGCCGACGGGCCCGGAAGGGCTTGTGTTGCGCTGGCCGGTGACAATCGGAACCCGAGGTGTCTGATGCGATCAAACACAATCCGCCGACGTGAACGGACAGCCCGGGCCGCGGCCCTGCTGGTACTGCTGGGGATGACCTGTTCGGCGATGGGGCAGGATGGCGGGCTGTTCGTACAGCCCAGGAAGGAAGTGATCTCCGAGCGGGCGGAAAAGGCGGTCGATGAAGACCCCAACGCCCGGAAGATCCTGCCGCTGATCCTGCCCAAGAAGCACGTCAAGGAACAGCGGCTTCCCTGGCACGTCATGGACGGAGCGGGCCAATCCTGGCAGATCTACCGCAACGGATCCATTCAGTACGGCGGGAGCTACCTCTACAGCGGCGGCATGCAGCTGACGGTGGCCGGCTCGTCGTTCAGCCAGAACGACTACAACACCCAGATCAACAAGCACCGCCAGGAAGCCCAGTTCGGGCCCTGGAGCCGAAACGGCCTGAAGGTGTACCGGCGAATTCGCGTGTACAAGGAACTCGGGCTCGCCCGATGGCTGGAGGTCCTCAAAAATCCCACCGACAAGCCCATCAAGGTCTCGGTGGAGATCCGCACCAACCTGTACGGCAGCATGCAGGAAAAGAAGTGGACCAACGGGTCGGAGAACGGCAGGAAGGCCGACTGGTGGGTGGCGACGCGAACGCACAACTATCGCAACCAGGACAAGATCTGGACGATGCACATCTTCTCCGACCCCTCTGCGAAAACCCGGCCGACCGTGAACCTCTCGGGCAACGACATCCACTACAAGTACGACAACATCACCGTCCCGCCCGGCGAGACGGTCGTCCTGTGTCATTTCGAAGCCCAGGGCGAGATGAACGACCTCCCGGAGCTGCTGGATAACAAGTTCCGCCCGTACAAGCTGCTTCGCGACCTGCCCCCCGGTGCCCGCAGCCGAATACTGAACTTCCCGCCGACCTTCAGCTTCGCCGGACTGACCGTTCGCCGACGCGAAGACGTGGACACGATCGAGTTGGCCGACAAGGAGAGAACCGTCCGTCACGGGATGATCGAATCGAAGGCGCTGACGATGGGGACGGCCTTGGGCGATTTCACGGTCTCGACCGACGAGGTCATCTGTGGAGTGCTCTCGGACGCCAACGAAACACCCGACGCCCTGGTGCTGGGAGACGGGCAGGTCCTGGTCGGCAGGTTGCGGGACGGGGCGTTGCTCTTTACCGCCTTCGACGCCAACGTGCCCGAGGCAATGGCCAGGAAGAACGTCCGGGCGTTCTCATTCGACACCTCGCCAAAACGCCCCATGGAGATTTCCTACCGTGGCCCGTACCTGCGTCTGGAGGGGGGCAGCCGACTGGCCTTCGACGCCGAGCGCTTCCGGCTGGACTATCTCACCCGCTTCGGCGAGCTCTCGCTCAAGCCGGCCGACATCGTGCGGGTGCGTTTCAGCGGGCGCGGCGCAATCTGCCATCGCGTACAGCTGACGAACGGATCGCTGCTGGCGGGATTCGTCCGCGACTCGGCGATCCGCGTGGAGCTCCGCCTCGGCCAGACCGTCAACATCGGCAGGCATGCGTTGACGGACCTGTCCTTCGCCGAGTCGGTCGACCCCAACCCGTTCCTCACGCGGGTGGAACTGACCAACGACGACGTCCTGCTCGGACAGCTGACCGACACCGCCTATCCGCTCGACTCGGCGTTCGGCCAACTCATGCTGACGCCCAAAACCGTCCGCGAGATGACTTTCGCCTCCAGCCATATCGACTCGGCGAACATCAAGACCTGGGAAGGCACGCAGCTGCGCGGCGTACTGAAGACCCGATCGATCAAGCTGAAACTCAGCGACGATCTCTCGATCGACCTGGCGCCCAGCCAGTGCCGTTCCATCACCCGCGCCCAGTCGCTCGCCCCCGACGAGGTGCTCGCCTCGGCCCAGCAAACACTGCAGAAGATCCGGACGATCGGAGACTTTGACGCCCGCATCGGCGAACTGCGCAAACTCGGCGCGGGAGTCATTCCGCTGATCGAGAAGAAGCTCCGCCGCCCGATGGACCCGGACCTGCGGGAAGGGTACCGCAACCTGATCGCCGAGCTCAGCGAAGACGACCAACCCGCGCCACAGGCCTCGGAGCCGATGCTCTGGGGCGGCCCCCTGGTCATGCCACAGCGCGGCCTTCAGATCCGCCTTGGCGGCTGAGTCGATCGCCGAACCGACCGACCACGAGGCTGAGTACGAATCGACATTCACAAAGCCCCGCCCGATGGCGGGTCGCAACAACGAAAGCAGGACACCATGAGACGTCACAATACCGCGATTTTCGCCCTTTTGCTGGTCCTGGCCGGCGGTGCGGCCGGTGATTGGGTCGAGATCACCGCCACCGCCTCGGGGCAGGAGTTTCTTCTCGAAGACGGCAAGAATTACACCTCCTCGTACTGGAACCTCAACGACGGGAAGGGCTACCGCTGGGACATCTACTCGCAGAACGGGTACATCAACAGCGGCTCGAACTCGGCCTACTCGACGTCCATGTACCTCTACATGAACAACAACAACTTCTACTCCAACACGCGGAAGGTCTCCAAGGACGGAAACGAGCTGCAGATCGGTCCGTGGAACTACAACAACATGCGTGTCTGGCGGCGGGTGTACGTGGACAAGAAGGTCGGCTACTGCCGCTGGATCGACATCTTCAAGAACACCTCCGGGTCCGACCAGACCATCTCGGTCCGCTACAACGTCAACGCCGGATCGAGCGTGAAACAGATCACCACCACGCGCGGAAAGAGCAAGCTCACCGCGAAGGACTGGGGCTGCGCGACCGAGACATCCAACGAGCATCAGCCCTCTCTGGTGCACATCTGGGGTTCGCGGGGCGCCAAGAACAAGCCCTCCTTCACGGTCCACCAGGGCAGCAACTCGATGCAGTACAACATGACCATCACCGTCAAGGCCGGCAAGGCCGCCGCCTTGTGCTTCTTCGAAGCCCAGCGCAAGCCCTACGCCAAAGCGCAGAAGTTCGTCAAGAGCGAATTCAGCCTCTCCCGCGAGGTCGCCAAGATCCCCCGACCGTTGCGCAAGATCCTGGTCAACATCTCCGGACCCACCGCCACGATCGGCTCGCTGGAGCTGCCCCGCCACGACAAGCACGACCTCGCCGTCACCCTGGGGCAGAACGAGTTCCTCGGGACCATTCAGAACAAGACCTACGAGATCGAGACGTTCTACGGCAAGCTCACGCTGGATGAGTCGCGCGTGATCGGGCTGTCGGTCCCGGACGTGAATGACGATCACATCCTGGTCGGCTTGGCCGACGGTCAGGTCGTCGGCGGCAAGCTGCTCAACGGGCCGTTGAAACTCAAGCTCACCACCGGCTCGGTGATGTCCCTGCCGACCAGCAAGATCCGCACGATCGCCTACCGCGTCTCGAAATCCAAGCCCTCCGAGGTCATCGCCAACAAGCCGGCCATCGTGCTGCGATCGGGACAGCAGCTGTTCTTCCGCCCGTCCGACGCGAACGTCCGCTACCTCAGCGAGTATGGCCAGTGGACCATCAACACCGAGAACCTGCGCGGGATCATGTT
Organism: uncultured Planctomycetaceae bacterium; assembly: GCA_964521005.1. Classification (GTDB taxonomy): domain Bacteria; phylum Planctomycetota; class Phycisphaerae; order SM23-33; family SM23-33; genus CAZFPT01. The sequence continues at coordinate 4,828 of CAZFPT010000137.1, read as the reverse complement.
CGATACCGATGACGGCGGGCTGCACCGGATACTCTTCCGCAACGGGTCGGTCCTCTCGGGGCTGGTCATGGACGATAATCTGGAACTGAACCTGGACCTGAACAAGACGCTGAAAATCAAGCGGCACCTGGCCAAGAAATTCGCCTTCTCCGGCAGCCAGATCGACAACGCCGCCCAGGCGATCCTGTCGCTGCGGAACGAGGACATCCTTTACGGGACCATCGCCGAGGAGCAACTGAACCTCAAGACCACCTTCGGCGACGCCCCGGTCAAACCCGAGCAGATCAAGACCATCACCTTCCTGCCGCGTCCGATCGGAAAGGTCAAGGTCGTGCTCAGGAGCGGATCGACCGTCGAAGGCCGATTCCCCGAAGGCAAGAAGACCCTCGCCTTCCAGATCGAGCCCGGCCCGCGGCTGGACGTGTACATCGGGCACATCACGCAGATCGACGTGCCCGAAGACTACGGCAAAGAGGACGAACAGCCCGTCGATGCCAACACGCCGACCGACCCGAACGCCCCGACCGGCGACGACGCGAATGAGGACAGTGGCGACAGCGAGGAATCGGCCTCCGTCACCGACCTTCGAAAGGAGATCGCCGAGCGAAAGGCGATGATCGAGGACAATCAGCAGAGCCTGCAGAAGATGAACGCCGTGCTGGCCCGGGTCAATGTGAACGGAAACGCGAAGAAGGAGATCGAGGCTTCGCAGGCAAAGCTCAAGGAGAGCATCGCCGCTCAGCAGGCGATCGTCGATGCACTGCAGGCCCGCCTGCAGGCCGCTCTGGAACGGCAGAAACAGGCCGAAGCCGACAGAGCCACCATTGAGAAGGCATTCCGCGAGGAATTGAATAATTGGGATGGCACGTGTGGCTACCCGCTGCTCACCGCTGACAACTGACAGACCGTAACACGAGCATCCTGGCCGTGTGCCTTTCCCGTCGCACGGGCATCCTGCCCGTGTCCGCCAAAGGCGGAACGGAGTGCGTCAAGGCCCGGGTACAACAGAACAGATCATGGGCAAGATGCCCATGCGACGCTTTCCGTGGCACGGACATCCTGGCCATGCCACACTGTGGCCCAACCCGAACCAAGGAGGCGTTCATGCTGCAGGCCGGCTTTGCCCGCATCGAGATCACCCCGCCGCGCGAGTGCACGCTGCAGGGGTACGAGTTCCGCTTCTCTCAGTTGCCTGCCGGCAACGACGGCCCGCTCGACCCGCTCTATGTGCGGGCGTTGGCGATCGACACCACCGACGGCGACGCCGGGCCGGCTGTTCTGCTGAGCCTGGACCTCTGCATCGTCTCGGTCGAGCTGGCCCGTCGGTTGAGCGAACGCATCGCCCAGCGCGTGGGCACCACCCCCGGGCGCGTGCTGGTGACCACCACCCACACCCACTCCGGACCCGACCTGGACGAGCCCGAGTTGGCCGACGCGCTGGGGGCTGTCTTCGACGGAAAGGCCGCCGGCAAACCGGACTCCCCCGGGAGGCGCTACACCGCCTCGATGGAAGGCCGCGCCGTCGAGTCGGCCGTCCGGGCAGCCGGGCTAATGACGCCGGTTCGCGCGAGCACCATCCAGGCGCCGCTGGGCATTGCCTACAACCGCCGCGTGCCCACCTCCGACGGCGGCGTCGCCCACTGCTGGAACCCCCGCGAGCAGACGCACCTCCGCCCCGGTCCGGCAGCCGACCCGACGTGCACCGTGCTCGCCCTGGAACAGCCCTCCGCAGGCCGACGCATCCTGCTGCTCAATGCCGCCGCCCATCCGACGGTGCTGGGCAAGACGTCGCGCGTGGTCAGCGCCGACTGGCCCGGCGCCGCCTGCCGTGCCATCGAGGATGCACTTCCCGGATCGGACGCAATGTTCCTGCTGGGCGCCAGCGGCGACCTGCACCCGTGGATCGCCACGCAGGACGACCCCGCCGGGGTGCAAAGCGTGGGCTCCGCAGCCGGGCACTTTGCAGCGATGCTCTCCCACGCCCTGCGCGACGGCGACGAGACGCTGAGCATCGTTGCCCGCACCGTACCCCTCGGCGGCAGGGACGTTCCCTTGGCTGGGTGGCGCATCGGAGGATTGCTGCTGCTGGCGAGCCCGACGGAGATGTTCAACGCACTGAGCGGCGACCTGCGATCGCGGGTGGATCGCCCGATGATGTGCGTCACGTGCGCCGGCGGCTGGACGGGCTATTGGCCCACAGCCCGAGCGTTCGAGAAAGGAAGCTACGAGGTGGACGCCGCCCGCGCACAGGGTCGGTCCGCCGACGACTCGGCCGCCCTGGTGGACGCCCTGACCCAGCTCGCCTCCGAACTGACCGCCTGACCCCGCACCGGCGAGGTTATTTGAGTTTCTTCTCCGCCAGCCACGCCCGCCAGGCCTTCACGTCGTCGCCGATGTCCTGCTCGGTGACGTCCCGGAGATGTTTGAGGACGGCCTTGCGGTCTTCCCCCTTGCTGCGGTCCAGCAACTCCACGAGATAGACCGGGCTTTTGAGCAGCCCCAGCCCGTCGATGATCTGGCCGTACTGGTCGGCTTTTGCGTTCGCGGCGATCACGCCCTCAAGGCGAGACTTCGCCTCGCGCGAGAAAGACCGCTCCTTCATCGCTTTCTGAATCACAGGCCGCCACCGGAAATAGTCCTTCTTGAGCTTCTCGGTCGCCGCCTGACGGGTGGGATAATCGCCCGCTTCCAGGTCGTCCAGGATGCCACGAATCCGTTTGCGTTCGGCGTCGGTGAGTTCGCCCCTCAGCCGCGAGAAGACAGCCGACACGATCCGATCATCGTATGGACCCAACGGAAGCGTCACGCCCACGCCGCGGATCACCGGAAAGAGCGTCTCGTTCACGTAGGCGGTGTGCTCGCGATAGAGTTCCAGAAAACTGTCTGCCCTGTAGTTGTGCACGTCGTCGCCGTCCACGTGCACGAGCCGAACCTTGCCGTCCTCCTCCTGGTTGAGGATGAGCACCATCTTGCCCGACGGCTGGATGAGATTCAGCCGGAACATTCCGCTGGGCGAATCGGACACCCGCAGCGTGCGGGTATCGCCCACCAGCTCGATCACCTCGATGGTAAGCGTAGTTTCGTTCTGGGTCATGCCGCCGGCAAGATCCTGCCCTCGGAAGGACTTGTACAGCATCCCGTTGCTGTTGCTCATGCTCGATCGGAAACTGCCCGCGGACTTGCGAAGCTCGGCGAAGGCATCCTCCAGCGGCGCTCGATCCACCAGCTTTTCCGCCTGCGCCCTGGCGAACTTCTCGGGCAGGCCTCGGGCGGTGAATTTCTTGATGAGCTCGGCTTTGCGCTGTTCCTTGGTCTTCACGTCGCCTTCGGTGCCCCAGTGGTCGCGATCCAGGTGCAGCGACTTGCCCTGCCACTTGAGCTTCAGCATATTTCCGATGGGCTTGGCGTGCTTCTTGAACGGGTTGACGTCGCCCTTGTTGCCCGCCAACGCCGAGCCCGCCAGCGCAACGATCGCTACCAGTACAGCCATCATCCCACGCAGTTTCATGTCGCCATCTCCCTCGTATCTCATGTCGCACAGTTTCTCGGTCCGTCGGGCGCGGCCCTGCCGGCGCCGATCGCACCAGGCGGTTCACTCCGCCTGTCGCCCCGAACAATACAGACGCGTCAATGTCCCGGAGGTTCCGTGAAAGCATCGGCTATGCTATGCTTCCCTCGTGGCAGATCAACCCTCTGACATGCAGGCCGGCGATGTGGAAATGACGCTCAGCGAGCATCTCGACGAGCTGCGGCGCCGCCTGATTTACGCGCTGGCGGGGCTTGCCGCGGCGATGGCGGTGATGGCCTTCGCGACGCGCCGCCTGCTGGGCGAGCTCACCCGACCCTTCCACGCCGTGATGGACCCGATCGACCCTGACGCTCGCCTGGTGGTGCTCGAACCGACCGAAGCGTTCCTGATCTACTTCCGCGTGGCGCTGATCGCCGGGCTGGTCGTCTCGGCCCCGTGGATCGCCTACCACCTGTGGATGTTCGTGGCGGCCGGGCTGTACCCGCGGGAGAAACGCTTCGTCCGACGGGCCGTGCCGTTCTCGGCCATCCTGTTCATCGCCGGGGCCGTCTTCTTCCTCTACGTGGTCTCCGAGCCGATGCTGGCGTTCTTCGTGGGGTTCGGCAGCTGGATGGGCGTCACGCCGGCCATCACGCTGAGCTCCCACGTGCGGTTCATGACGCGATTGATGCTGGTGTTCGGGCTGGGGTTCCAGACGCCGCTGGTGGTGCTGGTGCTGGCGCGGGTCGGGCTGGTCACGCCGAGACAACTGGCCCACTACCGCCGACACGTGATCGTGGGGTTGCTGGTGTTCGCCGCCCTGGCCACCTCGCCTTCGCCGGTGGACCAGATCCTGCTGGCGGTGCCGATGTGGCTGTTGTATGAACTCGGCGTGATCCTCGCGAAGATCAGCGTTCGCCGCCGAGAGTCCGAGCAGAACCGCGAATAGCGCACCGTCGCAGCCGATTACTTCTCGGAGGGCGTGTTGGCGGGTTCCTGCCCGGACTCAGCCGAGGAGGGGGTCTCCGACGATTCGCCCTTCTCGCTGTTGTCCGATTCGTCGGTGATTTCCTTGGTGAAGGTGTCCTTGGCGTCGGTAACTTCTTCCTTGAAGGCCCGCAACCCTCGCCCCAGCCCGCGCGCGAGCTCCGGGAGGCGCTTGCCGCCGAACAACAACAGCAGGACGATCAGGATGATAACGATTTCGGGCCAGCCGATCGGACCGATAAACGCGATGCTCTGAGCAATCATCTCGTGCCTTTCCGGTTCACGGCTGTTGTCTCATCTCAGCCGACACCGTGATTATATCAGCGCCTCGCC
>CAZFPT010000136.1:0-8829 GCA_964521005.1 uncultured Planctomycetaceae bacterium | reverse complement strand
GCGCGGAAACTCCCATACCCGGCAAGCCCGGCCTGTCAAGGCCGGGTCTGCCGGCCGGCAGGTTCGCCGAAGGCGAAAACAATACTGAACAGAACATGGGCTGGAAGCCCATGCGACGCGCACGTCAGTGCCGTAGGGCTCGCAACTTGTTGCGGGCGCGATCGCCGAAGACGGAAACAGAACATGGGCTGGAAGCCCATGCGACGCGCAGGCCCATGCGATGCGCAGGGTCATCGCGACGGGGGTCGTCGTCTTGAGTCCAGCGGGGGGACGGGGTAGTCTGTCTCGCGTGGAACGTGTGTATTTCATTCTGGGCTGCACCGCTTGCGGGAAGGGGGCCGTCGGTCGGGAGCTGGCGAGGCAGCTGGGCGCGGAGATCATCAGCGTCGACTCGATGAAGGTCTATCGCGAGATGGACATCGGGACAGCCAAGCCGTCGACCGACGTCCGCGCGGAGATTCCCCACCACTGTATCGACGTAGCCGCCCCCACCGAGAGCTACTCCGTGGCCCAGTTCGTGGAGCACGCCGACCGGGCCGTCGCCGTGATCCGCTCGCGGGATCGCATTCCGCTGGCGGTGGGGGGCACGTCGCTGTACATCAAGGCGCTGTCCAAGGGGCTCTTCGAGGGTCCCTCTGCCGACGAAGATCTGCGGGCCGAGCTCCGCACCCGAGCCGGCTGCGAGGGGCTGGGCACGCTGCACACCGAGCTGTCGGCCGTCGACCCGGCAGCGGCGGAGCGGATCCACCCCAACGACGAGCGCCGCATCATCCGCGCCCTGGAGGTCTATCGGCTGACGGGCACGGCCATCTCCGAGCTGCAGACGCAGTGGGAATCGCAGGGGCTCCGCCACGATTGCGTCTTCATCGGGCTGCGACGCGACAAGGCCCTGCAAAGTCGGCGCATCAACGCCCGGGCGAAGAAGATGATGGACATGGGTCTGCCCGACGAGGTGGCCGGGCTGCTGGACCGCCACCGCACGCTCAGCCCCCAGGCGTCCAAGGCGGTGGGGTACGCCGAGATGATCCGCCACCTTCGCGGCGACTGGTCGCTCGAGGAGGCCTTCGAGCGGATCAAGATCAACACGCGCCAACTGGCCAAGGCGCAGCGGACCTGGCAGAAACGCTGGCGCGACGTGCGATGGTTCGACCTCGCCGAGGACGAAACGCCGGGGCAGACCGTCGCCCGCATCCGCGAGGAGATCGAATTCGCGTGAATCACGAGCGATACATGCACAGCGCGTTGGAGCAGGCACAGCGGGCCGAGCAACTGGGCGACGTGCCCATCGGCGCGGTAATCGTCGCCGGCGAGGAGATCGTCGCGACAGGCCACAATCGCCGCATCATCGATGCCGACCCGACCGCCCACGCCGAGATGCTCGCGATCCGCGCCGCCGCCGAGGCCCTCGGCGATTGGCGCCTCAATGGGTGTCGTCTCTACGTGACGCTCGAGCCGTGCCCGATGTGTGCCGGGGCAATCGTCCTGTCCCGGCTGGACGCGGTGATCTACGGCGCCGCCGACCCCAAGGCCGGCTCGGCCCGGACGTTGTATTCCATCTGCGACGACCAGCGCCTCAACCATACCTGCGAGGTGGTTGGCGGCGTGTTGGCCGACGCGTGCGGCCAGGCCTTGACCGCCTTCTTCCGCGCCCGCCGCGCCGAAGGAAAGAAGTAGACCCGCACCGTCGAACGGCCTTCCAGGCCTGCAACTGTCCCACTCACGGCCTTGTTGCTTGTCGCGATTCGCGTGTCGCACGGTTTACCCCCATGGTTCGCGGAGCTCACCATGGGGCTTCAACGAAATTTCGGGCACCCTTGGTTGGGGGTCGGTCGGCCGTAGGGCTCGCAACTTGTTGCGGGCGCGATCGCCGGTCGATGCGGGACGATCACTCTTTGGAACTTGTCATTTGGGATTTGGAATTTCGCTGCTTACCCCCACCTTTCGCTTCGCTCAAGATGGGGCTTCAGGATACTCGGGGCACCCTTGGTTGGGGGGCGGCCAGGCTGTAGGGCTCGCAACTTGTTGCGGGCGCGATCGCCGGTCGATGCGGGACGATCACTCTTTGGAACTTGTCATTTGGGATTTGGAATTTCGCTGCTTACCCCCACCTTTCGCTTCGCTCAAGATGGGGCTTCAGGATACTCGGGGCACCCTTGGTTGGGGGGCGGCCAGGCTGTAGGGCTCGCAACTTGTTGCGGGCGCGATCGCCGGTCGATGCGGGACGATCACTCTTTGGAACTTGTCATTTGGGATTTGGAATTTCGCTGCTTACCCCCACCTTTCGCTTCGCTCAAGATGGGGCTTCAGGATACTCGGGGCACCCTTGGTTGGGGGGGCGGCCAGGCCGTAGGGCTCGCAACTTGTTGCGGGCGCGATCGCGGAAGGCGGAAAGAGAACAGAACATGGGCTGGAAGCCCATGCGACGCGAAACGGGTGCCACCGGCGTCTCCGCACGCCGGTGCTTTGGGATCCCATCCAACCCGGCGTTGGCACGCCGGGCTTCCTCGTCGATCATCCATCCGGTTAACGCGCGGACACTCCCATACCCGGCCAGGCCGTAGGGCTCGCAACTTGTTGCGGGCGCGATCGCGGAAGGCGGAAATAGAAAAGAACATGGGCTGGAAGCCCATGCGACGTTTGGCGTCGCACAGCCTTTCAGGCCCACTTTGCCGGCAGGCAGGTTTGACGAAGGCGAAACGGGATCGCGGCGTCTGGCAGGGGGCACTACTCCGAGAACTTCTCGCTCTGGAAGAGGTAGACCTCCACGTCGGGCTCGCGCCACGCGCCCACCGGCAGGCCGGCCTTGTGCGCGCAGCAATAGTCCAGGAACTGTTCGGCGTTCCATCCCTGGTCGGTGGCGACCTCGGGCAGGAAGCAGCCCGATCGGCCTCGCCCGACAATATAGATCCCGTCTTCGCCGACGGTGAGTTGCTCGGGCGTGTCGGTCTTCGCCAGGGGGGTGAGCACGGAGACCTCGATGGTCAGGTTCTCCAACTCGCCGGCCGTGATGGGATCCATGGTGAATCGCGGGTCGGCCGAGGCGGCGGTACCCATCTCCACGATCATCTCGCCCAAGGGTCCGCGGGGTTCGAACGTCCCGATACACCCGCGAAGCCGACCCTTGTTGGTGAGGGTCACAAAGCAGCCCCGCTTCTCGGCGAGTACGCCGTCCAGCCCGGTAATCATCGGTCGGGGTCGACGCGCGACGGCTGCCTCCACACTTCGTCGGGCGAGGTCCAGAAGCTGTTGTCTGTCTTCATTGGAAAGCGTCATCCGATTCTCCTGCGGAAACCTGTCTTTACAGGATTGTATCAGTCGGCCGGGCGGGACGGGGAATTTGTTCCGCCCGGCGGCTGCGCATAGAAGACGCGCAGCCGACCGTTTCGGCCTGCTGCGCGTAAAAGGGGCTGCGCGACGCTAGATGCTGTCCGGTTCGGGTGCGAAGCCGAGCTCTTCCAGGGCGATGGCGGCCTCCTTGCGGAAGACCATCCCCAGCTGCGCGATATCTTCATTGAGCTTGATGAAGTTGCCCCACTGCTGGGCGAGGTTGTCGGCCTGGCAGTTGGCTTCGTAGGTCTGCTCTTCCAGTGTCTGCTTGTGGGCTTCGACGAGATCGACGATGGCGTCCTTGAACGTAAACTCGCCTCCCGCGGCGGGCGGGGTCGGTTCGGGGTCGGCCTTCGGGGCGGGCTCGACATCCTGCACCGGCGCAGCGGCCTGGACGGGTTCAGGCTCGGGTTCAGGCTCAGGCTCAGGCTCGGGTTCTGGTTCACTGGCCGACTCGATTTGCGCTTCGGGCTCGGGTTCTGCTTGCGGGGCAGGGGCCGGTTCGGCGGGCGCGTCGACCTGGGGGGCGGTCTCGGCGGCTTTGATGGGTTCTTCGACCGGGTCGGCCGGCGTTTCGGCGGCGGGTTCTTCGGCGGCGGGTTCTTGGGCCTGGGCCGGCGGTGCCGGTTCTGGCTGGGTTGGGGGCGCGGGGGCGTCGGCGGGCTGGGCCTCGGTCGCTGCAGGCTGTTCTGCGGCGGGCTGGGCAGCGGCGGCTTGCTGTTGTCGCTGGGCGGCGGCGAGCTGCTCAGCCTGTTGGGCGATGGCAGCGGCGTCCGGCGCGGGGGCGTCGGTGGCATCGCCGGTCTGGGCTTTGCGCGCCTGCATCATCTTCTCGATCTCGTCAATGTCCGCCTGGGCGGCTGCTGCGGATGTCTGTTGTTCGGTCATGGGTCCAGTCCCCGTCAGGTCCAGAGTGGTTCCATACGCACTGCCCTTTCCATCGGATCAGGCGGGCGAACCTTCGGCGAAATCCGGCAAAAAAGCGCCCTTCACCGGCAATTCGCCTGCGGTTGTCGACCAGGGTCGGCTTCGCTTCTGACGACTGCCAGCCGGAACGGGGTCGGTCCGGAAGCCCCGAGGTCGCGCGTGAGTCTATATCAGCATTGGCGAAATTAGGTAGAAAACTCATGCGATTGTCTTGATTCCTACTATATCGGTGGCTAGGCTGCTTCATACGAGTTGAAGTACTGTATGTTTCTCTTTCTATGAAAGGTTGCTGACCATGGCCAAACGTGACTCGCTGGCATCGGCGTCTCTGGACGAGCTGGAGGCGGAGCTGACCCGCCGCACGAAGAAACTTCCCCGTCTATATCAGAAGCGGGACAAGCTGGAAGCCGAGCTTGCTTCCCTGAACGAACAGATCTCGCTGCTGGAAAATATCTCGGGCGAGGAGACCAAGCCCGCCTCCAAGGCAAAGAAGACTGCCAAGAAGACCGCCGGGAAGAAGACCCGCAAGCGAGCGAAGAATGCGGTTCCGCTGGCGGACGTGCTGGCCAAGGCGCTGGAAGGCAAGGGCGCGGTGGGTATCAGCGAGGCGATGGACCTGGCCAGGCAGGCCGGCTACAAGAGCAAGTCCAAGCAGTTCCGCAACATCGTGAACCAGACGCTGAGCAAGGACCAGCGATTCAAGAAAGTCGGGCGCGGCAAGTACGCCCTGAAGTAGGTTTTTGCTGCAATGACAGCCGACGTTCCGGGAGCGGTGGATGGCGTTCAGCGCGAGATCACCCGGGGCCTGGTGATACGCCCGCCGGCTGTCGAGCAGATCCTCAGCGGGACAAAATGCTGGGAAATTCGAGGACGACCGGTTCGCATTCGCGGGCCGGTCGCTCTCATTGAGGTGGGCAGCTCGCGGATCCGCGGGGTCTGCGAGATCGTCGATTGTCTGGGCCCGTTGAGCGTAAGCGTGATGGAATGCAATCTCCATCTGCATTGCGCCCCCGAGCGGTTCTGGCGAGGCCCGGACGGGTACACCGAGGTGTTCGCGTGGGTGCTCGATCGCCCCAGGCGTCTGAGGCCCGAGTGGAGGTACATCCATCCCCGCGGCGCGGTGACCTGGGTGAATCTCCGGAATCGACTGATCCGGGCCAAGTGATGCTCCGACGGGGACTTCTCCGCGATCGTGGAAAAGAGGGCGGCAAAGAGGCGATTTCTGGCTGAGTGAGCCCCGGATTCCGCCGATACATCCACTGGAAGCTTCGTCGCGGGTTTGTGCGCAGGCCGTGACGCGGTTCCTGGAGGAAACAGGATCCAACGCCGGCAGGACGCCCCCGCCGGCAACAGCGAACGGGCAGGATGCCCGGAGCACGACCGAACGGCATGATTGCAGATGCTCCAGTATGGCTGAAGGGTTTGTTCCTGGTGACGGCTGTCGTCCTCGCCCTCGGGGTCGGTGTGCAGGCCCTCCGCCAGATCGACCCGACGGCAGTCTCGGCCGACGACGAGATCAACGGCGACCCCAACCGCGCCTCGATGGTTGATTTCTCCGGCCCGCATGTCGACCCGAACGAACTGCCCGACCCGCTCGGCCAGCGGTTCGACCGCATCGCCGGGCTCTCTCCCAACGCCCGCCGACGCATGGTGATGACGTTCACCTACCAGAACAAGCCCATCGAGGACTGGATCGACCGGTTCGTTGCGATGGGTCGCCCTGGGGTGGCTACGTTCCGTCGCGGCGGGGTCCGCATCCGCCCGACGCAGAACAAGGCGGAGTACCGCGTCACCGTGGAACTCATCGTCCGCGCCGGCCCGGAGGACGTGATGGTCTTCTCCGACTGGATCGTGGATACCTACCTGGGAAAATCAGTTCCGGTCGGGACGGTCTCCTCGGCGGTGATTCTCGGAAACATCCACCAGATCCGCGTGATCGTCCGGGACGCCATGGAACGCTGAAGCATTTGGCGCCTGACGGAACCGGCGCAATTCGCAGTCCCGCCAAAGAGTTGCCCCCCGATTGGCCGATAGGTTCTCTGACGCCGACGTGGGCGTCCTCTATCGAGCACGAAGGAAGGAACCATGCCCGAGAATACCGGCAGAGACGTACTGCACCGATGGGAGGGAAACCCTGTCATTTCCCTGGACGACCTGAACTTCCAGTGCAGCGACATCCTCAATGCCGCGGCGGTGCAGTTCCAGGGCGAGACGGTCCTGCTGGTGACGGTCGAAGGGCTTCAGGGGCGATGCCGCCTCTACCTGGCCCGCAGCAAGGACGGCCTGCATTTCACCGTCGACGAGAAGCCCTTCATGAGTTCGACCCGCACCGACGGCGACCAGATGTACGAAACGCTGGGCATCCGCGACGCGCGCATCACCGAGATGGAGGGCGTTTACTACATCACCTATGTAGCCATGGGATATCACGGGCTGCGCCTGGGGTTGGCGCGTACGAGTGATTTTGTCACCTGTGAGCGGATGGGGCTGATCTCGCAGGTGGACGTGAAAAACGGGGCGCTGTTCCCCCGCAAAATCAACGGCCGATATGCTTTGCTGGAACGCCCGGACGACGGGAAAAGCATCTGGGTGATTTTCTCGGACGACCTGGAGTACTGGGGCGACGGGCGACCGGTGCTGACCCCCCGCGGCGGCCATTGGGATACCCACGTGATCGGGGCGGCCTGCCCGCCGATCGAGATCGACGACGGCTGGTTGCTGATCTACTATGGCCAGCGACACACCTCCGCCGGTCCGCTGGTTCGCCTGGGAGCGGCTGTGCTGGACCGCGACGACCCGTCGAAGGTCCTGGGTCGATCGGACATTCCCGTGCTCGCCCCGCGCGAGAAGTACGAGCGGATCGGCGACATCCCCAACGTGGTGTTCTCCTGCGGCGCGTTGCTGCAGGACGACGGCGTGCTGGAGATCTACTACGGGGCTTCGGACAGCTGCATCGCCCTGGGAACCGCACCGCTCGAGGACATCCTCGAGAACTGCTTCGAGACAGAGGAGTTTCACGAATGATCCGTCGCCACGGGACCGACCTTCTGCACCGCTGGGAGCGGAATCCGATCATGACCCAGCTGGACGTGCCGTATCGCTGCAATACCGTGTTCAACGGCACGCCGGTGAAGCTCGACAGCGATTACTACATGATCGTCCGCGTCGAGGGCCAGCAGGGCTACTCGTATTTCGCGCTGGCCCACAGTCACGACGGGCTGCACTGGGAAGTGCGCCCCGAGCCGTGCATGGTCCCCGCGGAGACCGGCGAGTTCAAGATCTGGGAAGAGCACGGCATCGAGGACCCTCGCCTGACGACGATCGACGGGGTGCACTACATCCTGTATACAGCCGTCGGTCGATACGGCGGGCGCATCGCGATCGCCAAGACCGAGGACTTCGAGCACTACGAGCGGATCGCGGTGATCTCCCGCCCGGGCAACAAGGACGGCGTGCTGTTCCCCGAGAAAATCAACGGCCTTTACGCGCGGCTGGACCGACCGATCGGGGGCGGCGTGGGCAGCATCTGGGTGAGCTACTCGCCCGACCTGATCAACTGGGGCAAGAGCGAGTTCTGCTTCGGGCCCCGAGCGCGGTTCTGGGACAGTTTCCGGATCGGGGCTTCGGCGCCGCCGATTCTCACCGATCGCGGGTGGCTGGAGATTTACCACGGCGTGAAGATGACCTCGGCCGGTCCGATTTACCGGATCGGGACCGCGATGCACGATAAGAACGACCCGGCCAAAATCGTCGGTCGATGCCTCGCCCCGCTGCTGAGCCCGCGCGAAGACTACGAACGCGTCGGCGACGTGGGCAACGTGGTGTTCGCCTGCGGCGCGATCGTCGAGCCCAACGGCGAGGTGAAGGTTTACTACGGGGCGGCCGACACGTCCATCTGCGTGGCCAGTGGGGCCCTCGATGAGATCATCGACTCCTGCTTCGTGACGGCAGAGGAGTAGCGGGGGGAGAAACCCCCCGCCTCGATCAGAGCATTCGCATTCGCCGCTTTCAGGCGCAGGTTCGCCGTGCCCGGGCGATGGCGCGGTCCGCTTCGCGCGAGAAGTAGCGCACGCGGGCGGCCAGCTCTTGCGGTGTCAACAGCCGCTCTCCCACCGCAGCCTGCCAGACGGCCCGGGTGAGATCGAATCCCGGTTCGGGCACTTCCTGGCGAAACTCGCTCATCGATGACACACGTCGGACCATCCGGCAGACCTCCCCGTGCAGGCGGTACTCTCTTCTGGAACCTACGTTTCGCCGACGCCCGGGGCAAACTCGCCAGGCAGATACGAGCAGGATGCCTGCCCGTCGCATGGGCTTCCAGCCCATGTTCTGTTCTGTTTCGTCTTCGGTGTTCCGCCCGCAAGCAAGTTGCGAGCCCTACGGCCGACCGACCCCCAGCCAAGGGTGCCCCGGTTTGTGCAGCGAGCCCAAGCGAGCTGAGCAACCGGGTTGCTCCGTTCCTCCCTCGCTGCGCTCGCTCCGACCGGCACAATCCCGGGCACCCGCTATGCGCCCGCAAGCAAGTTGCGAGCCCTACGGCCGATCAGCCCTTTCAAGGGTGCCCCGGTTTGTGCA
>CAZFPT010000135.1:0-8856 GCA_964521005.1 uncultured Planctomycetaceae bacterium | reverse complement strand
CGAACACCCAGAGTCTGGCGAGTTTGGCCGAAATCTCGTGGGCCATGTGCTCGCGTTTCTCCAGGATCACGAACCCGATGGCCATGGCCGATACCAGCCCGGCGAAGGGAATGTACCCGGCGAGAACGTGCTGAAGACGCACCAACAGCAGCGATATGGCGATGACAACCAGCACCCGTTTGGTGGCGCGAGGATTGAAGCGGTCAAACAGCAAGTAGAGACCCGTGCCGATTCCCAGCCCGACAACGATCCCCAGGACCAGCGACAGTGGCACACCGACGACCTGCCAGGCGACATTCACCTGGTTTCCGACGTACAGCCCAACGATGACGCTGTGCGCGACGATCACATAGATGTCGTCGACTGAGGCTGCCGCCATGACCATCGAGGGGATATCCTTGGCAGCGCCCTTACGCTCTTTCATGAAGCGGATCATGGCCGGTACGACCACCGCCGGTGAGACAGCCGCGAGAACCGAGCCCAGAATCGCCGACTCCAGCAGCGTCAGGCCCAAGAGGTGTGGTCCAGCCAGCGTGATAGCGATGCCCTCGCACGTGGCGGGTATGAAGGCCAGCAGAAGGACGCGTCCGCCAACTCGGTGGAGGGTGTTGCGGCTCAGTTCGAATCCGACCCGCAGAAGAATGACGATCAGGGCGATGAGCCGAAGGTCCGGACCGATGGCGAGCAGGTCGGGGGCCAGATAGCCAAGGACATACGGCCCCAGGACGACACCAACGAGCAGCATGCCGATCAAGCCGGGAACGCGAACGCGACGCAGAACCCAGTCAGCAATCAGACTCAGGACAATGATTTCAGCGATACCGACCGCCATAACCGCTCCTTCTGGCAGAACCCATCCGCTTGCTCGCCATGGTCGCATCCCCTGCCACCACACCAGACAAGCCAGCAATCGGATAGGAGTCATCAGCCGAAATCGAACACGGCGGTTAAAGGCGGACTCCATCGCCTGCGATCATTGTCCACGCCAGGAGCCAAAACGCAAGAGTTCGAAAACGCTGCTGGTCCCGGAAGCAACCGGTGCTGTTAACCGGTCTCAACCTGTTCACGAGAGAGTCCGAGAGATCGCGACCAGATCGGCGCTGCGCTCGGCTTCAGGCCGGCTTTCCTGAACGAGTACTGCTCTGCTGGCTGATGGTGTGATGAATGGCGGCTGAGCAGAGGGATGGATTCCAATCACGTGAGAACAATGACGCCAGATGCGCTTTCCTCGGGCTGACGCGCCTAGAATATACCGAACGGTCAGTATAGTTCGGAGAGCAACCATGACACGCAAGGGCCAGAAGACCCGCGAACGCATCTTGGACAAGGCGATGGAAGCCGTGATTCGGCGGGGGTTCGGGGCGACCAGCGTGAACGATCTGATTCGGGCGACCGGCGTGAATCGTGGGTCGCTGTATTTCCACTTCCCCGGCAAGGACGACCTGGGCCTGGCCGTGCTGGAGCGGACGCGGGAGCGTTTCCTGCAATTCGTTCGGGACGGCCTCTCCGGCGAGACTCCGGGGCAGCGGCTGGAGAACTTCCTGGAAACGGCCCTGGAGGCCAACACGGCCCGAGGCTTCGTCGGCGGGTGCCTGTGGGGCAACACGGCCTTGGAGATGTCCGACGCCAAAGGTCGCGAGGGGTACGTCGAGGTGGTTCGGGAGGTCTTCGACGCCTGGGCCGGCCTGCTCGAAGAGGTCATCGCCGCTGCCCAGCCGCTGGGGCAGGTGCGGGCGGACATCCCGCCCGACGCGCTGGCCCGGCAGGTGGTCGCCACCATCGAAGGTGGCATCATGCTCTCCCGCGTGCAGCACGACCCGAGGCCGATGCGCGAGTGCCTCGAAGGCCTGCGCGTGATGCTGGAGCTTCAGGCCGACCGTCCTCGTTCGTAGAAGCGGACATGCAACGCCTGACCGGAGATCGCCGTCGCAGGGCCGAGGCGGAACGGAATGCGATGACAAGGAGCGACCGACCATGACCGACGTGGATACACGCCGCCGCGATACGACCGAATCTCCCCTCAATCGGCCGATCCGACTCGAATCCGAAGGGGCGGCGATCTACGTCTGGCCCGATCGGCCCGACTGGTGCGTGCCCGACGAGCGAGGGGATTTCATCCTCTCCCGTGCGATTGCCGGCCAGGACCATGTTTCCATTGCCGACGAGTTGGCCGAGCGGTTCGGCCTCAGCAACGACGTGGCCCGCCGGCAGGTGACGCAATTCCTGGCGCGGTTCGACGGCGCGCCGCCCCGGCCTTACGCGGGACGAGCGGAGGCGTTCTCGCTGGACCGCCTGAACGAGTGCTGGCTGCACCTGACCAACCGCTGCAACGCATCCTGCAGCCATTGCATGTTCGCCTGCTCGCCCGAGACGGGCGAACAGATGGACGCCGACCTGGCCCGGGCCGTCGTGGACGAGGCGATCTCGCTGGGCTGTCGGCTGTTCTACTTCACCGGCGGCGAGCCGACGCTGCACCCGAACTTCCACGAACTCTGCGAGCGGATTCTCGCCGTCGACGACACCCACGTGGTGGTGCTCACCAACGCCATGTCAGCCGACGCGGTGGTCGAGCGGGCCTGCGATTGGCCCACCGGCCGTGTGCACTTCCAGGTGAGCGTGGACGGCGACGAGACAGCCCACGACGCGCTCCGCGGGCCGGGGGCGTATGAGCGTATGACGCGAGATGTCCAGCGTCTGCGCGACGCCGGCTTTGCCGTGACGCTGGCGATGACGGTGCATCGCGAGAACCTCCCAGCCATGACGCACGTCGTCGAACTTGCCGGGCGGCTGGGGTTGCCCAACGTCCACTACATGTGGCTCTTTCCCGAGGGCCAGGCCGGGCGCGAGCTGATGGCCGATCCGGAGGCGATCTGGCCGGCGTTGCGCGACGCAGCCGAGCGGGCCGAGACGCTCGGCGTGCAGATCGACAATCTCGAAATCCTCCGCTCGCAGGTGTTCTCACTGCCGGGCACGCGGTTCGACCTGAGCAACGCCGGCTGGCAGTCGCTGGCGGTCGGACCCGACGGTGAGGTGTACCCCTCGCCCGCCCTGATGCTACACCCCCGCGCGCGCTGCGGGAACGTTCGCGACGGGCTGGAGGCCGTCTGGCGGACCAGCCCGCGCCTGCATGAACTGCGGGCCGCGTCGCTGATCGACAGCGAGGCCTGTTTCGCGAACCCGCTGCGATTCCTGGTCGGCGGCGGCGACGTGGACCACAGCCTCGTCTGCGGCGGATCGTTCGTCGGGCACGATCCCTACGTGCCGCTCTACAACCGCATCGCGCTATGGTTGATCGCGCGTGAGGCCGAGCGGTTCTCCGCGCCCCCGGCTGCGGGGTTGCGGCTTCGCATGGGCGAGTACCTCCACGAGTGCGACGCCGACAGCGACGGGGTGATGTTCACGCACTCCAACTGCGTGCTCTCGCTGGGGGGGCAGGACGGGCATTCCTTGGTGCGTGAGTTCTACTCCGCGGCGGCCGATGCTTTGCAGGAGGATATTGTCAACCCGGTGCAGTACGACACGGGCGGGATGGACTTCATCCCCGAGCGTGCCCGAGTGCGCAGCTACGGGTGCGGCAGCCCGGTCGCCGACGCCGACCTGCGGGCCGGCGAGACGATCGTGGACCTTGGCTGCGGGGCGGGCATGGAGGTGTTCCTGGCGGCCAAGGCGGTCGGGCCTGAGGGCTGGGCCATCGGCATCGACATGCTCACTCCCATGCTGGACCGCGCTCGCGCCGCGGCCGAGGGGGTCGCACGGAACCTCGGCTACGCCAACACCGAGTTCCACCAGGCCTTGCTGGAGGAGTTGCCCCTGGCGGACGGCACGGTGGACGTGGTGATCTCCAACTGCGTGATCAACCTCTGTCCGCACAAACGGCAGGCGTTCGCCGAGATCCTTCGCGTGCTCAAGCCCGGCGGGCGGCTGGTGATCTCCGACGTGACCAGCCAGGACGAGATTCCCATCGCCCTGCAATACAACGAGAAGATGCGTGGCGAGTGTCTCGGCGGGGCCTTCCGCATTGATCGGCTGTTCGAGCTGCTCGGCGACGTCGGCTTCGACCAGGCGACGATCCTCAAACGGTTCCCCTACCGCACGGTTCGCGGCCATCCGTTCTACTCTGTGACCTACTCGGCCGTCCGACCGGCGAACGCCACCAGGCCGGTGATGTACCGCGGCCCGTTCGCCGGCGTGGTGACCGACGACGGACGACTGCTGCGCCGCGGCGAGATCGTCGAACTGACCTGGCAGGACGATCGGCCCCTGGGCGAGACCGTGTTCGTGCTCGACGCCGACGGGCAGGTCACCAACGTCGCTCAGGAGTCGAGTTGCTGCTGTTCGACCCCCGCCAATGCGCCCGAGGCAGAGAGTTCCTGCTGCGCTTCACCCGAACCGGAGACGGCGGAAGCGAAAGACGCCGCCTGCTGCTGCACTCCCGAGTCTCCGGACGGCCCGGCGGTGCAGACGGATCAGAACAAGGCTCCTCGACACCGTGTCGACTGCATGGTCTGCGGGGCGCCGCTGCAATACCGCCCAGCCGCCCGGCCGGAAACCTGCCACTACTGCGGCCAAACCAGGCCCGCCAACGCCGTCTGCGCCGAGGGGCACTTCGTCTGCGACGCATGCCACAGCGAAGATGGCCTGACGGTCGTCCGCCGCCTTCTGGTCCACTCGACCGAGCAGGACATGATCGCGCTGCTGGACCGCATCCGCCGTCACCGGGCCGTGCCGATCCACGGCCCGGAGCACCATTCGCTTGTTCCGGGCATCGTCGTGGCAGCCTACCGCAACGCCGGCGGGCCGGTCGGCGAGGCGGAGATCGAACGGGCGATCCGGCGCGGCGCGACGGTCACCGGCGGGTCATGCGCACTGCTGGGCATCTGCGGGGCGGCCGTCGGCGTGGGAACGGCGTTCTCGATCCTCCTTGGGGCCACGCCTTACGACGGCGACAAACGCCAGCGCGTGCAACAGGCCGTCTCGGCTGCCCTGGCCGACATCGCCTCGCTGGACGCGCCGCGCTGTTGCCAGCGGGACTGCTGGATCGCCCTGCGCAAGGCGGCCGATCTCTCCGAGACGATGCTGGACATCCCCCTGCGGGCCGACGTGCCGCTATCCTGCAAGCAACTTGCGAGCAACGCCGAATGCATCGGCGGCCGATGCCCACTCTGGCCGGCGCGAGGCGGTCGTTGAAGCTCGCCCGCAACCGACATGGATCGAAAGACACCGGATCGAAACGGAACGCACATGAGCCCGAAGACCGACCAGATCAGCGAACCCCCCGACCAATCACAGAAGGGTCACGCTGGCCAGCCGCCCGGACGGACACGCTGGCGACTGGTCGGCCTGGCAGTCCTCGTGATCGCGCTGCTGACGGCGGGGATCGTCTTCCGCGAGAACATCCGCGACGTGTTGACGGCGGTGCTTCAATGGACCCGCGATATGGGAGTTCTCGGGGCGGTGGTCTTCGGGGTGGCGTACGCCTTGGTGACGGTGCTGATGATGCCCGGCTCGATCCTGACGATGGGGGCGGGGTTGCTGTTCGGCGTGTTGTGGGGAACGGTGACCGTCTCGATCGCCAGCACAACCGGGGCGGCCCTGGCGTTTCTGGTCGGGCGGTTCTTCGCCCGCGATTGGGTGGCGGCGAAGGTTGCCGGTCGGCCGAGGTTTCAGGCGATCGACCGGGCCGTCGGTCAGCAGGGGTTCAAGATCGTCCTGCTGACGCGGCTGAGCCCGATCTTCCCGTTCAACCTGCTCAATTACGCCTACGGCCTGACGGGCGTGAAGTTCTGGTCGTACGTGCTGGCCTCATGGATCGGCATGCTTCCGGGCACACTCATGTACGTCTACTTCGGCTCGCTGGCCCGCAACGTCGCGGCCGTCGCGGCCGGCCGCGAGAAAACCACCGTCGACTATGTCTTCTACGGGATCGGACTGGTGGTGACCGTGGCCGTGGTCGTGCTGGTAACGCGCGTCGCCGGCAACGCCCTGAAAAGCGAGCTGCCCCCCGCGCCGGACTCCGCTCGACAGGAGCAACACCATGACTGAAGCCGCTCAGCTCACGCCGATGGACAAACACAACGAGGCCCTGCTGGGTCGCGTTCACCCGCCGGCCAAGAGAAGCCACAGCAGGAGGACCTGATCCATGAGAACGCAAGTCGTCCTTGCAGGCGGTGGACACGCCCACCTGTTGGTTGTCTCCCGGGCAGAGGCATTTCGGCAGGTCGGGGCGGAGTTGACCCTGATCGATCCGGGCATGTTGTGGTATTCCGGGATGGCTACGGGGATGCTGAGCGGCCAGTACTGCCCCGGCGAGGACACGGTCGACCTGGGGGCGCTTTGCCAGCGTTACGGAATCCACTTTCGTCGGGGCAAGGCGGCATCGCTGGACCGAGAGGCCAGGGAGGTCCACACCGAGTCCGGCGAGGCGATTTCCTATGATCTTCTCTCGCTCAATGTCGGCAGCACGATCGATACGAGCAAGCTGGAAGATCCCCACAGCCTTGCCTGGACCGTCAAGCCGATCGCGGGGCTCGCACAACTCCGGACGACCCTGGAGGACTACGCCCGTCGCGGCCGACCCTGTTCCATAGGCGTGATCGGGGGCGGTCCGACCGGAGCGGAAATCGCCGCCAACATCGACGCCCTGTTCACAACCAACGGCGGGCAAGTCACCGTCACGATACTGCATGCTGCCGGCCGCCTGCTGACGGGTTTCCCGGAGCGTGCGGCCGACACGCTATCGAGATTGCTGGATGCCAGAGGTATCCAGGTGCGGCTTGAGACGCGGGTTGCCAGGCTCAGGCGGAGCGGGGAGCGGATCCGTGCCCAAACGGTTGACGGTCAGGAATTGGAATTCGACGAGGTCGTGCTCGCCACCGGCCTGATCCCGTCGCCGGCCATTTCGGCCCTCGGCCTCGGTGACACCGGGCTGCGGGTCGATGGGCGATTGGACTGGGAGGAAGACGGAGCGATTTTCGGGGCGGGAGACTGCATCTCGTTTGCGCCGCGGGAGCTTCCCAAGGTCGGGGTCTTCGGCGTGCGGCAAGCCCCGGTCCTGCGCGACAATCTCCTTGCAGCCGTGACCGGCAAGGATCTCAGGCACTATCAGCCGCAAGAGAAGTTCCTGATCATTCTGAACATGGGCGATGGTACAGGGCTGGCGATCCGTGGCGGTTGGCACTGGCATGGAAGGCTGGCTGTGATGCTCAAGCACTTCATCGACAAACGTTTCATGAGGCGATACCAGAGATAGCAGAGAACCCTCTTCAGGAGACCCAAGATGCAGATCAAGGCCTGGCTGGCCGGTCTGCGGATGCGGAAGGGGGACGTCGATTACCGCCGGCGGATCGGCGGATCAAAGATCTCCGGCACGATCCGCGGCGTGTGGGCGGCGGCCACGAAGATCCTTGGAACCATCGGCAAACACTGGCTGTGTCCACCCGCGTTGCCCACCCAGGGGCGCCAGCGTCTGATCGTCTTCACTCGCTGGCCCGTTCCGGGGCAGACCAAGACGCGACTGATCCCAGCACTCGGACCGCTCCGGGCGGCTGAGCTTCAGCGGCGCATGACAGAACGAACCATCCGCACGGCCCGGAAGTGGACCGCCGATGACGATCGAGACATCGAGGTCCGCCACGCCGGCGGTTCGTGGCGGCAGATGCGCCGCTGGCTCGGGCCGGGAATCCACTATCGGCCGCAGCGGAGCGGCGATCTCGGTCGGCGGATGGACATGGCGTTCCGCGATGCATTTGCCGCCGGGGTCGAGCGGGTCGTGCTGGTCGGCACGGACTGTCCCGGCCTGACGCCCGCATTGCTGGACGCCGCCGTCGGCGCGCTGGAAACGCACGATCTCGTTCTGGGGCCCAGCGGCGATGGCGGATACTGGCTGATCGCCATGAACCGCCCACTGCCGGTCTTCGATGGCGTGGCCTGGAGCACCGAGTCGGTTCTCGAACAGACGCTCGCTCTCGCGCGCCGGGGCAACCTGGACGTCCACCTCCTGCCGACCCGCAACGACGTGGACCTGCCGGAAGATCTCGATGCCGCCCGGCCGTTCTTTGACCCGGATCGCCCGGTGGTCTCGGTGGTCGTCCCCGCCCGCAATGAGGCTGGGAGCGTTCAGGCGGCGATTCGCTCAGCCGACGTGGCGGGCGCGGAGGTGCTCGTCGTCGACGGCCGAAGCGCGGACGGCACGGCCGACCTGGCCGCCGAGGCCGGCGCGCGGGTTCTGCAGAGTCCGCCCGGCCGGGCTCGCCAGCAGAACGCCGGGGCTGCCGCGGCAAGGGGTGATGTGCTGCTGTTCCTCCACGCCGACTCGACCTTGCCGGACGGCTGGGAGGTCGACGTCTTCGAGGCGTTGCTGGACCCGCAAACGGTTGGCGGGGGCTTCGAGTGGACCACGGACCAAAACAGCCCCTACCTCCGCATGGCGAAGTTCCTTGTCCACCTCCGCACGACCTACCTGCATGAGCCCTGGGGCGACCAGGCGATCTTCGCCCGCCGGGCGGACTTCGTTGCCCTGGGCGGTTTCCCGGACGTCGCCATCGCCGAGGACCGAGACTTCGTCCGGGCGCTGCGCCGTCGCGGCCGTCTCGCGAGCATCCCGAAACCTGTCGTCACCTCGGCCCGTCGCTGGCGGGAGCTGGGCACGATTCGGCCGTTCCTGATCAATCGACTCGTCATCCTCGGCTGCATGCTGGACCTGCCCAGAGATTGGCTTCGGAGGATTTACACATGAACGACGCCGACGCCCGAAAAGCCGTTTCAAGCCTCATCTGGAGTTCCGCGACAGGTGGGGGTAGAAAAGCAAAAAGCAGCGACAAGCGAATCGCGACACGCGACAAGGGGTGAAGCGTAATT
>CAZFPT010000134.1:0-8968 GCA_964521005.1 uncultured Planctomycetaceae bacterium | reverse complement strand
AACCGTGGGGGTACGTTTGTTTTCTGATTTTCGCGGACCCTCCCGAGGGGTGTGCACGTCGTATATAATGAAGTGAACGTGTTATCCAGGGTCGAGAGGCCGGGAAGGTGCCCATGCGCTTGGGTCTGCAGACAATCGCGACGATCATACTGGCGGGGGTTCTGGCAGTGTCGGCCGGCCATGCCGATGCACAATCGCTGGCGGCCCGCATTCGCGCGATCCGCTCGGCCGAGACGCCGTCGGACGCGTCGGCTGCGTACCGCGCGGCGCTGCGGCAGGATCGTACCAGCCTCGCCGCGCGCGAAGCGTTCGTCGGGAGGCTCATCGCGTTGGACAAGCCCGCCTCGGCGCTGTCGGCCGCCCGGTTGCTGGTGGCCATGGACGAGGACAACGCCATCGGCTGGTCGGCCATCCTGCTCACCCACGTGCAACGCGAGCAGTTCGCCGACGCCATCGAGACGCTCGCCGACCATGCCGAATTGCTCAAGAACCGCGACGGGATGCCCGCCTCGGCCGGTCGGTTGGTGGCGTGGTACCGGCAGAATCGACGACACTCACCCCGGGCCTTCGCGCTGCGGCGCAAGATCGACGTGATCCGCTCAGTCTTCGGAGCAGACCATGCGTTTCGCACCGCCCGCGACGAGGCGGCCGCCAGACAAACGCAGCAGCAGACCGAAGACCGGGCCAACTCCCCTGCCCGCATCGCATCGCGCAGGGCCAAGACGGCGACTCGACCCATAAGCGTCGAGAGGAATCGCGCCAGCAGGCGCGAATCGCAGGGGAACGACCAGCCCGAGGCTGCCCTCGTCTCCGCGGAAGAACCTCGTCAGGCCATCGCAGCCGGAGATCGCCGGCAGGATGAGCCATTGATCGGCGTGGACAACCCCCCGCTGAACTCGGAGGATTTCAATATCGCCAACGGGCTGCAGATCGGCGTGGCGCACGGGTGGGGCGACTCCAACGTTCAGGGCCGACTGGTGTTGGACCCGGTGGTCTCGAACATTTTCAGCGGTTCGGTGATCGGCCTGAGAAGCGTTGCAGCCGCCGACGGACGATATGTAACGCTCTCCGGCGGAGGGGGAACCTTCTCGCACGGAACGATCCAGATGATCGCGATTCCCACGGTCATTCTGTTGCGCCCCGGCTCGGAGAATGTCCGCTTCCCCAGCGGCTGGGCCAATCCCCGCCGGCGGCGAGCGCCAAGGTCGGACGATCCGTCACCGTCGCAGCCGACCAAGCCGTCAACGCCTTCGAGCACGTCGAGCGATCAGCCTCTTCCGCCCTGGCAGCGCGAGCCTCAGAAAAGTGCGCGCGAGGAGATTGTCCGCAAACGTCTGCTGGAACGCTCTACCCCTGCGCGCCCCACCAGCGCAGGGCGTTCGAAGACAACGTCCCCCCAGCGCGTGCGACGAAGCCGACTTGGATGGGGCAGGTCGTCGGCCGGTCACACGAAAGGCACGTGGGGCAATCCGTAAACGCCCCAGCCTCGGCAACCTTCAGCGTGGATCTTTCCAGCTCATGTGGTTCAGCAATCGCTTCCGCATCTGCTGAAACCGCGGGGCGTCGGGGTCGGGCGAGGAGGATTGGTACGACTCGTACCCGTCCTTGACGGCAGCGACGGCCTTGTCGATCCGGTTCGCCGGCAGCGGGTGGGTCTGGAACATTTCGGTCAGGTCGCTGCCTTCTCCCGAGAGCTCCTTGAGTGTCCGCAGCAGTTCGACCATGCCCCAGGGGTTGTAGTTGGCCTTCGCCATGTAGACCAGCCCGTCGGCGTCGGCTTGGTATTCATCCTCTCGGGAGTATTTCAGAAGGGCCATGTTGGTCACGAGCTTGCCGATCTGCTCGGTGGCGCCGGCGTTCTCCTCGCCGACGGCGATCTTGGCGACCTCGATCAGGAGCATCGCGCCCATCTGCTTTTCGAGCTGCTTTACGTTGTGCCGATTGGCGATGTGCGCCACTTCGTGACCCAGGACGGCTGCCAGCTCGCGCTCGTTGTCCATCCGTGCCATCAGACCGGCCGTCAGGAAGATCGGCCCGCCGGGCAGGGCGAAAGCATTGGGTACGTCGGATCGCACGAGCGTGAAGGTGTAGGGCATCTCGCGCTGGGACCTGGCGGCCACCGTCTTGCCCACGGTGGTCACGTAGTCCTGCAGGGCGGCGTCCTTGACCTCCCCGCCGAACTCCTCGGTGAACCTCGGGGCCGCTTCCCGCCCCATGGCGATTTCCTGCTCGCGGGAGATGAGCATGCCCCCGCAGCCCGGGGCACTCAGCGTCGAAAGACTCATGATCGCCACCATCATCGCCATCATCCATCGGGTGCGTCGCGCGGTTCGCTTCATCGGGCGTCTCCTTTACGAAGAATGGTTTGCGTCTGTCGCACCATTATAGACACCGGCGATCTGCCCGAAGGCAGCCTGGCGGGCCTCAGGCGAGAGTCATTCGCTTTTCTGGACGTACTGCGGGAAATACTCCTGCAGCGGGCGGACGTCCCATGCAAGCTGCGCGGGGCGGTCGTCACTGGCGCCCGCCCGCAGCGCGGCGATGGCGTCGACGGCGGCCTTGGCGCCGGTCAGCGTGGTGATCAGCGGGATCTGGTGCAACGTCGCCAGGGCGCGGATTTTTCCCTCGTCGGTGGTCGGCCCGCGACGGGTGGGCGTGTTGATCAGGAAGTCCACCTCGTCGTTGGTGATCATGTCGCCGATGTTGGGTCGACCCTCGGCCAGCTTGGGCAGGCGCGTACAGCGGACGCCGGCTTCGGCCATCAACCGATGCGTCCCTCCCGTTGCGAAAATATCAAACCCCATCGCCGCCAGACGCTGCCCCAGCGGGACGACGTCAGCCTTGTCGGCATCGTTGACGGAGATGAACACCGCTCCCTCGGTGGGCAGGGACATGCCCGTGGCCATCTGGGACTTCCCGAACGCCAGGGCAAAGCTCATGTCCACGCCCATCACCTCGCCGGTGGATCGCATCTCGGGCCCGAGGATGACGTCCACCCCCGGGAACTTCGTAAACGGGAAGACGCTCTCCTTCACGCTCGTCTGGGCGGGGCGCGGCGCTTCGGTCACGCCGAGCTCTTCCAGGCTCATCCCGGCCATCACCTTGGCAGCCAGGTTCGCCCAGGACACCCCCGTCGCCTTGGAAACGAACGGAACGGTCCGCGAGGCACGCGGGTTGACCTCGATGATGAAGACATTCCCGTCCCTGACGGCGAACTGGATGTTCATCAGCCCGCGAACGGTCAGCCGCTGAGCCAGCAGACGCGCCTGTCGCTGGATCTCTGCGACCACACCGTCGGAGAGCGAGTAGGGAGGCAGGGCGCATGCGCTGTCCCCGGAATGCACGCCGGCCTGCTCGATGTGCTCCATCACGCCGCAGACGATCGCCCGTGGATTCCTCTCGGGCGACCCGTCAGGCCGCGGGCCGAAATCCGCGATGCAATCGACGTCCACCTCGATGGCCCCATCGAGGAACTTGTCGATCAGGATCGGATGATCGCGCCCGACCGTGCTGGCGTCGACGGCCTTGGCCATGTACACGTCCAACTGCTGCTGGTCGGAGACGATCTCCATCGCCCGGCCGCCCAGGACGTAGCTTGGCCTCACGAGCACCGGATAGCCGATGCGCTGGGCGACCTGGCGGGCCTGGTCCACGCTGAAGGCGGTCCCGCCGGGCGGGCACTGCAGCTTCAGCTCTTCGAGGATCTCGCCGAAGCGTTTGCGGTCTTCGGCGAGGTCGATGCTTTCGGGACTCGTTCCGATTACCGGGACGCCGGCCTCTTCCAGCCCGCGCGCGAGGTTCAGGGGCGTCTGTCCGCCCAACTGAACCACCACGCCATGGAGCTTGCCCGGCGTGCCCAGTGGCGCGTCGTTGAGCTTCTCGCAGATGTTCAGCACGTCCTCGAGCGTGAGCGGCTCGAAGAACAGCATGTCCGAGGTGTCATAGTCGGTCGAGACGGTTTCGGGGTTCGAGTTGACCATGACCGCCTCGTAGCCGAGCTCCTTGGCGGCGAACACGGCATGGACGCAGCAGTAGTCGAACTCGATGCCCTGGCCGATACGATTGGGCCCGCCGCCGAGGATGATGATCTTCTTCTTGTCCGAGACGCGCACCTCATCGTCGGTGAACGGCTGGGCGTTGCCGTCCTCATCGAGTTTCGCGATAGGGGTCTCGTAGGTCGAATAATAGTACGGCGTGTAGGCCTCGAACTCCGCGGCGCAGGTGTCCACGAGCTTGTAGACCGGCTCGACGCCGAGCTGCTTCCGCCGCGTGCGCACCTTCGCCGGATCGGTATTCCACGCCCTGGCCAACTGAATGTCCGAGTAGCCCCACTGCTTCGCCTGGCGCAGGAGCGGCTCGGCGACCTCTTCGACGGACAGCACGTTCAGCAGCGCCTCCTCGAAGGCGACGAGGTCCTTGACATGCGTGAGGAACCACGGATCGATCCTGGTCAGCTCGAAGACGTCTTCGATGGTCCAACCCATCTTGAACGCGTAACGGATGTAGAACAGCCGACCCTGACACGGAACAGCCAGCTTGCGCCGGAGCTTGCCCTTCTCGATGGGCCATTCGACCTCCGCCCCGAGCGTGTCGTCGTCGGTTCGCTGGGCCCGCAGGTCGGCGAGCCACTTGTCGTTGCCGTCCAGCCCGAGCCCGTAGCGTTTGACCTCCATCGAGCGGATGCCCTTCTGGAGGCTTTCCTTGAATGTCCGCCCGATGCTCATGCCCTCCCCGACGCTCTTCATCTGGGTGGTGAGGGTTTCATCGACGTCCGGGAACTTCTCGAACGTCCAGCGCGGGATCTTGGTGACCACGTAGTCGATGGTCGGCTCGAAGCTGGCGGGGGTCTCTCGCGTGATGTCGTTGGAGATCTCGTCCAGCGTGTATCCCACCGCCAGCTTGGCGGCGATCTTGGCGATGGGGAACCCGGTGGCCTTGGACGCCAGGGCCGAGCTTCGCGAGACGCGCGGGTTCATCTCCACCACGATCATCCGCCCGTCTTCGGGGTTCACCGCGAACTGGATGTTGGACCCGCCGGTTTCCACGCCGATCGCGCGGATGATTCGCACCGACGCGTCGCGCATCAGCTGGTATTCCTTGTCGGTGAGCGTCTGGGCCGGGGCGACGGTGATGCTGTCGCCGGTGTGCACGCCCATGGGGTCGAAGTTCTCGATGCTGCAGACAATCACGACGTTGTCGGCCTTGTCGCGCATCACCTCCAGCTCGTACTCCTTCCAGCCCAGCACGCTCTCCTCGATGAGGATCTCGGAGATCGGCGAATAGTCCAGCCCGCGGGCGGCGATGGTCTCGAACTCTTCCTTGTTGAAGGCGAACCCCCCGCCGGTGCCTCCCAGCGTGTAGGCCGGGCGGATGCAGCATGGCAGGGAGACGGTTTCGAGAATGTCCCGCGCCTCGTCCATCGAGTGGGCAATTCCGCTGGCCGGCACGTCCAGGCCGATCTCCAGGCAGACGTTCTTGAACTCGGTACGATCCTCGGCGCGATGGATGACCTCGCGGGTGGCGCCGATCATTTCGACGTTGTACTTCTCCAGCACGCCGCGGTCCCACAACTCGACGGCAGTGTTCAGACCCGTCTGACCGCCGAGGGTCGGAAGCAAGGCGTCGGGGCGTTCCTTCTCGATGATCTTGGTCACCGCGTCGGCCGTGATCGGCTCGATGTAGGTGCGGTCGGCGAACTGCGGGTCGGTCATGATCGTCGCCGGGTTCGAGTTGATCAGCACGATCCGGTATCCCTCTTCCCGCAGCGCCTTGCACGCCTGGGTGCCGGAGTAGTCGAACTCGCAGCCCTGTCCGATGACGATGGGCCCGGAGCCCACGATGAGAATGGTTTTCAGATCGTCCCTGCGCGGCATGGTTGCCTTTCTTGTGCTCTTGCCGGCGCCCGCACGGCCGTTCCGTCCGTCGCGGGCGCACACGGATACCCGGTAAAATCGCCGCACGTTACCACAGGATGCGCCACCGGGCAAGCGAATCCGCTGAATCGCCCGAAACCGCACCAATTCGCTCTCGCGTTGTCTTTGCCTCCCGGGCTCCCTACAATGCGACAGTACGTCACTCGAACGCTGGAGGTAGGCCCATGGAAATTCCCGTGGAGCTCTCGCGTGTGGTCATCACCGAGCTGGGTGAACAGCAGGTGATCTTCCTGCGGGAAAAAGAAGGCGAGCAACGCCAGTTCCCCATCGTCATCGGCATCCACGAAGCCGTCGCCATCGACCGTCGGCTCAAGGGCATCGAAACGCCCCGCCCGATGACCCACGACCTGATCGACAACATCCTCAATGCCCTCGATGCACGCATCGAACGTGTCGTGGTCAGCGACCTCCGCCAGGACGAGTACGGCCCGGGGGGGACGTTCATCGCCACGATCTACCTCCGCCAGGGCGGCCGAATGGTGCAAGTCGACTCGCGCCCGTCCGACGCCGTCGCCATCGCCTCCGCCCATGACATCCCCCTGTACTGCTCGGACGCGGTGATCGACCAGTGCACCGCCCCGCCGCCCAGCAGCATGGAAGAACGCATCGAGCTGCTCCGCCGTCGACTGGCGATGCTCCAGGAACGAATCGAGCAGTTTTCCGAGCTGCTGGATAACCAGCAGTTCATCTCCGAAGCCCCCGATGAAGTCGTCCAGCAGCACCGCCATCAACTCTCGGAGATGTCACGCGAGTACGAAGCGATCGACCAGATCCTCAAAAAACTGGGCTGATCCGTGCGCGGAAGCATGGCAGCGGGTCTGCGCTTCTCAATCTGCGTTCCTATCTCACTCGTGGCGTCAGCGTCGTGGACACCGTCTTGCCGGCCTGGCCGCCGTCGGGCAGATCGAACACGACGACCGTCACGCCCTTTCCAGGGTCATACGTTGCCCCCGGCCCGTCGAACGCCCCGTTGAGCGTCAGCGTGATCCGTTTGAGCTTCTGTGTCGGGTCGGCGATGTTCAGGATCATCTTCGCCTTCGCGCGACGCCCCAGCATCACGCAAGGCTGATCGACGGAAATCGCCCGCCCCATCGCCTTGAGCTTGCCCGCCTCGACGAAGACCGCACCGACCCCCCCGTCGCCTCCGTCCTGGGCCACCGCCTGCAGCCTCGGCGTATTCGCCAGCACAACGAACGTGGGCTTCCTGCTGCGTTGCTTCATCTGCTCCGGCGACGTGTTCGGATACACCGCGTAAGCGCAACTCGCGCCGTCGGGGTCCTTGCCGTGATCGAACCAGAGCGTGAGAATCTCGCCGCTCTCGGTCCAGCTCTCCGGGCTGGGTCGACGAATATCATGCCAGCTGCCGCGGCGTTTCTCGATGCTCGCCTGGAACGTCCCGTCGCTCAGCGACTGATAGCCGATGCCGCCGTTCAGCGCCCACCGTAGCCCATCGGCCTGGCCGCCCGTGGCCAGGCGCCCGGGGTCCTTCGCGCCCACGCCGGCCAATACGCCGTCGGCTGCGTAACATTGATCCAACGTCGTGAAGACAGCCTCGTCGCCTTCGCATTCGATGCCCGCAGCCAGGCAGGCCACGCCGTCGCCCATGAAGAACCACGACTTCCGCGCCGTCAGTCCGTCGCGCTGATGGCCGTAGGTGCTTACGCTGTCCGTCCCGTCGCTCGCGCCGCCGGTGAAGTCGCTCTGGCCGCGCGTGCCGCCGGTCCATGTGGGCTCGGGCAGCGGCTTGTCGCTCTGTTCGATGGTCGTCCCGGGCAGTTGTCGCCAGTTCAGCAACGGCCAGATGCGCGCGTGGGACTGTCGCTTGTTGAGAATCGTCATCGTCCCGCACCCGACGTACCAGTTCTTGATCGCCTCGCCGTTTCCGCTCTCGGTCGCCAGTGTCCGCGTGGAATGCCCCTTCACCGACAGGTAGAACCCCTCGCCACGATGGACCGTGAAATCGCTCTCCCAGTAGTGTCGGCTGCCGACCAGCGCAGGCCCCTTCTCGCCCTTCCGCGGCGGGATCTGCCACGTTTGCAGCCGCTGCAGGAGGTTCTTCAGTTCGTCGGCCCGCTCCGGTTCGAGCGTCAGCAGGTTCTCGCAGGCTGCCCTCGTCGCCCCACAGCCGACGTCGCCGCCGCGCCGGGAGATCTCTCTGCCCCTGGCGGCCGGGTCGAAGTGATTTCGGTAGATCATCCACTGATGGCCATCCAGCACCAGGTAGACCATCAGCTCCTGCAGCTTCCCGCTGGCGGCAAACTCCGTACCCCGCGCCAGCCGCATGAGGCTGGTGACGTCGGCCACGAAACCCCGGCCATACCCGCCGGAGTAGAGCTGTGCCCCGTGCTGGTGGAAGCTCGCGTCGGCCTGGATGCCCTCCTTCTCGGTGATCTTGACGGTCCCGAGGATATCGCCGACGGCCTGGCGGACAAACCGCTCATTTCCGCTGAGTACGCCCTCGGTCAGCAACACCCGCGAGACCCACACAAGGTTCTGCCCCGTCCGCTGACGACAGGCCCGGGAGCGGGCGAGAATCGCCATCGCCCCCTGCCGCAGCTTCGCCGGCAGTTCCTCGCCCGCCAGCAGGCCAACGCCCGCGAAATTCGTCGGAACGCCGATCTGGTTATGCCACCAGTTCGGCGATTTCGGGTCGATCCTCAGCCAGGCGGCCACCCCCTTCCGCAACGAGTCCATCGCCGCCTTGTCGTGATACAGCTTGCTGTCCTCATCGGCCCAGGCGCGTGCGAGTTTCACCAGTCGCCCGGTGTGGCCGTGGGGCTCCCAGCCGGTGCGCTGCTGGTGTTTGTAGTCGATATCACCCCAGGTCCCATCGTCCTCCTGGGTCTTCATCAACTGCCGAACCGACGCATCCGATGTGTGCCGCTTCCTCAGTTGCTCCGCCGCCAGCC
This sequence comes from uncultured Planctomycetaceae bacterium, assembly GCA_964521005.1. Lineage (GTDB taxonomy): Bacteria > Planctomycetota > Phycisphaerae > SM23-33 > SM23-33 > CAZFPT01. The sequence continues at coordinate 126 of CAZFPT010000134.1, read as the reverse complement.
GTTGCCTCAGTACTTCCATGTCACTCGCCTTCCCAGCCGACCTCGCCGGCCCGGCCAGCACACCAACACACACCATCGCGACGACAAACCGTTTCATGTGATCCTCTCACGTTCGAATCCGAATCC
>CAZFPT010000133.1:3641-9067 GCA_964521005.1 uncultured Planctomycetaceae bacterium | reverse complement strand
CTGTGACACACCAGGAGACCATCCAGCTGAGCACCGCCGGCCATCGGGACATGCACGAGATTACCCGCGAGGTGGCCGACGTCGTGAAACGTTCGGGCATCGCCACCGGCGTGGTTCACGTGTTCAACATCGGCTCGACCGCGACGATCGGCACCATCGAGTTCGAGCCCGGCCTGGAGCGGGACATGCCCGAGCTGCTCGACCGCCTCATCCCGCCGTCCACCGAGTACGGCCACGAGCTGGCATGGCACGATGGCAACGGGCATTCTCACCTGCAGGCGACCTGGATGGGCCCGTCGCTGACCGTACCCGTCACGGACGGCCAGCTCGCCACCGGAACATGGCAGCAGATCTTCCACCTGGAATGCGACGTCAAGCCGCGAAACCGACGCATCGTCGTGACGGTGACGGGGGAGTGAGCATGGCAGGGCGGTACTTGCCTGCCCTGGGCTTGTCCAAGGATGGCCACCTTCTCAGCGCTTAAAGCGCGTTCAATACTCCACGACCTGGATGAATCCGTCGGCACGGCTGCGAAAGCCGCCCGTGGTCAGATCGCCGTCGTCGAGGATGGCGTCCACGCGCTGGGCGATGTCGTTGGCGTCGCGTTCGGGCTTGAACACCGAAACGCCGGCGGTGAAGTGATATTGCTTGTAGTCCCAGTCCCACTGGCCCGTGATGGGCGTGGGGGAGGTCCACTTCAGCGACGCGAGCCGATCGGCCATGCCTGGGGGAACCACGCCCGGTGTCGTATCGGGCGGATATTCGCCCTCTTCGATCTGGTAGAGTTTGAACTGGTCGCAGGCGTGGCGCAGGTTCGTGACGAACACGCGGGCCTCGGCGTCGTCCTGGTGGCCATGGACGAAGGGAATGGCAATCACGGCAAGAATCGCCAGGATTACCACGACGATCAGCAGCTCCACCAGGGTGAACCCATCCTTGGGACCCGTTGGCGAAGCGCCGTTGGGGCGCTTGATATGCATGGATCTGGTTTCCGGTTAAAGAAGAAACGACACCCGCAGAATACGATACAAAGCGCGGCCGGGCGAATAGGAAGGGGCATTCGCTACGGCTGCATCATCTCCCGCAGAGGTTTGCGCATGGCGTCGGCCCAGATTTCGTATCCCTTGCCGGAAAGGTGCAGCAGGTCCTCGCGGTAGAGTTCGGCTCGCAGGCGTCCCTGCTCGTCGAGGAACCGGCCGGAGAAGTCCAGCCAGCGGACATTCTCTCGCTCGGCGAGTGTGGCGATGCGGCGGTTGGTCTCCCGCCGGACGGCAGGGAACCAGGTGTACTGGGGTTGTCGCGGCAGGATGCCCAGCAGCAGGATCTTCGAGTCGGGCAGTTTCTCCTGGATGAGGTCGACTACGGCGGTGACGCCCTCGGCCGTCTGGGCGGGGGTGTGGCGGATGGGCCCGCTTTTGAGGTTGTTCGTGCCGATCATGAGCACGACGACCCTGGGTGAAAGGCCGTCCAACTCGCCGTGTTCGAGTCGCCAGAGCATGGTCTCGGTGCGGTCGGCGGAGAGCCCGAAATTCCCCGCGTTCATCGGGCGATACTCGCGTTTCCAGACGTCCATGCCGGTGACGAACCAGCCCTCCGTGATCGAGTCGCCCAGGAAGAGGATGGGATAATCGTGTCGGCCGGCGCGCTCGCAGAACTGCCGGTGACGCTTGGCAGCCAATTCGTCGGTCCGCCAGGTGGGCGTGGCCGCCGGGTTGGGGGCGTCCTCGACTGGCGCGTTGGGCGTGCCGGTTGGCTGACAACCCAGCGAAGCCGAGAGAACCAGCAGCGCGGATCCGATCCACAGGCGTCTGATCATGTCGCGTCCTTCCGTTTCTCGATCATGTGACAGCAGATGCGTTTGCACCGCGGGCATCGGCCCAGGGTGCATTTCTTCCACGCCCAGCCCATCTGGCGGACGCCGTATTTGCCCCATGGCTGGGTGTAGCCACACCGTTTGCATCGGACGACCCAGCCGGGCGCGCGACGTTCGGCGCGGGCTCGCTCCTCGGGGCTCGTCGGGGGTTCAATCATCGCGGTTTCTCCCGGCCAGCCGAAGCGTGAGGGGCAGTTGGGCTCTCATCTCTGCCGGCAGGAGGATCGCGGGCGTGCCTTCGCTGGTATCGATCGTCAGCGGCGTTCCGGACGCCACCAGGCGGGCTGCTCGGGCGTCTGCCAGTTCGTCGGGTAGCGTGAGGCGGTCTTCCAGCGGCCAGGTGATGACATGCACGAATACCTCGTCGGTCGCGAGGTCCTTGGTGGTGCGAATGCAGCGGGCGTTCTGGACGGGCCCGACGCGCGTGGCGTAGATGCCCTCACCACTGCCCTCGATCCACTGGCCCATGCGCCGCAGGATGTCCTGCGAGGGTTGCGGGATGCAGCCAAGGCCGTCCGGGCCGACGTTCAGCAGGAAGTTTCCGCCCTTGGAGGCGGTGTCGATCAGCGTCCAGAGCAGCTCGCGCGAACTCTTCCAGGCGTGGTCGTCGGGGACGTAGCCCCAGGTGCGGTTCATCGTCGCCGGCGATTCCCAGTCCATCGGCTGGGCGTGTGCGGGGTAGCGGTTGTCGCGGAAGCTGGCGTAGTCGCCCAGACCGTTGCCAATGCGCCCGGACACGAGGCAGTCGGGCTGGAGATCGTGAACGAGGTCCACCAGGCCGGCGCTTTGTTCGACGGTCATGTTCATGGGGGTGTCGAACCACACCAGCCCGATCGGGCCGTAGCCGGTCAGCAGCTCGCGCATGTGCGGGCGGACGGTATCTTCCAGGTACGCCTCGAAGTCCCTCTCGGACGGGTCGAAGTCCCAGGCGTTGCCCTCCGCGTGGGGGTGCGACCAGTCCTGGGACTGCGAGTAGTACACGCCGAAGGGCAGCTCAGCCCGGGCGCAGGCGTCGGCGAGTTCCTTGATCACGTCTCGCGCGAACGGCGTGGCATCGACGATGTTGAAGTCTGTCGTCGCGGTCCGGAACAAACAGAACCCATCGTGGTGCTTGGCGGTGATGACCATGTACCGCATGCCCGCCTCTTTCGCCAGGGCGACCCACTCATCGGCGTCGAAGCCGGCCGGGTTGAACTCCTTCGCCCAGAGGCGATAGACGTCGTGAGGCACCCGCCGGACGTGCTGCACCCATTCGCCCGTGTAGTGGTGTGTCACGGTCAGGGGGTATTCGCTCCATCGGCGGTGGTCCTGGGCGTAGAGCCCCCAGTGGATAAACATTCCGAACCGTGCGTCGCGCCACCAGTCGAGGCGCGGGTCGTCGCGGGCGTCAGGCCGCTGTTCGTATCCGGGACGGATGTTCATGTCGGGGTGCATCTCAGCCATCGGGGGTTCGTCCTTTCGCGGGGGCTGCGAGCCACTCGCAGCGTCTGAACAAACAGATGCTATCAGGCGTCTGCTTCTTCGGCAAGACGATGAAAAACGCGGCGAGCTCTCGCCAGAGAACGGACAACGGCCGGTGATCGCCGGAACCTCTCGGCGGCAGGGGCGTCTGATGGTTTGCGGGTGAATCCGGTTACCCGCGTTGTGGTTATCGAGCGGGCCCTGCATGCAGGAGATGGCGATGCGGACAGGATGGCGGGTGGCGTGGATGGTGGCGGTGTCCCTGGCGGCGGCATGGTTGGCCGGCGGGGTCGGTGCGGTGTGGGCCCGGCAGCAGGGCGATGCCAACGCGCCCGCCGATGCCAATGCCCACTCCGACGCGAACGAGGCGGAGCTCCGTCGGCAGCGGATCGCCAGGCTGGTCGGGCAGCTGGACGGCAACGACGTGAAGAAGGTTCTGCTGGCGTACGACGAGTTGATGGAGATCGGTCCGCCGGCGGTTCGGCCGATCTACAGCATGGCCCGCAAGTCCCGCTCGCGTGATACCCGCATCCGCTCGGTCGTGCTGATCCGGGAAATCGTCAAGCGGTCCAGGGAGAAGGCTGCCCCGCAGGAGGTCGACGCCAACAAATTCGCATGGACCGACCCAGTCGGCGGGATCGCGATGCGCCTCAGCGTGGATCGCGCCTCAGCCAGGCCCGGCCAACTCGTGCGGCTGCGGGTGGACTTCCGCAATGTCGGCAAGGAGCCGGCTGCCTTCGCGCCGCTGACCATGCTCAACACGCCTCGGGGCGGAAGCAGCAAAGCCGAGGGCAAGCTCGGGCCAAAGCGCGAGGTGCGGGAGGTCAAGGCCAGGGAATTCGAGAAACGCCCGCTGACGACGACGCTCAAACCCGGCCAGGTGGTCAGCTATCGCTTCCGCCTCAACGAGAAGCTGGGCATGCAGCACAAGGTGATGCTCATGCACGAGGCGGTGACGCGCCAACGGGCGGGGCTGCCGTTGGCGGAGGTGAGCACGTTCAACTGGCTGCTTCCGAAAGGCGAGAACGAGCTGCAATTCACCTACTACGCTGCCGGCAAAGGGCTGTTGAAGGACGCGCAGAAGAATCTCACGCAGACGGTCACGGTTACGGTCGCCGACGAAAAGGTCGCCGACGAGGCCAAGTTGGAGCGGGTTCCCTGAGTTCGTGGGCGGCGCGGGAGGGCTTTCTCAACCCTTCGCCGCGTTCAGCAGCCAGAGGCCATGGAGCCCCTGGACGATCATCTGCACCGACAGCGCGCCGATCACCAGGCCGTTAAGACGGGCGAGGGTGTTGACGTAGCGTTCGAAGACCCGCTCTCGCGGGCCTTTCATGGTTTCGCGTATGAGGCCGAAGGAGATCATCACCACGAAGCTGAAGAGGACTCCGCCGATCAGGATCGTTCCTGTCGCCCAGTGCGGGTTGTGCTTGCCCACGAGAATCGCCTGGGTGATGGTGCCGGCGCCGATCATGTAGGGCAGGGCGATGGCCGAGGGGAGTTCTTCGAGGCTGCCTCGCAGCATGACGGCCGCCCGGTAGCCCTTCATGACGTAGTTGTATCCGGCGATGAGGAAGATGATCCCGCCGAAGACGCGCATCGCCTCGGGCTGAATCTGCAGGACGTTGCTCAGGACGAACTCGCCGGTGTACCCGAACAGCAGGAAGACCACCACCGAGAGCATGCACGCCCGCAGCAGGACCATGCTGAAGGCCCGCAGCCCGACGTCGTCGATGATCTGCCCGACGTAGAGGCACAGCGCGAAGGGGTTCAGAATGGCGATGAAAGCGAAACTTGACTCGAGTAGCATGCGGATGTTTTCCCAATCTGCGTTTCGGCTGAATCAGCGAAAATCACAATCAAAGGGCCTGCCCCGGTCGGACGGCGTGGTTCATACTATCGGTATCGGCAGGCGGGGGCGGGAGTCTGCATGAAACCGCCCGCGGAATCAACGCGGCCGGGCCCTTGCCTCGCGAGCAGGGGCTGGCCTACAATGCCGCCCTGGAACGGTGGCGCGGGTCGACGGCCTTGCACAAAGCGTTCGGCAGGGCGCCCGGCAAAGAAGAAGCACCTTGCGGCGGGACGGAACCCGCCG
>CAZFPT010000133.1:0-3541 GCA_964521005.1 uncultured Planctomycetaceae bacterium | reverse complement strand
TTATTTGAAGGGCTTCGCAGGGACCTTCTCAGGGCGCAGGCGTGCTCTGGGCTGGGTGAACTGTCCGTAGCCCACCAAAACGGAGTCCTGCTCGAGTGATACGGACACTGCATGGATACATAACCGGCGATCTGCTCAAGGTGTTGCTGCAGGCGCTCGTGCCGTTCACGCTCGTGATGACGGTCTTCGCGATCCTCGAGCCGCTCCGTCGACAGGGCCTGGCTGCCTCGCAGGTGCTGGGCCTGTTCGTCTTTACCGTCCCGGCGACCATCTCCCTGACGCTCCCGGTGGCGGCCCTGTTCGCCGCGACGTTCGTCTACGGGCGGTTTGCCCAGGACAACGAACTGCTCGCCTGCCGGGCCAGCGGAATTCCTACCCTCACGCTGCTGCGCCCTGCCCTGGCGCTGGGGGTGGGCGTGACGTTGCTGACGCTGGCGTTGAGCAACTTCGTGACCCCGCACCTGGCGCGGATGGCCGCCCGCGCCGCCGAGGCCAATCTGCGCGGGATCATCTACCACAAGATCCAGAGCGAAGGCTATTTCAAGCGGGGCACGTGGCTGTTGCACGCCGACGAGGTGGACCCCAAGACCGACAAGCTTTTCGGCGTCGTCGGGGCCGATCTCGACCCGGATGGCCGATCGCGCCTGCTGGCGGCCTCCTACGCCGACGTCCACTTCCGCAGCTATGGCGGCAGGACGTACGTGACCATCCAACTCGAAAACGCCGCCCAGACCGAGACCGGCGGGCAGAATGTGGTCCATCTCGGCGAGGTCTACTTCGAGTCGCCCCCGCTGCCGAACGTCATCGGGCAGATGGAGGAAAAGCCCGAAAGCTACAGCTGGCCTCAACTGCTGAAGATGCGGGAGGACCCGTCCGATCACGGCAGAATCCGTCAAGGCCTGGCCGACATCCGGCGGGATATTCTGCACAACAACTCCGTTCGCCTGATCACCGGGGAGATCAACCAGGGCAACGAGTACTCCCTGCAGGGGGTCGACCAGCGATACGTCGTCTCGGCCCAGGCGGCGCAGGTCGTCGGGCGCAACGAGGTCGAGCTGCTTTCCGGCGTGTCCACCGAGGGTCGGCCGATCCCCGTGCGCGTGCGCGTGTACCGCGACAAGGTCATGCGGCAGATCATCACCGCCGACGCCGGGACCATCCAGGCGAGCTGGTCGCGCATGCAGGACAAGTCCTACCTCAGCATCGCACTGAGCGGAAACATCACCGTGGAGTTCCTCGCCCTGGCTGAGGATCGCGTCCAACGCCGCGCCGATTGGCGCATCGGTCGGCTGGCGATTCCCGAGACGGTGGTGGAACAGGCACGCGATATCTCGTTGCGGGACGTCTACACCAACGCCGAGCAGTACACCCGGGACAAGGGTATCCTGAAGGCTGTGGATCAGCTGATTACCCAGGGGGTGGACCGCATTCTCTCCGAGATCCAGGCCGAGTTGCACGGCAGGGCGGCCTATGGGATCAGTTGCTTTCTCATGGTCGCGATGGGAGCGGGGCTGGGATTGATGTTCAAGGGGGGGCAGTTGATCAGTGCCGTCGCGCTGGCGGCGATACCCGGGTCCATCGTGACGCTGATGATTCTGATGGGCAAGGAGCTCGTGACCAACCCGGACGTGCCCGAGCCGATCGGGATCGGGTCCATCTGGGCGGGGGTGGTGCTGTTGCTGGTTGCCAACGCCGTGCTGTATTTGAGGCATTCGAGACAATGATATTCGCCATGATCGCACAATCCGACGCGCCGCGCGGGGGATCGAGATGAAGACGCTCGACCGCTATGTCATCCGCAGCTTCCTGCTGGCGGCGCTGCTGTGGTTTCTCATTCTCATGTCCATGCGCATCGTCGTGGACCTGTTGGTGAACATGGACGAGTTCGCCGAAGGAAGCAGGCCCATCGGCGAGGTGATCTCGCATATCATCACCTACTACAGCTATCACTCGCTGGTCTACTTCGTGGAACTGGGCGGTTTGATCCTCGTCGCGGCGGCGGCGTTCACCCTGGCGCGGATGAACCATACCAACGAGCTGACGGCCATCCTCGCATCCGGCGTGAGTCTCTATCGCGTCGTACTGCCGATGCTCGTCTCTGCCGTCGTGCTCAGCGGGCTGATCGTGATCGATCGCGAGTTGGTGATTCCGCGCGTGGCGTCCAAGCTGGCGCAGAGTATCAACGACATGGACGAGTCCAGCGACACGTCATTCCAGGTGCGCCTGCTCTCCGATGGAAACGAGGTCGTCTGGTTCTCCCCGCGGTTCGAGGTGCAGGACCGATCGCTCGAGGAACCGGTGGCCGTCGTGCGCGACAAGAGTGCCCGGATGACGCATTGCATGTCCGGCTCGCAGGCGGTCTGGGACGACCAGCGCGACCGGGGCTGGTTGTTTCGCGACCCGGTGCTCGCCGCCACCCGAGGCTGGCCCGCCAGCCAGGGCGCCAAACGCATCCATAGCGGGCTGCCTCCCGAACAGCTCGCGGAGAACATCCGACTCGGCGAGCCGCTGCTGGACCCGACGTACAACATGACGATCCGGGCCGACCGGATGGTGCAGGAAGACGAGGGGCGACACGTGGCCCTGGTCCAGCCCGAATTCACGTTCATGGCGCCCGACGGACGCGGGCAGGTCACCTTCTACGCCGACTCGGCCGAGTGGCAGAGGGCGGTGGGCGGCACGGAGCTGAGCTACTGGCTGCTCGATCAACCCTACGCACTGGTCCGCACCGACCTGACTCCCGAAGACATCACCCTCCGTCAGGACCGGCGATGGATGGAATGGCTGAGCACCGCCCAGCTCAGTCGGCTGTTGGAGACGCGCCGGCTGCCCAACCGCCAGGCCGTCCGCCTGACGCGGCAGATCCGCCTGGCCGAGCCGATCATCACCATTCTCCAGCTCCTGCTGGCGCTGCCGTTCATCCTCTCGCGCGAACGGAACATCAAAACCTCCGTGGGCATGTGCATCGGCATCCTCACGCTGTTCATGGCCTTCGTGTACGGCTGTCGGTACATGGGCCTGCCGCCCGTGCTGGCTGCCTGGCTTCCGGTGATGGTGTTCACCCCCATCGCACTGGTGACGGTCGACAGCGTCAAGACGTGAGAGAAGCAAAAAACCAAACTCCATGTGACAGGTTCCAAGGAGTGATCGACCCGCATCGACCCGCGATCGCGCCCGCAACGAGTTGCGAGCCCTACGGTCATCGCGTCGCATGGGCTTCCAGCCCATGTTCTGTTCTGTTTCATCTTCGGTGTTGCGCCCGCAACGAGTTGCGAGCCCTACGGATCGCTTCGGCCGGCACAGGTCCGGGCACCCGCTGTCCGGCGACGCCAGCGACACCGACGATCGCGCCCGCAACAAGTTGCGAGCCCTACGGTCATCGCGTCGCATGGGCTTCCAGCCCATGTTCTGTTCTGTTTCATCTTCGGTGTTGCGCCCGCAACGAGTTGCGAGCCCTACGGCACCGGGGCCAGGTCGGCCAGGGCTACCTGCATCTCGAACGCGCCGGCCTGCACGACGGCCTGGTCTTTCTCGCGGTCGA